>NZ_KB850142.1:528844-835288 GCF_000369685.1 Acinetobacter sp. CIP 102136
AGCGTTAGATTGGCTTACACCATTAGAGAAATTTGCTCAGCTTGTTGATTATCATAAGACTTTTCAAACTGTCGCACCTCATGTTTGAATTCGCCAGGTATATACACTATGGTAGAAATTGTTAAAAGTATAGATGGTCAACAATTCCCCGCTATATATATTGTAGGTGACTTACATGGTTGTTATAGCCTATTGATGCAAGAACTTAAAAAAATTGATTTTGACTTTAAGAATGATCTGATCATTTGTACAGGTGACCTTGTTGATCGAGGACATGAAAACTTGGAATGTATTGGGTTACTTAATGAGCCTTGGTTTTCTACAGTACGTGGTAACCATGAAGAGATGTGTATACGAGCGCTAGTTGATCACAAAATAAAAGATATTCATGCACGAAATGGAGGGCAATGGTTTTATCAACTCAGTTTAATAAGGCAATCTGAGATTAGTGCTCGTTTTCAACAATTACCTTTGGTTATAGAAGTTCAATTAAAAAATAAAAAAATTGGCGTGTTACATGCTGATATTGATATACATGATTGGGATGCTTTTAAGAAAGACATTCTGCAAGGTGACTACAAGATATCAGGTGTAACTTCTGCTTATAGTAATGCATTATGGGGGAGAGGACGTATTCGCCAGCAATCAGCTCACTATGATAGTGTCGAAAATATTGATGAAATTTATCTAGGTCACACCATTGTGAAAGAGCCAATTAAAGTCGATAATTGTTATTATATTGATGTCGGTTCTTCCTTCACCAGGAAACTCTGTATTGTAAAAGTTCAATAAAGATATTTGGAAACACCTCATCGTATAGTTCAATAAAAAATTGATTTTCTTGTAGAGGGAAGGGTTACTAAATTTAGTGTCAAAGCACTTAATTTTTACAAAAAATTACAATAAAAAGCATATGTTTTCTTGTATCACCATGTGTATCACTAAATTTGATTTTTAGAAAAAGTTATTTAAAATCATTGGATTAAATGTTGCTACGGTAGAGGATATACCTACCAAGATTCTAAACGTTATGTTATAAGGGTTTTAAGCGAAAACAGTAGCTTAAAGCCCTTTTTTAATGCCTTGAGTAAAGTGAGCCGTTATCCGCACTATCTGCAAAACCCGTATTTTATGCAGTTATTGCCGTTAAATTTACGTCAAGTTTACGTCAAGAATTTTGGAAATTACGTCATGAAATTACCCAAGCCCAGAAAGCGCGGTTCGGCCTACTACATTGAACTAATGATCAATGGAAAACGTTCTTCAGCAACTCGTGATACCGCAAAAGAATGTGAGCAAGGGGTAGCTCAAAAGATGCTTGAAGCGAAGGTCAATCAGATGGCGGAAGACTTGAGCATAAAACAGTACTATCCCTTCAAAACACTTTTTCATAAATACTATGATGAGCATGGCCGTAAACTTCGCGGATCCAAATACGTCAAAGAACAATTAGCGCCGTTTGATGAAAAGTTTGGTGCACTGGCAGATATGTCTATTCATGACATTTAGCTTAAATATTTCAGCTCAAAGTGCCGCAAATTAATAAATTGATTGAAGTGCTGCACTTGCGTTGTACTCGGCTGATCAGCCACAGGCAGATTCGCAGTGTAGGTTCAGTCAATTTTTTATCACGCACAGCGCTTGCTTCATGCTAGATGACATCTTCTAGGGTTTGCGCATCGTAAGATGTTGCTGATGCTGATATGCCTTAAAGAAGAAAGGTAAGAGCAGATAGATCTGTATAAATGTTTGGGCCTGCAGCATTTCGGCTTGTATAATTTTTTTACGTTGGTCACTACGGCGCTCGCTGGCGAACTTAAGGTTTTTTGGCATGGACTTTTATTATTTTTATAATCAGTCTTCATGATAAAAGTAAATTGTTGATCCTAACCGTTTGATCAAAAACCTGGGAATAAACTGCAGGATTTTTGTTGGAAAAGTCGCAATTTTGATAGGGCTAAGTGCAGAATTAAAACGGATTAAAGCTCTTAATGATATGAAAAATAATAGTTTTTATTTCAAAAAATCTCTAGGGTTTTCGGTTATATTGAATTATTTCAATAGTACATCTTCAGATTGTAGATAAGGCCTTACCAGATACAAAGACTGCATCGGGTAAGTAGTTTAATTAATGGCTACTCGATTTGACCATAACTTTATTCTGATACATCTTTGCATCTGCTTCTTTGATAGCTTCAGCTAACCCAAAGGTTGGATTACGCATTGCAAAGCCAATTGCAGCACTAATTCCAACTTTTGTAAAAGTATTTTGAATTCTTGATGCAAGCTTCTTCGCATGCTCTAAGTTAGTTTCAATGGTCATCACAGCAAACTCATCACCCCCTAAGCGAGCGATAATATCATTACTACGTACCGTGTTTTTGAGAGCTAAAGCCATTCTTTGAATGAGCTCATCACCTGCAGCATGACCCAGAGTATCATTTGTGATCTTAAGATCATTAAGGTCTATCATAAGAATAGCAGTAGGGTGACCATAACGCTTACAGCGCTCTTCCTCTTTGATAATAAGCTCATCCCAAGCACGACGGTTGAAAAGTCCAGTCATTGGGTCGGACATTGCTTCTATTTCAAAACGCTCAGCTTTACGTATGTACTCAGCAGCTTTCATATCAGCTTGCATCGTATAACTGAGTACCTTTGCTATCAACTCGAATAATGGAGCATCTTCAACAAGAATTTTAGGTTGAGGTTCGGGATCAATTGCACATAGAGTGCCAAAAAGAGAGCCATCTTCTTTATACAGAGGTTGGCCGATATAGGCTTTAATTGAGACTAGGTGATTTATAGGTGCATCTGCGTAAACTTGAATATCAGGTGAATAGGGAGCAATACGAGGCATATTACTTTGTACCATGTGTGAGCAGAATGAGTCTGCCCAATGAAATACTTGTCCGGGCTTAACGTTATAGCCATTATCTTCACTCAATAATACAATCCAGTCGTCACCCTCAGTACGAGTAATCATCCACAATTTGAAGCCAAAGCGTTGAGATAAGAATTTTAAAATGGCTTGGCCAGTTTCTTCAAAGTTATTAAAGTTAATATTATTCATGAAGTGAACCTACTGCAACAGTAAGAATATATATGCGAAATACCCAATATATGAGTAATTCTTATAAACGGGAGCCTAAAATAGGTATTATATAGAAATGTGTGAAATTTATACTAAAAATAATACTTAAAGAAATTTATTTTTATAATGAAATTTAAAATTAGCCTGCGGTTAGAAATACCAAGATGTAATTTTCTTATTACTTATGAAAAAATGCAATCACTGCCATTATAGCTGCGATATTCATAAGTATTAGAAATATATAAAAAGTCATAATGAATCGAAGCTACCAAAAAATTTTCAAAATTATAGTTCTAAAGAAGCATTTTAAATGTATCTTAATTATTAACAACGAAAGGAAATTGTAAAGTCGAAAGGAAAAGTGTCTAACCCTTTATATTATAATAATATTTATATTAATTTAGTGATTTATCCAAATCATTCAACAGTTTATCTTCATTGTACGCATTGGGGGGGACAATCTTATAAGAGCTGGTATATAGTTTCCTTTAAATTTTTTGGGATAAGCTTCACATATAAGAAAAAATATAAAGTTTATTGTTATTTAACTTTGAATTATATAGAGAATCTTATAAAAGAGAACTCGTACATATCGGATTGTTTAATATGAACTTAGAAAAATAAGAGATTAAAATCATGTCATCGTTTCTAATAATTATAGGATTTATATGATGTTTTACAGGGATAATTTTTAGACCACATATTTCCCATAAAAAGGTCAAGAATTATATGGCTGCAAAAGCTGCTGGCTTCTTATGTAAGTATCCATTAAAAAGTAAACATGTATTCTTTTCCGAATTGGTTTGATACTTTCTCCACCCATTGCTCTATTTTGTCAGCTGTCATGACTTGAAAATCTCGCCAATAATATTTCATCTGCTTCCATACCATCTCGATTCGATTTAACTCAGGGCTATAAGCTGGAATAAAATACAGATTCGTCGAAAAGTTAGTTTTAAGTAGCTCTCTGTAATCAGCCATCTTTTTACTTCTATGAATCGAGGCATTATCAACAATAAGAACCAATGGAAGGTTATATGTCTGTTTTACTTGTTGAGCTATTCCAGTTAAATAGGCATAAAACCAAGTACTTGTCACTGACTCTTGTAAACAGCTTGTCACCAGTTTCCCCGTTGAAAGCAAACACCCCATGACATTAACTCGTTTTAATCTTATTGCATCAACCGCATGAACATCACCTATCTTTGTCCACGCATAGCGGTTATCAGGTGTAGATGAAAATCCTGTTTCATCAACATAACCTAATATAATTTCACCACGTGCCGCTTGCTCTCGTAATTCTTCAATCTGCTGTGTTGCTTGTTCAAATGCAATCGGATCTCTTTTTTTTCAAGCTATGACGGGTACGCTTGAAGACCATACCTGAATCACGTAAAAACTTACGAATGGTTTCAACAGACACGGACACTTCGTATTCTTCATGTAGTTTGACTCGGATTTGTTCTGCATTGAGTGGACTTGTATTGACCCAATCTAGGATTTTCGCCTGATAGTCTGAGATCAATGTATTGGGTCGACCTGAGCGATGACCTTCTTTAATCGATTCAAGCTCATACAATTCCCAACGTCGGCGTTGTAGCCTTATGGTTTCTGGGATACGTTCTTGTAGAGTGGCAACTTCCGCAACACTTTTACCTTCGGAAAGCCAGAGAATAGTTTGGGCACGTTGCCTTTCACGCCAATGTTTTGCATGCTTGACCAGAAAAATGAGTCGTTCTCGCTGTTCTAAACTAAGTGGTACAGAAACAATTCTAGGCATGTGTGAACATCTGTTAACTAAAAAAACCTTTTCGCATCATTAGTTATTTTTGTCAACTTATGTTACCAGGAGTATTTCTATTTTGGCTTAGATCTTATTTAACATAAATCCCCACGCTAGGGGGACTCGATTCTAGTCTTAAAAAACTTCGTAATTACATACTTCTATTCTTGAAATAAAATCGAGAGGCATTGTCAGTCTCTCAGCTGTAATAGTTTCAAAATGAACCCAGATAGCAGCATCTCTATTCTCAAAACTAATACTTACAAGTTTAACTAAGTCGTAAGGTTCAACATTATGGGTCAAGATAATATTATAGAGGTGATCTGAGCGTACGTACGAAATAAGCATTTGATGGATAGTTAATTGCTCTTTACTGCTTAACTCACTGTAATTACTTAGTTCTGGTAAATCATTTTGAATATTCACTTCAATCCTTAACAATCTTAAATTTTCTGTAGAAAACGGCGATTTTATCAATTTAGACAACGCTGAATATATTGGCTTTTGTTAATTCTTTCTAAATCTTGTTCTCGCTCGATAAACATAGCGTATATAGTTAACTACCTGACCTACAAATATACATTGGTTGTTTAACTCAATAATATTTGGCTTGAACTCTGGACTTAGAGCCTGAAGATATCTTTTTCCATTTGTCTCAATAACTAATTTTTGAAAGTAGCATCATCACCGTAACGAACCATAATAATGTCATCAGATTGCATGTCTCCGTAATAAGCATCCGGATCAACTGGACTGCTCCCAGTATCCTAGACATAAGACAGCCTCATTTTGAAACTGTTTCCAATGGTTTTAGAGTCCTCATCTCAGATTTTATTCATAAAGCACATATATTTTATATTGCGAATATGCGTATATTCATATATAAAACTATGATTCATTGATAAGAGGGAAGCTCATGAATCAAATGCCAAAAGTCCAAATTTATCATAACCCGGCCTGTGGCACCTCACGCAATACGCTGGCGTTAATTCGCAATGCGGGAATTGAGCCGGAAGTGATCGAATATCTGCTTACGCCACCCTCGAAAGATCAGCTGGTCAACATGATTCGGGATGCCGGTTTGACGGTTCGTGAAGTGCTCCGTAAAAATGTCGATCCCTACACCGAGCTGAATCTGGATGATGCCGGCTGGAGCGATGAGAAACTGCTGGATACCATGCTGCAACATCCGATCCTGATCAATCGCCCGTTGGTGGTTACCGAGTTTGGAACCCGATTATGCCGTCCATCGGAAGTGGTACTGGATATTCTGCGTTTGCCACAATTAAAAGCCTTTGCCAAAGAAGACGGTGAAATCATCGTGGATGAACAGGGCAATCGGGTAAAATAAAGTGTCCCCCCATGCGAAAAAGCTTCAACTTGATTGGAGCTTTTTTATCTGAAAAACACATTGACGATGATCTATATCGGAAAAAGCGGGAAATGTTCAAGCGAGCGCTTTCTGGTAGGCATATTCTGATCTGGATATCATTTTTGACAGGTCATCTTTACCATATATATGGATATGTGTATATTTGCATAAAAAATGGGAGCAGTTATGGACCACGTTCAGTTTTTTAAATGTTTATCTGATGAAACACGTCTCAGTATTGTCCTGCTAATTGCACAAAACAAAGAGCAATGCGTCTGTGATCTGACCGATAAACTGCAGTTAAGCCAGCCGAAAATTTCACGTCATCTGGCCTTGTTACGTTCTTGTGGTTTACTCAACGATCGTCGGCAAAGCCAGTGGGTGTACTACAGCATTAATCAGCAATTGCCGGCCTGGTGTTTTGAAATTCTGGACGTGCTAAAAGCTAGTGAGGTTCCGGTTTTATTTGATTCTTCCGCTCTATCGATTCAGAGCCATTGCGAGTAAGTTTTCATGAAATTTTTGTTTTTATGTACGGGGAACAGTTGCCGCAGCATTCTCTCTGAAGTGTTGTTCAATAGCCGTGCGCCAGAAGGCTGGGTCGCTTACAGTGCCGGCAGCAAACCTTCCGGTCAGGTGCATCCCTTGACGCTTGAAACCCTGCACAATCTGGGCTTGTCGACTGAAGGCTTATCCAGCAAAAGCATTGATGCCTGTGAACAGTATCAGCCAGACGTGGTGATTACCGTCTGTGATGCGGCTGCACAGGAAGCGTGTCCTCTTTATCTTGGCGGAGCGATCAAGGCGCACTGGGGCCTGTCTGATCCGTCCCATTTAGAGGTGGATAAAGAAGAAAAAATGAAAGCCTTTATGAGCACTGTTGAACATATCAATCGTCGCTTGGATGCTTTGTTTAAACTTAACGTAAATGAGCTTTCTCGCTCGCAATTGATTGCAGCGATTAATCAAATTTCGAATGTTGAGTAAGTCACATGTCTGAAAAACGCATGTCCTTTTTAGATCGCAACCTGACGCTCTGGATTTTTATTGCCATGGCGTTAGGCATCGCCATAGGAAACTTTTTTCCTCAAGCATCGGTTGCTCTGGATCAATTCAGTATTAATTCAGTCAATATTCCAATCGCGATTGGTCTGATTCTGATGATGTATCCACCCCTGGCAAAAGTGGATTATGCGACCTTGCCGCAAGTGTTTAAGGATAAGAAAACCCTGACGCTATCTTTAATTCAAAACTGGTTGATTGCTCCGGTACTGATGTTTGCGTTGGCTGTGATTTTTTTGCATAGCTATCCAGAGTATATGACAGGCGTGATCCTGATTGGTTTAGCTCGATGTATCGCCATGGTACTGGTGTGGAATGGTCTGGCCTGTGGTGATAACCAATATGTTGCAGCATTGGTGGCGTTTAACAGTATTTTCCAGATTTTATTCTTCAGTACCTATGCCTGGTTATTCCTGACCTTCCTTCCGCCATATTTTGGTATTGAAGCTCAAGTGATCAATGTTAGCTTCTGGACTATCACCCATGCTGTTCTGGTTTATCTTGGAATTCCGTTCTTATTGGGTTTCTTAACGCGCTTAATTTTGGTGAAACAAAAAGGCGTGGAATGGTATCAAACCAAGTTCATTCCAAAAATCAGCCCGCTGAGTTTGATGGCTTTGCTGTTTACGATTTTGGCGATGTTTAGCTTAAAAGGGGGTGATGTCGTGAGTCTTCCAATGGAAGTTTTACGCATCGCGACTCCTTTAATCATTTACTTTGTGGCCATGTTCTTTATTAGCTTCTTTATGAGTAAATGGATGGGCAATGATTATCCAAAAACTGCTGCAATCTCATTTACTGCGGCTGGAAATAATTTTGAATTATCACTTGCAGTCGCTATTGCAACTTTTGGTATCGCTTCGCCAGTTGCTTTTACCACGATTATTGGGCCATTGGTTGAAGTACCTGTGTTAATTGCTTTAGTGAGTGTTTCACTGTGGCTAAGAAAGAAATATTTTAAAGAGGCTTGATCCGATGAACCTGCCTAACGTAGATCCAAATCTTATTGAACAACCCACCTTTGAAAAAGTCCAAGCCAAAGAACTAGCTCATCCTCCTCGGATTTTACTGCTCTATGGGTCTAATCGGGAACGTTCTTACAGTCGCCTTGCAGTTCTTGAAGCTGGTCGAATCCTTGAATATTTTGGGGCAGAAGTAAAAATCTTCCATCCGAAAGGGCTACCTTTACCGGAAGATGCTGATACTGAACATCCAAAAGTAAAAGAACTGCATGAGCTTCTGGCATGGGCTGAAGGTATGGTGTGGTGTTCACCGGAACGCCATGGTTCTATGAGTTCCATCTTTAAATCCCAGATTGACTGGATTCCTCTGGCAGGGGGTGCAATTCGTGCCACTCAGGGAAAAACCCTTGCCTTGATGCAAGTCAGTGGGGGATCACAGTCCTTTAATAGTCTGAACCAGATGCGTGTTTTGGGGCGTTGGATGCGGATGATCACGATTCCAAATCAGTCTTCAATTCCAAAAGCATTCCTGGAATTTGAAGAAGATGGACGAATGAAGCCATCAGCATTCTATGACCGGATTGTCGATGTGATGGAAGAACTGTATAAGTTTACTTTACTAACCCGTGGGCAAAGTGCTTATTTGACCAACCGTTATTCGGAACGCAAGGAATCGGCTGAAGAGCTTTCCAAACGGGTAAATCAGCGTAGTTTATAAATTCTAGGTGATCAGAGAGACTGAAAAGTATCTTGAGCAATGGAAGGCTAATTTAAACGCTTGAAAATTTTATGAAATATGCCCAGTCTGATAAGCAGGCTGGGTTTTTATTTGATGACAATAAAGAAGGGGGGAAATATTTTGGCTCAATTACAAGCTGAAGTTGATGTGATCATCATCGGTGGTGGACAGGCCGGTTTGTCCACGGCTTATTTCTTAAAGCGTAAGAACATTCCGTTTATCATCCTAGATGATCAGCCTCAGCCTGGAGGTGCCTGGCAGCATGCCTGGGAGTCCTTGCGCCTTTTCTCCCCGAATAGCTGGAGTTCGCTGTCAGGCTGGATGATGCCGGCGACCGAACAGACCTATCCGACCCGCAATGAGGTGATCGATTATTTGACCGCCTATGAGCAGCGCTATCACTTTCCTGTAGTTCGTCCGGTGCGTGTGGAACGCGTGGAAAGTAAGGGCCAGTATTTAGAGGTTTATGCCGGGGAACAATCCTGGAAAGCCAAAGCGGTGGTAAGCGCTACAGGGACATGGAGCCAACCATTTATTCCCGAGTATGCCGGCCGTGAGCATTTTCAGGGCGTACAACTGCATTCCGCAGATTATAAAAATGCTGAGTTATTTAAAACCAAGAAAGTCATGGTGGTGGGTGGCGGTAACTCTGGTGCACAAATCTTGGCAGAAGTATCTCAGGTGGCCGAAACGCTTTGGATCACCCAGACACCGCCGCAGTTTCTGGCAGATGATGTCGATGGCCGTGTCCTGTTCTTAAGGGCGACTGAGCGCCTGAAAGCCCAGCAGGAAGGTAGAAAGATTGAGCAGCCCATTGGGGGGTTGGGTGATATTGTCATGATTGATTCAGTTAAAGATGCACGTGAGCGAGGCATTTTGCAGAGCAGGCGTCCATTTTCAGCTTTTACAGAACATGGCGTGATTTGGGAAGATGGCAGCACAGCGCATGTGGATGTGGTGATCTGGTGTACAGGATTTAAGGCGGCGCTGAATCACCTCAGCAGCCTCGGAATTATCCAGCCGGACCAGACCATTGCGGTTCAGAATGGCCGCTCTGTTCAGGTACCAAATTTATGGCTGGTGGGCTATGGAGAATGGACCGGTGCTGCTTCGGCCACGCTGGTCGGGGTTTCCCGGACAGCTCGGGCAGTAGCGGAAGACATCGCTGCATTTTTGGCCTGAGAGGATTTGATCCTGATTCAGTCGAGTGGATTGAGTGAATAGTATCTGTCTGCAACGGGCGTCATACCCGATGGTCGCTCGTGATGATACGCTTGCATTGACGTTCGAATTTAATCAGGTAACTTATGCCCACAATGTGGACAGAAGAAATATTTGTTTTTTTCCTGCTCGAGTTGTTCTTTCTTACGCTCATGAATAAGTTCTAACAGGATATCCTGCATTTGTTCTTTGCTCAGTCCGACTTCTTTACGTAAAATTTCAATTTTTTCTTGATCTTCAATTAAGTCAATTTCTGCATCATCGAGCAGTTCACGAAATCTTAATTCCAGTTTGTGCTTGCGCTGTCTCAGCTCATTGGCCAGACCATTTGCCAGAATACCCGCAGGAAGCGCTGCCAGACCCACCCCTAAAATAGTAATTAAAGCCCCTAGAAAGCGGCCTAAGGGGGTGATTGGTGTCACATCGCCATAGCCGACCGTGGTCAGTGTCACCACTGCCCACCACATGGATGCAGGGATGGAGCTAAAGACTTCTGGTTGAGCCTTATTTTCAACCACATATACTCCAGCCGCCGCGATGATGATCATGATCAGCAGGATAAAAATAACCGCCTGAAATGAGCCCTTTTCGCGCTTGATCACCCGCAATAAAATCTGCAGGGAGACGAAATAACGGGTTAATTTGAGTAATCTGAATAATCGAAGGATTCGCAGGAAGCGTAAATCGAGATGCACAAAGAAGTTAATATAGGCCGGGAGAATCGCCAACAGGTCAATGATGGCACCGCCACTACGGATCCATAACCATCGGTTTTTCCATGCACCTTCAAAGGGGTCTTTTTCCGCAATGGCCCAAAATCTTAATAAATATTCCAGGGTAAAAATAAAGATCGAGAATAATTCAAAGGCATCAAACAGCAGCTGATAGGATTGATAGAGGTCATTGATTGATTCAAGTAAAACGGCAGCAGTATTCCCAATAATCAATATAATCAGAAATATATTGATGACGCGACTTAAGATGCTTTCGTGTTCTTCATTATGCAAATTGTCATAAATAAATCTGCGAAGCTTATACCAGGCCTTGAATTCCATAACAGTGCATTACGGTGCGATAAGATGCTTTGAGTTTAGCGCAAGCCCGGCCATCGAAAGGAAATTTTTAAAAAATTAATCAGAACTATGGGGTGGTGATTATCCTGGATTTTTAGGGCTAAAGCGAGTGTGCACGACTCTAAAATCCCCAAAGCATTCTGGTAAATCTCACTACGGAATACTTGAACGATACCGATACAATACTGCTTCAACAAATACCCTGTTGTCTTTGGCAGTTACTCAAACAGTACTTGCTCGTCCGGGCAACAGATCCTTAATCTGTTCCCACTGATCATCTCTTAATGCATAGCGTTTAGTCATGAAAAAATAATGAGGACAGATTAGATTTTTTTAAGCTAATTGGTGACAGGCCTAGTTGCATCAAGTGATCTTTTTTCTCTGGCATTTTTGTTTTCATAGAGGGGTCTTATTATTTTTATACCTGTTTCTATGCTAAAAATTAAAAGTGCGTTGTGATCGCCTGATCATAAACTTGAGAATACAGAGAAGGTTTTTGTTGAAGAAAAAGTTATTTGTATAAACAAAGGAAGTGATTTGAATTGGTGATATCTTTATTGGATGTTGAAAAGTAAGAATTTTTATTTCAAAAAATCTCTAGGGTTTTCGATTGTATTGAATTGATTTCAATGCGAAGCCCATAGGGCTGTCGGGCATTGAAAGAGAGCTGATAGCCATACTGTTTTAACAGGTTAGCGGTCAATGCCAGTCCTAAACCATGGCCGTGCTGCTGAGCAGATTTGCGCCAGAAGCGTTGTCCTAAATGTTGGATATCCTGTGCTGTCAGTTGCTGTCCATCATCTTCAATCACTAGGCAACCAGACTGCATGGAAATCCAGATATGGGCAGCCTGTGCATGCAGCAGGGCATTTTCAAGCAGATTTTTCAGTACGGTATACAGCACAAATTCAGGCAGCTGAATTTCGCCCAAGTTGTCCCAGTTTACTTGTATTTTTTTGTTCATTTCTGGATAGCGTGTACCTAAGTCTGCAAGAACTTTCTCAAGTGTGGGGCGAAGCCAGATGGCCTCAGGCATTGCCTGGATACTGTTTTCTGATTGGGTCAGTAATAAAAGCTGCTCGAGTAACAGCGTATAACGCCGGATACTCTCATTGGCCTGCTGCAAATTATGCTGAATGGATTCAGGCAGGTGCTGCTGCTGACCGATCAGCTGGGCCAGTTGTACATGGGTTTTAATTGCAGTCAGGGGACTGCGTAATTCATGTGCAGCATAGGCACTAAAGGCTTTCTCCTGTTGCAGACTGTCATTGAGTTTTTGAATCAACTGCGTGGAATTGTTGACAAAAGGCTGTACTTCTTGGGGAATACTTGCAGGCTTGAGCTGCATTAAAAAATCTGCCACCTCTGAATAGCTAAGGTTTTTCTGGTTCAGGTATTGACTGAGCTGATCCAAAGACCGGAACTGTCTGCGGATAATAAAGATGATCAGGGCAATACAGATCAGCAGTGAGAAGACCAAGGGAATCAGTACGGACTGCAGAATCTGCTGTAGTAAGGTATCCCTCAAGAACATACGTTCTGCTGCCACCACCTGAATATCGCCACGACGCAGAACATAACTGCGCCATTCCGTATCACCCTGCTGCCAGGTGCTGAATCCTTCTGGTCGCTGGCTTAAATTTTGGGGGGCACCGCGTGTTTTGGCAATCACCTGATTACCTAACGAGATGTCAGAGCTAAAAAGAGAAACTTCACAGGCAATTAACTGGTTTGCATCATCATTCTTGGCTAATTTGGATAAGGTTGCATCCCCTAGACTATCCAGCGGTAACTGCTGAATCAGCCGGGCAACCATTTGTGCAGATGCCGATAAGCGTTGATCCAGTGTGTCTTGTAAACGCTGTTTCAGGTCAATATACAGCCATGAAAATACTGCACTCCACAGCACAATAAACACGGCCAAAAGACTCATGACCAAACGCCATTTCAAGCTGTGACTAAACATGACGCTGCTCAAACGGTTTAAAAATATATCCCACACCACGAATGGTCTGAATTAAATCTGGATGCAGTTTTTGTCTCAGGTGATAAATGTGTACATTCTTTGTTTGTTTTGTTCGCATTTAATCTGTTTGGAGCATTTCAGCTGTCCTTACCTAAAGGCATGTTACAGCGTCTGGATCAATGGCAGCAAAAGCAGAAGGGTGGCACGCTGATTGGTGCCGGTCTTATGGGCATGATCGCTGCACTGATTGTCGGGCCATGTATGAGTGCGCCGTTGGCCGGTGCCTTAATCTATGTGTCTCAGCTCAATCAACCGATGCTGGGAGCTAGTTATCTGTTCGTCTTAGGCCTTGGGCTGGGCTTGCCGCTATTTATTGCTGCCGTATTTGGGTCCCATCTTTTACCCAAACCTGGCATCTGGATGGATCGCCTGAAGTTTAGTTTTGGCTTTGTCATGTTGGCTCTGGCCTTGTATTTCGCCCGTCCATTATTGCTCGGCATTTTATACCTGGGCCTTTTGGGTGTGGTACTGATCACCTGTTCAGGCTACTTCTTGTTCAAGATGCTGCCTCATGTGCATCGATCTGTATCGAAAATAGTCCTGATGCTGCTCAGTGGTTTACTGGTCTATGCAGGAGGCATGCAGCTCTATCATGTCTGGAGTCAGGTACAGGTCGCCCATGTGAAATCACGGCTTGAATGGCAGAGAGTCAGTACAGCCGCACAATTGCAACAGGTTTTAGCCAAACATCCTGCACAGCCGGTGGTGATTGATGTCTATGCAGACTGGTGTGTGGCCTGTCAACCGATTGAAAAGGAAGTGATTCCACGTAGTGATGTCCAGAAGGCTTTACAAAATGTGGTTCGTATCAAATTAGACCTGACCCACTATCATCCAAGTCAGGATGAGCTGCTAAAAGAATGGCAAATCCTCGGACCACCCACCCTCATATTTCTAAATGCAGCGCATCAGGAACAGCGAGACTTGCGTTTAACCGGAAGCTTTAGCGCGACACATTTACTAGGCACATTGCAGCAACTGCAGGGGGAGCAACCATGATGATTTCCAGTGATGCACTGCATCTGGGACCTTTGATGTTGCCCTGGACACTTATTATTGTTGCCACTGGCTTGATGCTGTTATCTGCTGTCTTGTTTGGATTAGCCAGAAAGTATTCATGGTCTAAACAGCAGCTTGGACAAAGTCAGGATTTGCTCTGGAGCAGTTTTTTGGTTGGAATGCTGGGTGCGCGTCTTGTTTTCGTTCTACTCAATGCCGAGCTGTATTTTGCAGCACCCATCGACATACTGAAAATCCAGGACAAAGGTTTTCATTTATGGGGAGGGGTGCTGATTGGTACTTTATGGTATGTCATTCGAAACAGACAGTTTCAGACCCGATTCAAAGCCCTCTTATTGATCATATTGGTACTTTGGATCGGGCTTGGGCTCGTATTCAAATCCAGTCTAAAAACTGAAGCAGCGTTTCCTGATCTAGCCTTTGCTGGACTAGAACAGGAGCGTCTGGGTACAGACAAGATTCCACTCAGCCAGTTCATTGGCCAGCCTACGGTAATTAATTTGTGGGCGAGCTGGTGTCCGCCGTGTCACCGCGAAATGCCGGTGTTAGCCAAAGCAGCCGAGCAGCACCCTCAAGTGAATTTTGTCATGCTCAATCAGGGTGAGGAAGTTGAAACTGTAAATGCCTATTTAAAAAAACATCAGTTTCAATTTAAACATGTCCTGCTGGACCCATATGGTGAACTACCCCAGCAGCTGAATAGTTTTGGCCTACCAACGACGCTGTTTTTAATGCTCAAGGCCAGCTGGTCGAGCGGCATATGGGGGAACTCAGTCCGGCCATGTTGCAGCAATATTTAAACCGAATTTCAGATCAACCTTAAAAAACGGAAGAACTTAGTATGAACAAAATTTACCAGGTGCTTGGTGCAGGTATGTTCCTGATCATGAGCATGCACACGCAGGCAAATATTAAACAGAATATTGAACAACAGGGTTTTGTATTTGTAAAACAGATTCCGGCACCGCAAGGAATGACCGGCTGGGTGGGGCATGAAGACCAATACTCCAATACGGTATTTATCTCCAACGATGACAAATATTATATCAAGGGCGAACTGTTTGATGCACAAGGGAAAAGCCTGTCCAATGAGCAGATTGAAAAGCATATGAAAAAAGCGGTATTGGACGATGTCTGGAAAACCCTGGAAAAATCCACCTGGATCCAGGATGGCAAGCCAGATGCACCACGTGTGGTCTATGTCTTTTCCGATCCAAATTGTCCATATTGTTATAAATTCTGGCAGGCGGCCCGACCTTGGGTAGAATCAGGGAAGGTACAGCTGCGTCATATTCAGGTCGGTGTGATCCGTGAAGAAAGCCGTGGCCAGGTGGCAACACTATTGAATTCGAAAGATCCAGCGGCAGTTTTTAATGATATAAACAAGAATAAAGGCAAAAAGCAGCTCAAGAAAATGGAAAAGATTCCTGCCGAAATTGCTGCAAAAATTGATGCCAACCAGGCCCTAATGGGGAAATACGGCTTTTTCTCCACACCGTCGATGGTCTGGAAAAACAATCAGGGTGAATTTAAATCTGCTCAAGGCCTGGCGATGGATGTCAAGGAAATTTTTGAACAATAATATTTTAACTACATGATAGAAAAGTAATTTTTACTTAAAACATCTATACATGATAGGGAGGCAGATTTACATTGGTGGATAGGCTAAGCATGAAGAGCAGATAAGATATGTCAAATTTGGATGATCCACGGGTACTGCTTGCTTTGGAACGAACCGCTCTGGCGTGGAACCGGAGTGGTTTGGCATTAATTGCTTTTGGTTTTGTGATTGAAAAATCCAACCTGCTAGTGCAACTGGTGGACCCAGACACTTATGCACAGAAAATAGCTTATTCACAATGGTTGGGAATTGCGGTGATTGTATTTGGTATGTTGGTGAATTTCGCCTCAATCCTGCAATATCGACGGGGATGGGCATCATTGTGACCGGCGGAGTTTATCAATGGTTATTATGCCCAGCATCCTGATGGCTAAACCTGTTTACTGCTTTTAGTGAGCTGCTTCTGATCATTTATTTTTGGCTGCACTAAGAGCAGGGCTAGGCGCAATACAGCTCGTACAGCTTTTGCATCAGGCTCAAGACCTTGGGATCACTCAGACGATAGAAAATCTGTTTACCCTCACGTCGGGTGCTGACCATGTCGGCCTTACGCAGTACAGTCAGCTGTTGTGAAAGTGTAGGTTGATGAATGTCAGTGGATTCTTCAATTTCCTGAACATTCATTTCCCCATCGACCAGGACACATAAGATTTTCAGACGGTCAGGATTGGCTAAAACTTTTAGGCATTGGCTGACGAAATCGACCTGAGAAAAATCAATTTTGGCATTTTCAGCAATCATATCCATAAATGTCTTCACAACTTTTGATGTAGCCCATGCAGTTTACACAATTTACCATAAAACCGCTTGATTAATATTTTTTATTATATAATATAAAAAAGTATATTGTATAGAGATTGATTCACCATGCATGACTTCCTCATCGCATTTATTGGCGGTTTAATGCTCGGACTTTCAGTGGTCGGCTATCTTTACGTCAATGGCCGTATTGCAGGAATCAGTGGTTTGGTTGGGCAGGTATTAAACCCAAAAACCGTATTTAAAACGCCTGCGATCTGGTTCTTATCAGGCTTGATCATCACACCGTTTATTTATGGTCTGTTTGTACAACCTGAAATCGAATTGAATGCCAGCCCATTGATGATGATTGTGGCAGGTCTGCTGGTAGGCTTTGGGACACGTTTGGGTTCGGGCTGTACCAGTGGTCACGGAATTTGTGGCATTAGTCGGCTGTCTAAGCGTTCTATCATCGCGACCATGACTTTTATGTTTGCAGGTTTTGTCGCTGTTTATATTATCCGTCATATCACAGGAGCATTCTAAAATGAAAAATCTGTTTGCCTTTTTATTTGGTGCGCTGTTCTCTGTGGGATTGATGGTATCGGGCATGTCCAATCCGGAAAAAGTACTCGATTTCCTGGATCTGTTTGGCGATTGGGATGCCAGTCTGGCCTTTGTGATGATGGGCGCGATTGCGGTGGCCTTTATTCCCTTCCAGAAAGCATTACGTACGGCGCAACCGAAAACAGTATTTAATGAACCTATTGATTTACCTAAAAATAATCAAATAGATAAGAAGCTGATCACGGGTGCGGTTTTATTTGGTGCAGGTTGGGGCATTGCCGGGATCTGTCCGGCGCCAAGTTTCACTTTGATCGGTTTGGGCCACTATCAAGTGCTCTATTTTATTGTAGCAATGCTGGTGGGTGTATGGATTCACCGTAAATGGTCAGGAGCTTAACGATGTCAAATTTACCTATAGTAAAAGATTTTTTTCACGAAGATACCAATACCTTCAGTTATGTTGTACGTGATCCGGCGACCAAAGCCTGCGCCATTATTGATAGCGTTCTGGATTATGATCCGGCATCAGCAAGTACATCCACTATTCATGCCGATAAAATTATTGCCTATATTAAAGAGCAGGGTTTAACGGTCGAGTGGATTCTCGAAACCCATGTCCATGCTGATCATTTAACTGCAGCGCAATATCTCAAAGAAGAACTGGGTGGCAAAATTGCCATGAGCCAGAAAATTGGTATTGTTCAGGAAACTTTTGGCGCGATTTATCATCTGGATATTAAACAATGGAATGCCCAGCAGCTCTTTGATTATTTATTTGAAGATCATGAGTCGTTCCAAATTGGAACATTGAAAGCCTATAACATTCCAACACCGGGACATACGCCTGCTTGTCTGAGTTATGTGATTGGTGATGCAGTTTTTGTGGGTGATACCCTGTTTATGCCAGATTATGGTACAGCACGTTGTGACTTCCCGCGAGGCAGCGCAGAACAGCTTTATGAATCGGTACAAAGCCTGTTTCAGTTGCCAGAAGATACCCGGGTCTTTTTATGTCATGACTATCTGCCTGAAACACGTGAATCGTATGTGTGTGAATCTGATATACAGACGCAGAAAACACAGAATATCCATATTCATCAGGGAATCAGTAAAGCTGAATTTGCTCAGATGCGAAATCAGCGGGATTCAGGACTGAGTATGCCTAAGCTGATTCTACCGGCGATTCAGATCAATATGAAAGCAGGGCAGTTTCCTGAGCCAGAACAAAACGGTGTTTCTTACCTCAAGCTTCCTCTTAACTACTTCAAATAAGCTTGTGTCGTGATTCAACAAAAAGTTCAACCTTTATTGAATCATTTTTGTGGATAAGGGAGAGGGCGATGTGGGCATTAATACTTGAAGGGCTAGTTATCGGAGTGCTATTGGGTTTGACCGGTGCCGGTGGCGGTATTCTGGCTGTACCTGCACTGATGACGACCCAGGGTTGGACGGTGGCCCAGGCTGCGCCGGTGGGATTGCTTGCGGTCACGCTGTCGGCCTTGGTCGGAACGTTCGAGGGTTTGTTCAAGCGTATTGTACGTTATCGCGCTGCCCTCTGGATTGCTCTCATTAGTATTCCTACAGCGCGTTATGGCGTGCATCTGGCCGATATCGTTTCTCCGGTCTGGCTGACGCTGGCTTTCAGTCTGGTCATGCTGATCGTGGCTTACCGGATCTTTTTTAATAAAGTGACCGATCATGGCAATGCACCGTGCAAGGTCAATCAATCGACCGGTCGTCTGATCTGGAATGTCAAAACTGCTTCGTTCCTAGCAGGTATTGGTGTTGTGGCAGGTTTATTAACCGGTCTGTTGGGGGTGGGGGTGGTTTTGTAATTGTTCCAGCCCTGCGTAAATTCACCGACCTTGATATGCGCAGTATCGTTGCGACTTCCCTGATGGTTATTTTCCTGATTGGTGGGGTCAGTATTTCTACACACGTGCTGGATGGCTTTCAATATCCTGTTTCGGTTACGCTGACCTTTGTCCTGGCCTGTATTGTCGGGATGTTAATTGGACGCAGTCTGATGCAGCGGATTGACAGTAACAAGGTACAGAAAATATTTGCCACTACCGTGGTTGGGGTGGCGATGTATTTAATCTATTCAGCGCTCATGGGCTAAATAGCCAGTTGTAAATTTAAACTCAAACGCTTTCAATCTACCTGAGCATCGTTTATACAAAATATAATTTTAATGGCCGAGGAAGAATGAAAATGATGAAAACTGCAGAGCAATTGATCCAGAATGCAAAAAGCCGGATTCAGGAAGTCAGCGTAAATGAACTGTTTGAAGCGATGCAAAACCATCAACCAATTGCTCAACCATTTTTATGTCAGCAACATGTCCATTCGATAAAGCAGAACAACTAATTTCACCAAATTGGTTCATCACGATATGTAATTTACAGCCATAAAACCAACCCATAGAACTTTTGCCACGTGATGCGATTTGGGCTAATGATTTATGGCATTGAATACGTTGATTTTTACAAACAGGTAGCGTTGTTGAATCAATCTATAAGTATTGTTTATCTTTGCCTTTCATCAAAGCTACATACAGGGCATGTAGTGCTAATTCATGCCTATTGATCAAGTGAATCATGCGTTGGCAGCAAGGCAAGTGCTTAAATAAAAAGCTTTTATCCAGCTTTAGCCATGTAAAAAAGGCTTTGAAATTATTGAAATGAGAACATTTGTACCAAATGGTGATAAAGCAGATTTCTGAAATTGTGAGCTGAGCATTTCTGATTCTTAGAGAATGATGACTTTGTTTGAGGAACTTCCAATAAGTTGCTTCAAATTTAAGAAAGAAATCATCAATTAAGCAGAATCGGTACTATTGAACATCAGGACTAGAGTTGTGAGTTTGGTTTGGTAACTCAACTGATGGCTCTAGTCCTCTTATTTTTCAAGTCAATTTCTTATCCGTGATTCGGGTTAAATTATTTAAATGATGATTCATTCTGTATTCAGATCTTCATAAATTTAAAGGATACTTATTAGGGATATATTCTGTTTTAGACTTAATTCAGGATGCATAAATGAAGTACTCATTTATACAGCAGGCTTTCACTGGTCCCGTGGACATCGTGGGGGATATTCATGGTGAGATTGCCGCGC
Organism: Acinetobacter sp. CIP 102136; assembly: GCF_000369685.1. Classification (GTDB taxonomy): domain Bacteria; phylum Pseudomonadota; class Gammaproteobacteria; order Pseudomonadales; family Moraxellaceae; genus Acinetobacter; species Acinetobacter fasciculus. The sequence goes on from NZ_KB850142.1 coordinate 549,243, forward strand.
TGGAACAACTGATCCAGGTATTAGGTTATGACCGGAATGGTCATCATCCAGAACAGCGCAAACTAATTTTTGTCGGTGATCTATGTGACCGGGGGCAAGACAGTGTTGCGGTGATCAAATGCGTCAAACAGCTGGTAGATGAAGGCTATGCACAATGTGTGATGGGTAATCATGAATTGAACCTATTGACCGATACTTTGCGGGAAGGCAATGGCTGGTTTTTTGGTTCACCGCATCAGGATGATCTGAAACCTTTTGATTCGATCCAAGCCTCAATCAAAGATCGACAATGGATTCTGGATTTTTTAAATAGCTTACCGTTGGCCTTGGAGTCGGAGCAGCTGCGTGTTGTACATGCCTGTTGGCATCAAGGATCAATTGATCAATTACGCAATTCTGGTTTTACTTCGCTTGGCGAAGCCTATGCTGATTTCGTTCAACATACAGCGCTGGATCTGCAAGCCTTAGGTATTAATGAATTCATCCAGATAGAGCAGCAACGCTACCAACACCAGTTCAAAGACCCGGCTGCAACTTTACCTTTATTGCAACATCTCGCAGAAAAAGAGCTACGTGAGCAAATGCACAATCCGATTCGGGTCATTACTTCTGGTGCGGAAAAAATCGCCTTAGAACCGATTTATGCCGGTGGAAGGTGGCGGATGATCGACCGCGTGCCATGGTGGGACAGCTATACCGACCAAATTCCAGTCATTACTGGACATTATTGGCGGAACTTTAAATCTACTGAAGAAAAAACCGGTTTACTCAAATCGATCGATGCACTGCAATGGTATGGACAGCAACAAAACGTATTTTGTGTGGATTATTCAGTGGGTAAACGCTATCTCGATCGTCAACAGGGTGTCGCGTTCAGACATCGACTCGGCGCCTTAAGATTTCCAGAAAATATCTTGAGCTTTGAAGATGGCAATCAGTATTCAGTTCAGCGGTTCTGAGAAAAGGCAATTTTCTGATACAAAAAAAGCAGCTTTTCCAGCCGCTTTTTTTACAGAATCTAGATTTTATTCTGCTTCGATTATTTCATAATCATGGGTGATTTCAACACCGCCATCAGACAGCATTTTGCTGGCAGAGCAATATTTTTCAGCAGAAAGTTCTACGGCTTTTGCGACCTGTTTCTCTTTAATCGCTTTGCCGGTCACTACAAAATGCAAGTGAATTTTCGTGAATACTGCCGGAATTGTATCTGCACGTTCAGCCTTTAATTCGCAGCGTACATCGGTAATATCCTGACGAGCCTTCTTTAAAATGGTAACAATATCAAAAGACGCACAACCGCCCAGACCCGTTAAAAGCAGTTCCATAGGACGGGGACCACGGTTTTCACCACCGTATTCAGCTGAACCATCCATGATAAGGCTATGACCACTTTGAGTTTTTGCTTCAAAAGCAACATTCTCTAACCAATGAACGCTTGTTTGCATTGCAACTACCTAAAAAAAGCTATAAATTTGTCAAGTAACTGTACACTAACATAAATTGGGTTGATACGGAATTTCAATCCCACTGTGTGACAAGTTCACATTAGGTCTTGTGCGATCTATAAATTATCCATAATCGGAACTGTTAGCATGACTTCAAACTTTTCACAATTAAGCACTGATGCGCTTTCTCCGGGGCAATTACCAGAATCCGTGAAAGCACTGTTAAAACGTGCATATATTAATCGTTATCCAAAACGTACCACGATCATTGATGCAGGATCAGAATCTAAATCTTTATATTTAATTCTGAAGGGGTCTGTATCTATCATTCTTCGTGAAGATGATGATCGTGAAATTGTCGTGGCTTATTTAAATGCGGGTGACTTCTTTGGGGAAATGGGTCTATTCGAGGTTAATCCACAACGTACTGCGGAAGTTCGTACGCGTGATGTGTGTGAAATTGCCGAAATTACCTATGAAAACTTTCACGAAATCAGCAAGCAATATCCTGATCTGAGCTATGCGGTATTTGCTCAATTAGTACGCCGCTTGAAAAATACCACACGTAAAGTCACTGATCTGGCATTTATTGATGTTTCAGGCCGGATTGCACGTTGTCTGATCGACCTGTCTTCACAGCCAGAAGCGATGATTTTGCCGAATGGCCGTCAGATTCGTATTACCCGTCAGGAAATTGGTCGCATTGTTGGCTGTTCCCGCGAAATGGTCGGACGTGTACTAAAAACCCTGGAAGAGCAGGGCATGATCGAAACCGATGGTAAAGCCATCCTGATCTTTGATGCTTCATTAGAAGAAGCATCTGAAGCAGTGGCAGATGGTGCCATAGACGAATAATCCAGATATTAAAAAGCAAATCTTCGGATTTGCTTTTTTTATGCGTCATTACTCAATACATAAAAATTTAGAACAAGCTTCTCAGAAAAGATGATTTAAGTCTCCCTTATAATTCCGATAGGCTATAGCCCACTTGATCTCAATTCACTGAATAAAATTCACAGGATGTTTTTATGCAATTCAGACCATTGGCGGATACCGGCATTTTTTTGCCAGAAATTTGTTTGGGCACCATGACCTTTGGTGAGCAGAACACACAAGAACAGGCTTTTCAGCAACTGGATTATGCTTTAGATCAGGGAGTGTATTTCTGGGATACTGCGGAAATGTACCCGGTACCGCCAAAACCTGAAACGCAGGGTGCTACCGAGCGTATTATCGGGAACTGGATCGCTGCCCGTGGTGGCCGTGACAAACTTTTTTTAGCCTCAAAAATTGCCGGACCCTCGCAAGGTGGTAGCCATATCCGGGATGGTAAAACCCGTTTCGTTGCCGATGAAATTTCAGCAGCAATTGACCAGTCATTGTCACGCCTGCAAACGGATTATATTGACCTGTATCAGCTGCACTGGCCGCAACGCCTAACCAATTTCTTTGGCAAGCTGGGTTATGGCAATGCTGAAGCGGCAGAAGACCGTACCGTGACAGATCTCGAAGAAACCCTGACCGCCTTGCAGGATGAAATTAAAAAAGGCCGTATCCGTTATATTGGTCTTTCCAATGAAACCCCGTGGGGCACGATGAAATTTCTGCACCTCGCAGAGAAATTAGGTTTGTCCAAATTTGTCAGTGTACAAAACCCATATAACCTGCTGAACCGTACTTATGAAATCGGCATGTCAGAAATTGCCCATTATGAAGGTGTGGGCTTGTTGGCGTATTCACCTTTGGCATTTGGTTATCTGACCGGTAAATTCCGGCATGGTGCACGTCCTGCCAATGCGCGTGTAACACTGTTCTCCCGCTTTAGCCGTTATAGCAATCCGCAAAGTGAATGGGCAACCGAGCAATATGCCCAGCTGGCAGAACAGCATGGCTTAAGTCTTACCCAATTGGCTTTGGCCTTTATCAAGCAGCAGTTCTTTGTGACCAGTACCATTATCGGTGCGACCAATCTGGATCAGCTGAAAGAAAATATTCAGGCATTTGAAATCGATCTATCAGAAGAAATTCTTAAAGCTATTGAAGATATTCACCGTCAGCAGCCGAACCCTGCACCTTAACTTTGTGCTGATTGAAATGCACCCTCCTATGAGGGTGTTTTTATTTTAAGAATTAACAAAGTTGAGTCCACACAACCTAGATGTCAGAAATTAAAAACGGCATAATCAAATGAACATAAGAAGATGAGCTTTAAAAAATGAATCCAGAAGCCACGACATTACCAACTACAGTATTAGTGAAAGCCACGAGTCGAATAGCCGAGCAATTACAGCTTACGCAATCGGAACTTGCTGCCATTCTCGGCGTCCCGGAGCAAGAGGTATTATCGCTTGTGCAAATGGATGATTTAGCTCCGCATACGAGTGAAGGAAAACAGGCACTCGCTTTATTATCAGCAATTGTTTAAGCTTGCTGGTGGCGATTTTGAAGTAATGCGCCTTTTTATCAATTCACCCAATCGCTCTCTAGATGATCAGTTACCACGTAGGCTGATCCAAACGCCGCAAGGATTCAGCCAAGTAATCGATGTTCTGGAACGGATGCGACACATTTAAGTCGTCTTCATTGATCAGAAAGGAAATTCAATACAGGTCATCTGAACAAGCAGATAAAAATTCTATTTGGCGCTCTTGAAATCTGCTTTATATATACCAATATTATTACTGATATTTGTCTTCTAATATAAATTAAGTTTTTGAAAAATATATAAAAATGATTTGAAATTTTATCAAGTGCACCCATATATCCATCAAGTAGAAAATTTGTTGTGAGGAATAACAAGAATGCGTTTTGAAAAATTTACCAATCGCCTGCAGCAAACCCTTTCCGATGCACAATCGCTGGCCATGAGTAAGGATCATACCTCCATTGATGGGATCCATATCTTGGCCACCTTGATGGATGAAGCATCCAATGTCAGCCTGCTGCAACAGGCCGGTGCTAATCTGCGTGAGCTACAAACCAAGCTGCAAACAGCATTGAGCAATGCGGCAACCCTGACCAATCCATCAGCAGATATCAACCTCAGTCCTGAAGCGGCAAAAGTATTGCATCTGGCAGACAGCTTTGCGCAAAAAGCCGGAGATGAGTTTTTATCTACGGATTGGGTGCTGTTGGCGCTGGCAGAAACCGGAAATACCAAAACCTTATTAAATAGTATTGGCGTAAAGGCAGAGACTTTAGGCCAAGTGATTAATCAATTTCGAGGCGATGAAAAAGTCATGAGCAATAATCATGAAGATCAGCGTGATTCACTGAATAAGTACACCATTGATTTAACTGAACGTGCGTTGGCAGGCAAGCTTGATCCTGTGATTGGCCGTGATGATGAAATCCGCCGTACCATTCAGGTCTTATCACGCCGTACCAAAAATAACCCGGTACTCATCGGTGAGCCAGGGGTCGGTAAAACTGCAATCGTCGAAGGTCTGGCGCAGCGGATTATTAATGGTGAAGTGCCTGAAGGACTCAAAGGGAAACGTGTTTTATCTCTAGATCTGGGTTCTTTGCTGGCCGGTGCCAAATACCGCGGTGAGTTTGAAGAGCGCTTAAAAGCCGTTCTGAAAGATATTGCCAAACACGAAGGCGAAATCATCCTGTTTATCGACGAGTTGCATACCCTGGTGGGTGCTGGTAAAGGTGATGGCGCGATGGATGCCGGCAATATGCTTAAACCTGCGCTGGCCCGTGGCGAACTGCGCTGTGTCGGTGCCACCACACTGGATGAATATCGTCAGTATATTGAAAAAGATGCAGCGCTGGAACGTCGTTTCCAGAAAGTGCTGGTGGATGAGCCAAGCGTGGAAGATACCATTGCGATTCTGCGTGGTCTGAAAGATCGCTATGCGACCCATCACGGGGTACAGATTCTGGATTCAGCCATTATTGCTGCTGCGAAAATGTCACACCGTTATATCACCGACCGTCAGTTGCCGGATAAAGCCATTGACCTGATTGATGAAGCAGCATCGCGCATCAAAATGGAACTCGATTCTAAGCCAGAAGCTTTAGATAAACTGGAACGCCGTCTGATTCAGTTAAAAATGCAGCTGGAAGCGGTGAAAAAAGATGAAGACTCAGGTGCCAAAGCTGAGATTCAATACTTGTCCGATCAGATCGCCACAGTTGAAAAAGAGTATCATGACCTGGAAGAAGTCTGGCGTGCAGATAAAGCGCTGGTCGAAGGCAATAAAGACGTACAGATCAAACTGGATCAGGCACGTACAGCACTTGAAAAAGCGCAACGTGAAGGTGATCTGGGCGAGGCCGCGCGTTTGCAATATGGCGTGATACCAGAGTTGCAAAAGCAGCTTGAACTGGCTGAAAAAGCCGATGAAAGCGCAACGCCAAAATTGCTGCGTAACAAAGTCACCGACAATGAAATTGCTGAAGTAGTGAGTGCTGCGACCGGTATTCCGGTTGCGAAAATGCTGCAAGGCGAGCGTGACAAACTTCTACATATGGAAGAATTTCTGCATAACCGTGTGGTAGGGCAAGATGAAGCCGTAGTTGCGGTGTCTAATGCGGTGCGCCGTTCACGTGCCGGTCTGTCAGATCCGAACCGTCCAAGTGGATCATTCCTGTTCCTGGGGCCAACGGGTGTGGGTAAAACAGAATTGACCAAAGCCTTAGCGAACTTCCTGTTTGACAGCGACGATGCCATGGTGCGTATCGATATGTCAGAATTTATGGAAAAACATTCGGTCAGCCGTTTGGTTGGTGCGCCTCCGGGCTATGTCGGTTATGAAGAAGGTGGGGTGCTTACTGAAGCCGTACGTCGTAAACCGTATAGTGTGATCTTGTTTGATGAAGTCGAAAAAGCGCATTCGGACGTATTTAACATCTTGCTACAGGTACTGGATGATGGCCGTTTAACTGACTCGCAAGGCCGGGTAGTGGACTTTAAAAACTCTGTGATCGTCATGACTTCGAACCTGGGTTCGCAGGATGTACGTGAATTGGGCGGTAATGCCACTAAAGAAGAAGTCCGTACGGTGGTGATGAATGCGGTATCGGAACATTTCCGTCCGGAATTTATCAACCGTATTGATGAACTGGTAGTGTTCCATGCGCTGGAAAAAGACCAGATTCGCGGTATTGCCGATATCCAGTTGAACCGTTTACGTCAACGTCTGGCAGAACGCGATATGCGCTTGTCGGTAGACGATACTGCCTTCGATCAGTTAATCGATGCTGGCTTTGATCCATTGTATGGAGCACGTCCACTGAAACGTGCAATCCAGCAGCGGATTGAAAATGGTCTGGCGCAGAAAATCCTGGGCGGAGAATTCCAGCCGGGCGATACCATTCTGGTGAAAGCTGAAGCAGGTGAGTTAATCTTTGAAAAAATGAAACTTAACTAAACCGCTTCTCCTTGCAACAAAAAACCCAGCCTAGGCTGGGTTTTTTTTAATCTTATTTTTAACTTCGAGCATTGCAACACTTTTGTATTCTTGTTGCGGCGAGCTTTAAAGCATGGCTTAAAACTCAGCTCAGGGAAAATAAAGAAGATATCAATCGTGATAAAGACAGTTAATTCATCATCAAATTACACTTGCGGATGACGGATTTTCCAGGCACGGTGAATCTTTTGATTCCGCTTGAAGTCAGGTCCAATGGTTTCCTGGGTAATTTCTTCAACATCAAAGAAGGCCAGAATTTCTTCATCCATCTCAAAACCACGATAGTTATTTGAGAAATACAAGGTACCATCAGTGGTTAAGCGGTTCATCGCACGTTTTAACAGGGACAAATGGTCGCGCTGTACGTCAAAGGTCCCGTAGAATTTCTTCGAGTTTGAGAAGGTTGGTGGGTCGATAAAGATCAGCTCATATTGCTCATGACCTTCTTTTAGCCATTCGAAACAGTCAGAGGCAAAGAACTGATGCTGTTCATCCGCATGATCCACGGTTAAGCCGTTCAGAACAAAATTTTCTTTAGACCAGTTCAAATAAGTATTCGACAGATCGACGCTGGTTGTACTTGCAGCACCACCCAAAGCAGCATGTAAACTTGCCGTTGAGGTATAGCTGTACAGGTTCAGGAAGTGTTTGCCTTTTGCTTCACGTGCAATACGTAAACGCATTTGACGGTGATCCAGAAACAGACCGGTATCCAGATAATCGGTCAGGTTGACCAGAATCTTGGCTTGACCTTCCTGAACGATAAAACGCTTGGATGCTGTACTTTGTTTGGTGTACTGGTTTTTACCTTCCTGACGTGCACGGGTCTTGATAAAGATCGCATCACGGCCCAAACCGGTCACGGCACGAATTGCCTGTAAGGCCAGGTTGAAACGTTTTTTGGCTTTTTCCGGATCAATAGTTTTAGGTGGCGCATATTCTTGTACATGCAAACGCTCGCCATACAGATCTACTGCGACGTTAAAATCAGGTAAATCTGCATCATAGAGACGTAAACAATGGATCTGTTCCTTGACTGCCCATTTTTTTAGAGCTTGCATATTTTTGGTCAGACGGTTGGCAAATTCCATCGCACCTTCAATCGGTTCAAACTGCTGAGGCTGCCAGCTTTCTAGGAATGGACGTACCACTGCGGCCGGTTTAACCGTACCGAAGCGGATATAGATCGGCAATTTACCATTCATCAAACGCAGGATTTGCGGATCATTGAACGCTAGCACATCGGCCTGTTCCACTTGGGAGGCAATCACAGCCGCTTTTTGATTCGGGAAATTCTTTTGCAATAAAGCCGATAAACCCAGGTATAAAGAACGGTTTTGCGCTTTATCGCCGAGACGTTCGCCATATGGCGGGTTGGTCACGAAGAATACTTTCTTGCCTTCTGCATGGAAATCAGGCCAGTCATTTAAAGTCCGTTCTTCGATCATGATATTGTCGAGAGCAGCTTCAAAACCCGCCGCGATAATATTTTGTCTGGTGGCTTTAACCGCTTCCCAGTCCGCATCGAAGGCATAGAATTGTGGTAATGGATTTTCCATTGCCGCTTGATGACGTTCAGCAGCTTCGGCCTTGATGCTCATCCACAGTTCATGGTCATGGCCATTCCAGCCATTAAAACCGAAACGACGGACCAGACCCGGTGCACGGTCGGTCAAAATCATTAGGGATTCAATAATAAAGGTACCTGAACCACACATTGGATCGACAATGATGTCCGGATTTAACGCTTTTAAACCACCTTTTTGCAGAATCGCAGCGGCCAGGTTTTCCTTGATTGGGGCGTCAGTCATAAAGCGGCGATAACCGCGTTTATGCAAAGAGTCGCCAGACAGGTCCAGGCAGTAAGTATGTTCTTTCTTGCCTGCCAGAATATACATGGTAATTTCAGGCTGTTTGGTATCAATGCTTGGACGTTTGCCTACGGCTTCCATAAAGGAATCTACGACACCATCTTTGGCACGTAAAGTCGCAAACTGGGTATTGACCTTGATATCACGTTCGACATGCAAACGAATCGCAAAGGTACTTTGTGGTGCAAAAATCAGCGACCAGTCAAAGCTGAGAGCCCCTTCATAGAGTTCTTCTGCCACATCACGCGCATCATGAGAAAATTCAATTTCATGCGTGTGGATCGGCATCAAGACACGTGAAGCCAGACGTGACCACATGCAGATACGATAAGCATTTTCCAGTGTACCTTTAAAGGTTAAACGGCCTGGAAAACGCTCAATATTCTGAACACCTAAGCCTTGTATTTCTTCTTCTAATAAGGTTTCCAGACCATCGGCACAGGTGACCCAATAATTGCTTAAACGTGGAGAGGTATTCATATAATAGAGAGACCAAAAAAGATAAATAAAAAACTGCGCTAAGTTTACCGTATTTTTATATTGAAAGCTTTTGAAATTCTCTGAAAGGCCGTGGCATGTGATAGAGAAAAATAATATTCACACTATAAATTGAGGAACTGGTATGCATTTTGCTCTATACATGGCAAATCAGGCGGTCAGTCGATGGGGAGCGATGGCTGCCTGATTTTTCAATTTTATAATGGGGGTTAAGATGTTAGAGAATCAGTTACGCAACCATGACGCTTTTTCAGTGGCCACTTTAATTTATGCACGTTTACGACGGGTTTCCGGTCGGGTAATTGATGCAATTTATCTGGCAGAGAACCTGGATTATGCCCGGCATGTGATTCAACTGGCAGAGCAAACCCAGGATCCAGATTTGAATCATCTGATCCAGCGCCTCAAAATGGTACTGGAGATTTCTGAAACAGCACAAGACTCACAAACAGAATCTGCACATCCGATCCAGCAGGAAGGGCTGATCTCGGTCGAACCGGATGAAGACGATATCTATCGTGCACAGGTGTCACATCGGTATATTGGTGCACTGCGTTAAACCTGAGATGGGTGTGAATGCTCCAGACTGAAGCGCCCGTTGGTTTTGTACTTAAAATCAGCAAGATGCAAATCGGGTTAAATTATGTTATTGAAAAAATACAAAGGAATCTGATTTTTTGTTTTTATTGTTCAGATGCTTTTTGTACAAGTAGCAGCATGGCCAACTATAAAAATTCGCCAATCTCTGTATAATATGTTGACTTAACGCATAAGGAATCTCTCATGCACTTGGCGGCATTGCATACACCGAGCCAGATTCAACTCAATAAAGAAGGTAATCTAAAACACTTCTTGACCATCGAAGGTCTTTCTAAAGAAACCCTGACAAAAATATTGGACACTGCACAGTCCTTTTTTAATGACCAAAATCAGCTGATCACCAATAATTTGCTCGAAGGCAAAACGGTGATGAACCTGTTCTTCGAAAATTCAACCCGTACCCGCACCACCTTTGAAGCCGCTGCCAAGCGCCTTTCTGCCAACGTTCTCAATATCGATATTGCCCGTTCGAGTACTTCCAAAGGTGAAACCCTGCGTGACACCTTATGGAATCTGGAAGCCATGGCGGCCGATATTTTCGTGGTGCGTCATTCATCTTCAGGGGCAGCGCATTTTATTGCCAAGGATGTCTGTCCAACAGTGGCAATTATTAATGCCGGTGATGGCCGTCATGCGCATCCGACTCAAGCGATGCTGGACATGCTGACCATTCGCCGCGAAACCAATAAAAAATTCGAAGAAATGTCGATTGCCATTATTGGCGATATCAAGCATTCACGTGTCGCGCGTTCAGATGTGGCTGCCTTGCAAACTTTAGGTTGCCAGGATATCCGGGTGATTGCACCGAATACCTTGCTGCCATTGGGTTTTGAAGAATATGGCGATGGTGTTCGTCTATTTAACAATATGGAAGACGGCATCAAAGACTGCGACGTGATCATTACCTTACGTATTCAAAACGAGCGTATTGATTCTCCGGCACTGGCCTCGCAAGCAGAGTTCTACAAAATGTATGGCTTGAATAAAGAACGTCTTGCCATGGCCAAACCGGATTGTATCGTGATGCATCCGGGACCAATGAACCGCGGCGTTGAAATCGACTCAAGTATTGCGGATGGTCCGCAATCTGTGATTTTGAAGCAGGTGACCAATGGTATTGCCGTGCGTATGGCGGTGTTGGCTTTATCGATGCAAGGCCAGTTACAAGAACAAGGTTTGATTGAAGCGATTGCGGGTTAAGGAATAAGTCATGACTATTGTAAAAATTGAAAATGTCCGTGTTCTTGATCCGATCCAAAACACTAATTCTATCCAGACCGTGTATCTGGAAAATGGTAAATTCGTTGCAGAAACAGCAGACGTCTTTGAAACGATTGATGGTCAAGGCAAATGGTTAATGCCAACCATGGTCGATTTGTGTGCGCGTTTACGTGAACCGGGTCAACAGCAACACGGTACGCTTAAGTCTGAAGGAAAAGCGGCACGTGAAAATGGCATTTTGCACGTATTTACGCCACCCGATTCAAAGCCAATCGTACAAGATAATGGTGCGCTGATTCATGGTCTGGTCGAAAAAGCCATGCTGGATGGTGGGATCTATCTTCAAGTGATTGGTGCGCAAACCCAAGGCTTAAATGGTCAACAACCGGCAAATATGGCGGGCTTGAAAAAGGGCGGTTGTACTGCGGTTTCCAATGCCAGTGCGCCGTTTGCCAATGATGATGTGGTATTACGTACACTTGAATATGCTGCAGGTTTAGACTTGACGGTGGTGTTCTATGCAGAAGAACCACAAATTGCCAAAGACGGCTGTGTGCATGAAGGCTTTATTGCTTCACGTCAGGGCTTGCCGATGATTCCGGCACTGGCTGAAACCGTGGCGATTGCCAAATATCTGTTGATGATTGAAGCAACCCATGTACGTGCACACTTCGGTCTGTTGTCTTGTGGTGCATCAGTCGAATTGATCCGTATTGCCAAGGAAAAAGGCTTACCGGTGACCTGTGATGTAGCGATGCATCAGTTACATTTGACCGATCATTTGATTGATGGATTTAACTCTCTTGCACATGTACGTCCGCCACTCCGTTCTGAGCAGGATAAAGAATTACTGCGTCAGGGTGTAAAATCAGGTGTGATTGATGCGATTTGTACTCATCATGAACCGCTGAGCAGCTCTGCGAAAATGGCGCCGTTTGCTGAAACGCAGCCAGGTTTCACTGCTTTTGATACCTATGTGCCTTTTGGTCTGCAACTGATTCGTGAGGGTTTGTTGACCCCACTGGAATGGGTGGAAAAAGTAACCTTAGCTCCGGCACGTGTTGCACAAATGGCAGATCGATGGATAAATGAATCAGGCTGGGTGCTGCTAGATCCGGAACTGGAATGGACCCTGAATAAAGAAAGCATCGTGTCACAAGGTAAAAATACCCCGCTCATTAATCAAAAAGTGCTGGGTAAAGTGGTTCAAACTTTTGCTGCTTAAATGATCCCAATTTTATAAAAGTCAGCTTCGGCTGGCTTTTTTTATTTTTTAAATTTTATGTTGGTAAAATGAGTACTCAACAAAAACAGTGAAACTTTATGATATTCATACAATTATTTACATTTTCAAAAAATGGGGATCGTTACACTGATTAAATATTAAACATTAGAAAAATCAAAAGAATGGTGACGATTATGAATATAGACTTTATAGAACGCTTAAAAAGCGATGTTACGGCGATTGTGCTTCAAGGTGAAACCGAGCATTTATTTGCCAAAGATCAAGCTTTGGCTCAATTCTATCCCATATTTTTAAGTATATTACGTTCACGTCCCGCCTGGATTGAGAATCTTGGTCAGCAACTTAATCCAAAAATTCATGAATTATTCAATGCAAATCCGGCACTCAAGCAGCAGTTTCTGGATCAAGTGGATCAGAGCGCGCCACAAGATGAAATAGAGCATACCTTGAACCGGTCAATTGTACCGACTATGAATTTTTTACAGACCGAAGCGGGTGCTTCAAGTCCGGAAGCGATTAGCCATTTGCTGGAAACCCACGCCGATTCGATTCAGCGCGCATTACCCGTTTGGGCTGGACCTATTCTGGCAGCGCTAGGAGTTTCACCCTTGGCAGGGCAAAATTTAAATCAGGAGCCTGTATTGGCGGAGCAGACCATTATTGTTCAGGAAGAGAGAAAAACCGGCTTTTTATGGCCGTTTATTATTTTTCTGATCTTGGCGGGTTTGATCCTGTTTCTGGTTCGTAGCTGTATGCAGGATGATGTTGAAGATTCAAATACCCAGGCAACGAGCAAAGTTGCCGCAGCTCAGCCTGCATCCTTGCGATTGAGTACTGGTAGCAATGGCGAAATTGTCAGTTGCCAATTACAGCTGAATAATCCGCAGTTTATGGAAATTCTACAAAATGAGATCAAACAGATCTTTAATTATAATATTGGTTGTGGTGCGCTGAGCAGTGAGGTCTACCATTCAGAATTCACCGATCAGGATACCATTCCAACTGTTTTGAGAACCATCCAAGGAATGCCAAATGTGTCACTCGACTGGATTGGCAATCAGGTTTCAGTGCGTGCAGCAACCAATGCAGAGGCCGAGCGTCTGGCAGCACAAATTCGTAGTCTGGCCAAAAATGTCACAGTGGTGACCCAGCAGCCGCTCAATAGAAGTGACGTGATTAATACCGCCAATAGTGAGGCAGAACAAGCCTTGGCCAGTATCAAGACCGATAATGTTAAAGCGCTGGATGTGGCGACTGCACTGAATTTACAGATCATTAATTTTGATACGGCATCGACTGAAGTTCCCGAGGTCAATAAATTGGTGCTGGATCAGGCTGCTGCATTATTGCAACGAGCACCGCATGTCATTCTGAAGGTTACAGGACATGCCGATGCTCAGGGTAGTGAAGCAGAAAATAAGGTGCTGTCTGTGCAACGAGCTCAAGCGATTACCAGTTATCTCGTTGGAAAAGGGGTCAATCCTGCACAGTTACAGGCAGTTGGCATGGGAGAGGATCAGCCGGTTGAACCCAATGCCACACCTGCCGGACAGTTTCAGAATCGTCGCGTGACCTTTGAGGTCGTGAATACCGAAACGGGAATTGTACGTGAAGTAGATGATGAAGGTGTAGTTGAGAAGACAGGAAATTAAGAGAGCAGCCTAAATGAAAAAGGACGAATCTTCGTCCTTTTTTATTATCTTAAATTAAGAAAATACCGGCGGGCTATAAGTCAATGTCCGACCAAGGAACCATAGCAGGAACAGTACCAAAGGCAGATGGAAAATCAACTGGGTCACCGTAAATCCAATCACATCTTTGGCTTTTAATTTCAGGATACCCAGCATCGGCAACATAAAGAATGGATTAATCAGATTCGGCAAGGCTTCTGCTGCATTATAAATCTGCACTGACCAGCCCAGATGCACTTTCAAGTCATGTGCAGCCTGCATCACATAGGGTGCTTCGATAATCCATTTTCCACCGCCAGAAGGAATAAAGAAGCCCAGAATCGCTGAATAGAGTCCCATCACGATGGCAAAGGTTTCCTGCGAGGCAATGGAAACAAAGAACTCGGCAATGTAATGTGACAATGACAGATCGGCCGGGTTTAGCGCATTGGTCATCATAAAGGCAATACTGCCATACAGTGGAAACTGGATCAGTACCCCAGAAATGGCGGGTACGGCTTTGGATACCGCATTCAGGAAATTTCGCGGTGTACCGTGTAAGGCCACGCCCAAAATCAGGAAGATAAAGTTATAGGTATTTAAGCTGGAAATGGCCAGAATCGGATTGCTTTTGGAAAATTCGTTAAACATCCAGACTGCGCCCAGAATCACAATCAGAATGCTTAAAATGGGTGAATTTTCCAGCCAATCCCCCGGTCTTTTTTCGGCAGATACTTCCGGTTTTTCTTCTTCAATCTGAATCGGGAAGTGCTCAATGGTTTTAATGTCAGACCCTTTAGGTGCTGACCAGTAAGCAATCGCAATTGAAGCTACAATCAGTACCGCCGTCATGATCATGGATTGCGGCAGGAAAATGGTTTCGGTAAATGGAATCACGCCCGTCAGATTATAAATCGGTTCAGGCAGACTGCTTTTATTGGCCTGTAACTGTGCAGCTGAAGAACTGATGCCCAGTGCCCAGGTCGCACCCATCCCGATAATCGCGGCAGCCGCAGCAGCGCGGTAATCCATGTTAAGCTCTTTACGCTGTGCCAGTGCAATCACTAGGAGTGCAGTCAGTACAGTACTCATGGCCCAATTAATCAGAGAAATTAACAGGCTGACCGTGGCGACCAGGACAATCGCACCACGACCGGAATGTGGCAGGCGCGCCATTTTCTGGATCAGAAGCTGGACAGGCTTGGACACCGAAACCACATAACCGACCACGATCAGCATGCACATCTGCAAGGTAAAGGGAATCAGGCTCCAGAAGCCGTCACCAAAGGAAATCGCGACATCCTGTGCCGGTGCACCAATTCCGATAGCGGCAATCGCCACAATGATGACGCCGAGCAGGGCAAAAATATAAGAATCCGGAAACCATTTTTCAGACCAGTCGCTGACGCGCAAGGCGAAGCGCTGCAAAATATTTTGTTGAGTTTGCATGATTAAAATCCATTTATTCTGCGATTATTATTTTGAAATGAAACGGCTATATATAAAAAAGCCCTTAAGATGCTTCATTCTTAAGGGCTGGCTGGATCAGGCAGCATTACGTAATAGCGCTACCCCAGTGACTTTTTGAATCTCCTCAAAACTGACCTCTGGTGCCAGTTCAACCAGTCGAATTCCATCAGGACTAACATCCAGTACACCGAGGTCGGTAATAATCCGGTTGACCACAGCTTGACCAGTCAGCGGCAAGCTACATTGCGGTACAATCTTCGGTGTACCATCTTTGGCGCAGTGTTCCATTAAGACCACGACTTTTTGTACACCCGCGACCAGATCCATGGCACCGCCCATGCCTTTGACCTTTTTGCCCGGAATCATCCAGTTGGCCAGATCACCAGTTTCAGACACTTCCATAGCACCCAGAATGGCGATATTGACATGACCACCACGGATCATGGCAAAGGAGTCGGCACTTGAGAAAAATGAAGCACCTTTTCGCGCGGTAACCGTCTGTTTACCGGCATTGATCAGGTCGGCATCGACAGTTTCCTCGGTTGGAAATTCACCAATCCCCAGCAAACCATTTTCCGATTGCAGCCAGACATTGATATTTTCCGGAATATAATTTGCGACTAGCGTCGGCAGGCCAATCCCTAAATTGACATAGAAACCATCTTCAAGCTCTTGTGCCGCGCGCTGCGCCATTTCATTACGTGTCCAAGCCATGATCAAGCCTCCGCCTTTAAGGTCATCTGTTCAATACGTTTTTCCGGTTGAGCATTCACGACTATCCGGTTCACATAAATTCCCGGAAGATGGATTTCATCTGGATCCAGCACGCCAATTTCGACAATCTCTTCGACTTCAGCAATGGTAATTTTGCCGGCCATGGCACAGACCGGATTAAAGTTCTGGGCGGTTTTACGGAAAATCAGGTTGCCGGCTTTATCGGCCTTATAGGCTTTAACCAGAGCAACATCAGCTGTTAAAGATTCTTCCAGAATGTAAGACTTGCCATTAAATTCACGGACATCCTTACCTTCAGCGATCACGGTTCCGACACCCGTCGCCGTATAAAAAGCCGGAATACCGGCACCGCCAGCACGTAATTTTTCTGCCAGTGTACCCTGTGGGGTCAGCTCAACTTCCAGTTCGCCATTTAAATATTGACGTTCAAACTCTTTATTCTCACCCACATAAGAGGAGATCATTTTTTTAATTTGTTTGGTTTCCAGCAGAAGTCCGAGACCGAAGCCGTCTACGCCGGCATTGTTGGAAATACAGGTGAGTTGCTTAGCACCTGTTTCTTTTAGTGCTGTAATCAGGGCTTCTGGAATACCACATAGGCCGAAACCACCAACGGCCAGAGTATGACCATCTTGCACCACATCCTTTAAGGCGGATTGAGCGCTGTCATAAACCTTGTTTGACATCTTGTCACCTCTATTATTGTTGTAGCAGACTTCAATCTGCTGCTTATATCCTTATGGCTTGCTTGAAAGCATTTTGCTCAAGCAAGTTTATTTTCAAGCACAGGCTTTTTGCCAATAGGCATTGGCATAATTGGATGGATTATTGCGCTGCAAGACTTCACTGATATTACGGCTGGCCTGCATCAGGGCATCCAGCTGAATACCGGTTTGAAAGCCCATATTCGAGAGCAGGTAATACAGGTCTTCAGTTGAGACATTGCCGGAAGCGCCTTTGGCATAAGGGCAACCACCTAGGCCGGCAATGGATGAATCAAAGACCCGAATGCCTTGCAGTAAAGACTGGTAAATATTGGCAATGGCCATGCCGTAAGTATTATGAAAATGGCCTGCCAAAACTTTAGTATCAAGTTCAGCCAGACAGGCCTCCCAGACATTTTTCACCCGATCCGGTGTTGCTGTACCAATGGTTTCACCCAATGACACTTCATAGCAGCCCATCTCCAGCAAACGCTGGGTGACTTTGACCACCTGCTTCGGATCAATGGCACCTTCATAAGGACAGTCCGCCATGCAGGAAACATAGCCACGTACCTTAATATCATTGGCTTTGGCTGCTGCCATGACATCGGCAAACTTCTCGAAGCTTTCATCAATCGAGCAGTTGATGTTTTTGCGGGTAAAGCTTTCAGAAGCTGCAGTAAATACCGCCACTTCCTTGCAACCCACAGCCAGTGCCGATTCAAAACCTTTCATGTTTGGGGTTAATAAACTGAACTGAATATTCGGATCTTGGGGTAGGCTGGCAAAGAGCACATCACTGTCTGCCATTCGCGGTACCCATTTGGCTGAAACGCAGGAGCCGACTTCGATGGACTGCAGACCGGTTTTCATTAGGTCCAGAATCAGGTTTTTCCGGTCATCCAATGTCAAAGGTATTTTTTCATTTTGCAGGCCATCGCGTGGCCCGACCTCTACGATTTTGACAAAATCCGTCATGCCACTTCCTCCGCCAGAGGCTGGAACTCGACCAGTTCATCACCGGCTTTAACCTGATCACCCTTCTGAAAATATGAGCTTGCGATGATGCCGTCATGCGGTGCGCGAATCGAGTATTCGATCTTCATGGCTTCCAGCGTCATCAGCACATCATCTTTTTTGACTTTGTCATTGGCTGCCACGAGCACCTGGGTAATGACACCTGGCATTGGTGCGATCAGGTTATTTTCCGTGCCTTGTTCATCCTGATTATTAAAATCAGACTTCAAGTAATTAAACTTATAGCTTTGACCATTCTGGAACAGGGTAATGCCTTGCTCACTCTGGCTAAAAGCCAGTTTTTGCTGTTTACCCGCCAGTTGCAAGGCTAAAGTATGGGCATCGACGAGTTGACCCTGAATCTGAATTTGCTGACCGTTATAGCTGGCAACAAAGCCTTGATCTTGGGTGCTGAACTGAATTTTCAGGTTAATGCCATTGCGTTGTAATTGCACTGTATGACTATTCTGTTGGTTTAAGCGCCAGAATGCTTGCTGCTGCCATACCGGGTTGCTTGGAACGGGATTCTGTGCCTGATGTGACAGAAGTTCAATCAGTGCGGCACTAACTACCAGTTCGGCACGGATATCCGCAGAAGGTTTGAGCAGAAATTCTTCTTCACGCTGAATCAGGCCAGTATCTAAATGTGCATTTTTAAACGAGTCACACAGCACCAGGCGATCTAGAAAAGCAATATTGTTACCCAGACCATCGACATGGAACTGACCCAGCGCATGGTGCATCTGGGTTAGGGCTGCTTCACGATTTTTACCCCAGACAATCAGTTTGGCAATCATCGGATCATAATAAGTGCTGATCTCGTCGCCTTCGACAATACCGCTATCGACACGTACACAGTCACTTTGCTCCGGATAATGCAGGTAGCTGATCTGACCGATCGCCGGGATAAAACCTTTTTCCGGCTCTTCAGCATAGACACGGGCTTCAAGCGCATGACCGTGAATCTGCAATTCATGCTGCTGCTTCGGTAAAGGTTCACCAAAAGCTACGCGCAGTTGCCATTCTACCAGATCCTGTCCGGTAATCATTTCAGTCACCGGATGTTCAACCTGTAGGCGGGTGTTCATTTCCATGAAATAGGCCGTACCGTCTTGCTCGACAATAAACTCTACCGTACCGGCGCCAACGTAATTCACTGCACGAGCGGCATCAATCGCAGCCTGACGCATCGCTTCCAGTTTATCTTCTGGCATTTTTGGTGCAGGCGCTTCTTCTAGCACTTTCTGGTGGCGACGTTGTACCGAACAATCACGCTCAAACAGATGTACATAGTTGCCATGTGTATCGCCAAAAACTTGCACTTCAATATGACGTGGCTGAATCACATAACGTTCAATCAGAACGTCTTCATTGCCAAAACTTGAACGTGCTTCACTCTTACATGAAGCAAGCGAGCTAAGAAAATCTTCGCTGCGTTCCACCAGACGCATGCCTTTACCGCCACCACCGGCACTGGCCTTGATCAGTACCGGATAGCCAATATTGTCTGCCTGCTGTTTCAGGAAGTCGGCATCCTGATTGGTCCCATGATAGCCGGGGGTTAGAGGCACACCGGCTTTTTCCATCAGCGCTTTAGAGGTGGCCTTTAGACCCATTGCCAGAATGGCATCGACTGGCGGGCCAATAAAGACAATATTGTTGTCCTGACAGGCCAAGGCAAACTGGTCATTTTCGGACAGGAAACCATAACCGGGGTGAATCGCCTGGGCACCAGTGTTTTTGGCTGCCTGAATAATGCGATCAATTTGCAAATAACTTTGAGCTGCTGGCGATTCACCAATATAGATCGCTTCATCGGCCAGTTTCACATGTTGTGCCTGCGCATCAGCATCGGAATAGACGGCAACGGTGGCAATTCCTAATTTCTTCGCTGTACGAATCACACGGCAGGCAATTTCACCACGGTTGGCAATTAAAATCTTCTCAAACATTGTAGGATCCTTCTCGTTGTTATGCCGTGGTCTTGATCCAAGCCGGGCTTTGTTTGTTCAAAAATGCATTCAGTCCATTTTTCGCCTCATCTCCCTGGCGAATATGGGCAATATGCTGTGCTGTTTTAAGCAGTAAATCTTCGGTCAATACCTGTTGGTCAACCAGTTGAATCAACTGTTTCGATGCGCTCTGTGCGGCAGGACCACCAAGTAAAAGTGCTTCCACAATTTCATCAATTTTGCTGTCGAGCTGTTCTGGTGGAGTGACTTCATGCGCAAGACCAATGCTTTTGGCCTGTTCAGCAGTAATCCGCTCGGCAGTCAGGAAATAACGTGAAGCTTGACGTGTACCAATTGCACGAATTACATACGGGCTGATGGTCGAAGGTGCCAGACCTAAGCGAACCTCGGAAGTGGCAAACTTGGCATCTGTACTGGCCACACAAATATCACAGGCTGAGGCCAGCCCCATGCCGCCACCAAAGGCAATGCCGTGTACCCGGGCAATGGTTGGCTGTTTTAAGGTCGCCAGACTTTGCAGCATTTTTGCCAGTTTGAGCGCATCCGCCTCATTGTCTGCCTGTGATGCCTGACCGGCCTGTTTCATCCAGTTCAGATCCGCACCCGCAGAGAAGCTTTTGCCACGACCCGCCAGAATCACCACGCGTACATCATCACGGTTATTTAAAGACTGGAAGCAAGCATGCAGTTCTTCAATGACTTGAGTATTAAAGGCATTGTGCAGTTCAGCACGGTTAATCCAAACCGTTGCCACCTGATTCTGCTGTTCGAGCTGTAAAAATTGATATGTCATTTTGTCACCTCTTACATGCGGAACACGCCGAATTTGGTTGGCTGGATGGGCGCATTCAGGGCTGCAGCTAGACTTAAAGCCAGAACCTCACGTGATTGCGCCGGATCAATCACACCGTCATCCCATAAACGCGAAGACGCATAATAAGGATGGCCTTGGCGTTCGTATTGATCACGAATTGGTTGTTTAAACTGGTCTTCTTCTTCAGCTGACCAGCTGCCGCCTTTCTGTTCAATCTGGTCACGTTTTAAGGTCGACAAAACGCTAGAGGCCTGTTCACCGCCCATCACTGAAATACGCGAGTTTGGCCAGGTCCACATAAAGCGCGGCGAGTAGGCGCGGCCACACATACCGTAGTTGCCAGCACCAAAAGAACCGCCAATCACTAGAGTCAACTTAGGCACATTGGCGTTGGCGACGGCCATCACCAGCTTGGCACCATTTTTGGCAATGCCTTCATTTTCATACTGGCGACCGACCATAAAGCCGGTAATGTTTTGCAGGAAAATCAGCGGAATATTGCGCTGGGTACACAGTTCAATAAAATGTGCGCCTTTTTGGGCAGACTCGGAAAATAGAATGCCATTATTGGCAATAATCCCGACCGGCATGCCATAGAGCTTGGCAAAACCGGTCACCAGGGTAGTGCCGAAACGTGCCTTGAACTCGTCAAAACGTGAGCCATCGACAATACGCGCTATCACTTCACGGATATCAAAAGGCTTGCGCGCGTCACTCGGCACAATGCCGTACAGTTCCGAACTGTCAAACAGCGGCGCTTCGATTTCATCTGCGGTCTTGTTTGGCTTTTTGTTCAGGTTGGCCACGATGTTGCGGGCAATCGCAAGTGCATGTTCATCGTTTTCAGCCAGATGATCAGCCACGCCAGACAAACGGGTATGCACATCACCACCACCGAGATCCTCACTGGACACCACTTCACCAGTAGCTGCCTTAACTAGAGGAGGGCCGCCTAGGAAAATGGTGCCCTGATTGCGGACAATAATGGTTTCATCTGACATGGCAGGCACATAAGCACCGCCTGCAGTACAGCTGCCCATCACCACTGCAATTTGGGCGATACCTTGGCTCGACATACGTGCCTGATTGTAGAAAATACGGCCGAAGTGATCGCGGTCTGGAAATACTTCATCCTGTAAAGGCAAATATGCACCGCCTGAATCCACCAGATAAATACAAGTCAGATGGTTCTGTTCGGCAATTTCCTGGGCACGTAAATGCTTTTTCACTGTTAATGGATAATAAGTACCGCCTTTCACCGTAGCATCATTGGCGATGATCATGCAGGTCACACCCTTGACCTGACCAACACCAGCGACCACACCTGCGGCAGGAACATCATCCTGATACACCTGATAGGCAGCCAGCTGACCAATTTCCAAAAAAGCTGTGCCTGGATCAATTAAATGATTAATCCGTTCACGGGGGAGTAATTTGCCACGGTCCAGATGTTTTTGACGGGCAGTTTCGCCACCACCCAAAGCAATTTTTTCAATTTTCTGTTTTAGGTCATCCACCAGTTGCAGCATGGCAGTCTGGTTGGTTTTAAACTCTTCACTACGTATATTGATTTTGCTCGATAACTGATTCATGACCAACATCCTTGTTTTATTCTAAGTGTTAAGGTTTAGGCTGTTTCGTTGAAAAGTTCACGGCCAATCAGCATGCGGCGGATTTCTGAAGTACCGGCGCCAATTTCATACAGTTTGGCATCACGCCATAAACGGCCGGCAGCAAATTCGTTGATATAACCGTTACCACCTAAAGTCTGAATGGTTTCTCCTGCCATCCAGGTCGCTTTTTCAGCAGCATATAAAATGGCACTGGCAGCATCTTTACGCAGGCTACGGCTATGCTCAGCTTTGTCACATTCAGCACCGACCGCATAAACCAGTGCCTTACAGGCTAGCCAGGTCGAATACATGTCGGCAATTTTGCCTTGCATTAACTGGAATTCGCCCAGCGCCTGACCAAACTGTTTACGGTCATGAATATATGGAATCACGGTATCCATACAGGCATCCATAATCCCCAGTGGGCCAGCACTCAATACAGCACGCTCATAGTCCAGACCACTCATCAAGACCTTGGTGCCATTACCGACGCCGCCCATGACGTTTTCTTTGGGTACTTCGACATTGTCAAAAAACAGCGGATAAGTGTTTGAACCGCGCATACCCAGTTTGTCCAAATGTGTGCCATGACTGAAACCTGGCATATTTTTTTCAACCAGAAAGGCGGTCATGCCTTTGGCGCCGGCCTGCAAATCGGTTTTTGCATAGACCACCAGGACATCGGCATCGCCACCATTGGTGATCCACATTTTTGAACCATTCAACAGGTAGTGATCGCCTTTGTCTTCTGCTTTCAGTTTCATGCTCACCACATCCGAGCCTGCATTCGGTTCAGACATTGCCAAGGCACCGACATATTCACCTGAAATCAGTTTAGGCAGATAACGCTGTTTCTGTTCTTCAGTACCATTTCGCTTAATTTGGTTTACACATAGGTTAGAATGTGCGCCATAGGACAGCCCAATGGATGCAGAAGCACGGGAAATTTCCTGCATGGCAATGATGTGCGCCAGATAACCAAAATTTGAACCGCCATATTCCTCACTGACTGTCAGCCCGAGCAGGCCCATCTCGCCAAACTTTTTCCAAAGGTGGGCAGGGAACTTGTTGTCACGGTCAACCTGTTGAGCAATCGGGGTAATTTCTTTGGCGCAAAAAGCGGCCACTGAATCACGAAGCGCTATTAGAGTTTCATCCAAACCGAAATCCAAGCTTTGTAAATTCATTCTTCATCCATCCTGAGGTTATATTTGTTGTGTCCAAAAAAGCATTTTTGTTGTGCTTGTGGTTTTAACATACAATGAAAAAATAAAAAAGTGAATCTATATTCACAAAATGATTTACAATTCATTTTATCTTGTTGAGAATAATTTTATGAGTTATAAAAGATCATCATTGATGCAGGAACGAATGGAACAAAATCGCCTGTCGATTTTGGAATCTGCTCGTGAACTGATTATTCAAGGGGGCTTGAAGGAGGCATCGATTCAGGCGATTGCAGAGCGCGCAGGCGTTTCTACAGGGCTGGTCTATCGATATTTCGAAAGCAAAAGCCAGATTTTGATCGAGGTTTTGTCGGCCGCGATTCAGCATGAAGTCGGGATCCTGAACCATATTGCCGAGTCAGATTTGTCGCCAAAACTGAAATTGCAAAAATCTGTTACAACTTTTGTCAAGCGTGCCATGAATAGCCCCCAACTGGCGTATTCACTGATGTTCGAACCGGTTGATCCGGAAATGGAACATGAGCGTTTTCGCAGTAAGCAGCTGCTCAAGCAGAGCATTAAGGAAATTCTGGCCGAAGGAAAGGTCAATGGAGAATTCGAATTTGAAGATTTGAATACGGCAGCGTTGGGCGTAGTTGGTGCCATGACCTTTGTCGTGATTGAACCTTTAAATCCGTCCCGAAATGTCATGTTTGATCAGAAGTATAAGGATCACTTTGTCAAACAGATTGCCGATTTTTGTGTCAACGCAGTACGTGGACAGGAGGAAAATTTACAAGCATAAACACACAAAAAACCGGTACACAGACAAGGTCGTCGTGGTCATAAAACAATTAGTAAAGTTGAAAATCAGAATTACAAAGAATCAAGGAGATCGATTCAATGACACAAGTACGGTTAAGCTATGCCTATGGAACCAGCAGCCAGCCTTTATTGGGCATGACGATTGGTGAAAAATTTGATCAGGCTTGCGAGCGGTATGCAGAACGTGATGCGGTAGTGAGTTTGCATCAGAACATCCGCCTCAGTTACCGGCAGCTACAGGAACAAGTCAATGCCTTTGCCTGTCAGCTGCTGAAAATGGGTATGCAAAAAGGTGATCGTCTGGCGATCTGGTCGCCGAACTGTGTGGAATGGACCATTACCCAGTTTGCAGCCTTCAAGGCAGGCATTATTCTGGTGAATTTAAATCCAGCTTATAAAAGCAACGAGCTTGAATATGTGCTAAACAAGGTCTCCTGTAAGGGACTGGTGATTGCAGCGCAGTTTAAGACGACGGACTATCAGGAAATTCTGACTAAAATTGCACCGGAATTGCAGGAAACCGAAGGTAAATTCCTTAATGCAGAGCGACTGCCACATTTAAAGCATGTGATTAAAATTGATGATCAGCAGCATACCGGCATCCACCGTTTTCAGGATTTACTAAGCTCGCCTAGTGCGCAAGAGTTGGAACAACTGCAACAGATCTCCAGTGAATTGCAGTTTGATGAAACGATTAATATCCAGTTTACCTCGGGCACTACGGGCAATCCGAAAGGCACCATGTTGACCCATAATAATATTTTAAATAATGGTTATTTTGTCGGTGAAGCCATTCATTTAGGGCCAGAAGACCGTGTCTGTATTTCAGTGCCTTTATTCCACTGTTTTGGTATGGTCATGGGCAATCTGGCCTGTATTACGCATGGCTCTGCCATGATCTATCCGTCTGCCGTGTTTAATCCGCTGGAAACCTTAAAAGCCATCCAGCAGGAAAGATGTACCGCGGCTTATGGTGTGCCGACTATGTTTATTGCGGTGCTGGAACATGAACAGTTTGACGAGTTTGATCTGTCCAGTCTGCGTACCGGGATTATGGCGGGTAGTCCATGTCCGCAGGAAATTATGCAGCGCGTGATTGAACGGATGCATATGTCTGAAATCACGATTTGTTATGGCATGACTGAAACCGCACCCGTCAGTGCACAAAGCTCAACGGCAGACAGTGTCGAGCAACGTGTCAGTACGGTTGGCCGGGTACATCCGCATCTGGAAGTTAAAATTGTCGATGAAAATGGCAAGGTGGTTCCACGCGGCCAATTGGGTGAGCTGTGTGTACGTGGTTATTCAGTGATGCTCGGTTATTGGGAAGATCAGGATAAAACCCAGGAAGTGATTGATGCGGCGCGCTGGATGCATACCGGTGATATCGCTGAAATGGATGATGAAGGCTTTGTCAAAATCAAGGGCCGAATCAAGGACGTGGTGATTCGTGGAGGGGAAAACCTGTTCCCGAAAGAAATTGAAGATTTCCTTTATACCCATCCGGCTGTTTCAGATGTACAGGTGATTGGGGTGCCAGACCATAAATATGGTGAGGAACTTTGTGCCTGCATCATCCTGCATGAAAATGATCCTTGTACTGAAGAAACCATCCGTCAGTATTGTAAGGAGCATATTTCTCACAATAAAGTGCCGCGCTATGTGCGTTTCTTCCAGGAATTTCCAATGACGGCTTCAGGGAAGGCGCAGAAGTTCAAATTGCGTGAATTTATGCGTGAAGAGCTGAACTTGAAAGAGATTGCTTAAACTTTATTTTTTACGTTAGAACTAATCCTAAAGCTAACAATTAATAGCAACTCATCAGAGAGCCCGGCGACATGGATGTCGCCGTTTCACTGTATGGCAGGGATGCCATATCAGTGAAACAAAAGGGTTTGGTTACTTTGCCCCGTCAAAGTAACGAAAAACCTGCGCAATGGACGTTCAATATATCTAGCAGTTTGAGGTTGTACATTTAGCAAGATTCTAAAATGTCTGTAAATGAATTTACTGATCACGACGGTCTGGTAATAGAAATACATGAATGTACTGAACATCTAAAATCAGAGTAAAATATGGCAAAAAACTTTCACAGTGAAGTCGTGGTCGCCAGTTATGACGATCATATCCGTAAACTGATTCCCGGTTATGAACTGGTGCATCAGCAGATTGAAGCAATTCTCAGCACTGAACTCCCAGAAACCGCACATATATTAATAGTGGGTTGCGGAACAGGTTATGAATTGTCGTATTTATTAGAGCAACATCCAGACTGGACCTTTACTGCAATTGATCCATCAGCAGCTATGCTGGAACAGGTTAGTAAAAATCTGAATTCCATAGATCAACAAAGGGTACAACTTATCCAAAGCACAATCCAAGATTTGAATCAGCCGGATACGTTTGATGCTGCGTTGGCCATTCTAGTGGCACATTTCATTCCAAATTCCGAAAAAAACGGATTTTTTCAGGCTATTTATCAGTGTCTTAAAACCAATGGTCTTGCATTGACCTATGATCTGATGCAACCTGAAGATCAGCAAGACATTAAAACTATGCAGAAGATGGCACAACAGACAGGGTTGAGTGTAACGCAAAGTACCAAGATGATTGAACGCTTGGAGCAGGATTTTTACTTGTTATCTGCGCATAATTTTAAAGCGCTTTTAACCAAAGTCGGATTTAAACAGTGCAAAATTTATTGTCAAATCATGGATTATCATGGCTTTTTGCTCAGAAAATAAAGATAAAAGCACTTTTTGTAAACTCTAAAGTTTAAGTGAATATTCAGGGAAGTATTAAAACAATGTCGGCATATTACAGTTTTATTCAGCGCGAACAGCATGCAGATGGCAGTACTACGGCTTATTACCGTTCTAATATTCATGCACAAGGTGCGTGGAATCCGCATGAGCAGCACATGGCGCCAGCCACCGGTATTCTATGCGTCGAACTGGAACAGTTTCAGCCACGTGCTGACATGCGTATTGGTCGGGTCGGGCTGGATATTTTTGGCCTGATAGCCTTTGGTGAATTTTCGATTACCACACGCATGATCCGTCCGGGTAAAACCATTGAACTGGTTGAAGCTGAAATGTGTGCCAATGGTAAAACCTGTATCGTGGCACGCGCGTGGAGAATGCTAACTTCAAATACCACGGCCATTGCTGGAGTGGAAGATTTTCCGATCGAAAGTCCAGAATATTTACCGGTTTGGGAGGGTATGCGCTGCTGGCCGGGCGGTTATATCCAGAGTATTGAAACCCGGGCACATGCTGACCATCGTGCAGGCAAGGGCATTGTCTGGCTAAGAAATTCGCTGGACATGGTAGAAGGTCAACCGACGACAGACTTTAGTCGTTTGCTCGGTATGGTCGATACGGCCAATGGCATTGTGCCACGTCAGGACCCGAATTCCGGTTGGGGATTTCCGAATCTGGACCTGCAGATTCATATGCACCGTCTGCCGCAGGGTAAATGGCTGGGACTGGAAGTGGTGCAGCAATATGGTGAAGATGGTATTGGTCTGACCAGCGGGATTCTGCATGATGTTCATGGACCTTTTGGTCGAAGTGAACAGATTCTGACCCTGCGAAAGTTCTAAAGTCTATTCGAAACATCAAGGCCAATTGCCTCAATCTTTATTTATTGGCATGCTGTGCGTAATTTATCAGGAAGAACAGCAGATGCGGATCAGTATGATTGGGGCAGGGCGAGTGGCATATCATCTTGCCCTTGTATTGTCAGCACACCATGAGATCGTACAGATCTACAGTCGAACCCTAGAAAAAGCACAATATCTGGCTGAGCAATTCAACGCTCAGGCCATCGCTCAGCCTCAACAGCTGGATCATGAGGTGGATCTGGTCATTATCGCGGTCAGTGATCAGTCGATTGCCAACGTCATTGAACAGATTCATCCGTATCTACAGCAGAATCTGATCGTACATACCTCTGGCAGCACCCATCTCAATTTACTGAAAAATGTGCATGCGCGTGCAGGCGTATTTTATCCTTTACAGACCTTTAGTCTCGAACGCCAGATTGATTGGCAGCAGACGCCACTGTTGATTGAAGCGGTGAATGAACAGGACCAAATCCTGTTATTAGAACTGGCAAATAGCCTAAGCAATCGTGTTTATACTTATAGTTCCAGTCAACGTCTCAGTTTGCATCTTGCAGCGGTATTTGCCTGTAATTTTGCCAATTACTGTTATGACATGGCCAAGCAGGTGGTTGATGTACAACAGGTCGATTTCAGTTTGTTGTATCCCTTAATGCTGGAAACTGCCAATAAAGCCACTCAGAATGATCCCAAACAAATGCAGACCGGCCCAGCGATGCGTGGTGATCAGAATATCTTGAATATGCATCAGCAGATGTTAGCCAATATGCAGCGAGAAGATTTACAAAATGTCTATCAGTTGTTGAGCCAGCAGATTCTCACGCGTCATCAGAAATG
Source organism: Acinetobacter sp. CIP 102136 (assembly GCF_000369685.1). Classification (GTDB taxonomy): domain Bacteria; phylum Pseudomonadota; class Gammaproteobacteria; order Pseudomonadales; family Moraxellaceae; genus Acinetobacter; species Acinetobacter fasciculus. The sequence goes on from NZ_KB850142.1 coordinate 577,996, forward strand.
AAGAAGCTGATAATTTATCTACGAAGCAGGGTTCAAAGCCAAATTTTTCCCATAAAAAAGCGCTGAATAATCAGCGCTTTTTTTGAGTCTTAGATTAAGAAATTTTCTTAAAGATAAAATCATTAATCTTGTGACCTGCTTCAATCCCGCGACGTTCAAACTTGGTTTGTGGACGCCATTCCGGACGAGGATAGCTATTGCCTTTGCCCGCCAGATTTTCCAGACGTGGACGTTCTTCCAATACTTCTATCATCCATTCCGCATACGGTTCCCAGTCCGTTGCAGCATGGAAAGTTCCGCCAAGCTCCAGCTTTTGCTCCACCAGCGGCATACGGTCATGCGAAACAAAGCGGCGTTTAAAATGACGTTTTTTCTGCCATGGATCAGGGAAGTATAACTGAACTGCATTAATACTATTGTCTGGCATTTCACGTAATACCTGAATTGCATCAGCATCCAGCACACGTAAGTTCGTTAGGCCTTCAATACCTGCTTCATACACGCACTGCGCAATTCCAGGTACATGGACTTCAATTCCGACAAAGTTACGTTCAGGATTAGCTTTGGCCATCAATACCAGTGAACGGCCCATACCAAAACCAATTTCTACAGTCAAAGGACGTTCAGGATGTTCAAAGTGCTGACGCAAATCACCGACTGGATATTCCAAAATTAAGTGACCATATTGTTCAAGCGCAGTACGTTGAGAGGTATTCAGCGGCATTGAGCGGCGCATAAACGTCACGATTTCACGGTGCTCGCTTAAGTTTTCCAGCTCCACGACTTGCTGGTCTAATTGATCGTTCGACATAACTTTGGCAAATCTAAAAATTCAGAATGCGGTATTTTAAGTCCTGAGCCGAGCAAGTCAAACTTTTCTCGGTATTTCTCCATAAAAATCGGCAAGATCTTCCAGATAAAATAAAAGAGCCAATTGAGGCTCTTTTATTAATCATCGTTCATCAGCTACTAAACCGGTCGATCAATGTACTGCTGGCTTCATTCAAACCAATCACCCTTACATCTATCCCTTGGGCTTTAAACTTCTGAATCACGTTATTCAGCATATTGACCGAAGTCACGTCCCAAATATGCGCATGGGTCAGATCCAGTTCGACATGCTCAAGCTTCTCTTTAAAATCAAAGAACTGATAGAACTTCTCTGAACTGCTAAAGAATATCTGTCCAGAAATAAAGTAGCTGCGTGAATGAGCCGAATTCAAATGCGTATAGACATGTACGGTTCTTTCCAGTTTATTAATAAAGAACAGGGCAGAGAGCAATACGCCGACAAATACACCAAGCGCCAGATTATGAGTGGCAAGCACGACAATAATCACGGCAATCATCACGGTATTAAATTCTAGCGGATGTTTGCTGAATTGCTTGATTGCTCCCCATTGAAAGGTGGTAAATGCCACCATAATCATGATCGCAACCAGCGCTGCCATTGGGATATAAGCCAGCCAGTCTTTCAAAAAAACCACGAGACACAGCAGAAACACGCCAGCGACCAGAGTCGATAAACGGGTACGTGCCCCTGAAGACACATTGATAATTGACTGGCCGATCATGGCACAACCGGCCATCCCGCCCATAAAGCCGCTGACAATATTGGCCATACCCTGACCACGACATTCCTGATGACGGTCACCTTCAGTTCCGGTCACTTCATCAATGACCGTAGTGGTCATCATGCTTTCCAGCAAACCGACAGTCGCCAAGGTAAAGGAATAAGGCAGGATAATTTGCAAGGTTTCCAGATTGAGTGGAATTTCTGGAATCAGGAATACTGGCAAAGTATCCGGGAATTGTCCAAGATCGCTCACGGTACGCATATCTGCACTTAACAACAGCGCCAACCCGCTTAATACGATAATACAGATTAAAGGTGAGGGAATGGCTTTGCCAATTTTCGGGATATACGGAAACAGATAAATAATTGCCAGACCAATCGCAATAAACAGATAACCGGTGCTATCCATCCGGTTAATTTCCGGGATTTGTGCCACAAATATCAGGATCGCCAAGGCATTCAAAAATCCGTATACCACCGCCTGCGATACAAAGCGCATTAATTTAGCGACTTTAAAATAACCCGCAATGACCTGAATGATGCCGGTCAGAATTGTGGCAGCCAACAGATATTGCAAACCATGTTCTTTTACCAAGGTAATCATCAAAAGTGCCATTGCGCCTGTAGCCGCAGAGATCATGGCAGGACGGCCACCAAAAAAGGCAATGGATACTGCAATGCAGAAAGAGGCATATAAACCGACTTGCGGATCGACACCGGCAATGGCAGAGAAGGCAATTGATTCAGGAATCAGGGCAAGTCCCACCACCAGACCTGCCAATACATCTGTGCGGATATTGGAAAACCATTCTTCTTTTTTCAGGCTAATCACGAAATATCATCTAAATTTGGAAAACCTGTGTATGTTAAACAGATAGAGATAAAAATCTACACAAGATTGACTTGCAAAAGCCCGGAATATCCTGAATATTGAATGAGTAACTGCCCTGAGGTGACAGTTACGCTTTTTTGCAATTTACAGGTTTGATCACTTGAAAGTTTGTCAGAAGCGATTTAAAACATTGAGAAGTGTATAACAAGGATCAGAAATGAAGCTTTACTATTCACCAGGTGCCTGCTCACTGGCAGCACATATTATTTTAAATGAAATTAATGTCGATTTTGATTTGGAACGTGTTGATTTAAAAACACATAAAACAGAAAAAGGTACGGATTATTACGAAGTTAATCCTAAAGGCTATGTACCAGCGTTAGAAATTAACCCTGGTCTGATCCTGACAGAAAATGTTGCAATTCTACCGTTTCTTGCTCAACACGATCCAAAACAAGATCTAATTCCACCATCGGGCATGGGACGTGCCAAAGTGCTGGAATGGTTAGGTTATCTGAACTCTGAACTACATGATGCCTATGCGGTGTTCTTCGGTGGCAAGTTATCCGAAGATGAAAAGAAAAAAGCCTATGCAGAGATTGATCGACTATTGAGTTATATCGATAAAGCGATTGGTGAATCGGACAATGATTATCTGGTGGATGATAACTTTGGGCCTGCGGATGCCTATCTATTTGTCTTGACCAACTGGTCGAACCAGATTGAGCATGATTTGAGTCCATATAAAAATATTATTCATATCCGTAATAAAGTGGCAGAACGTCAGTCTGTACAGATTGCTATGCGTGATGAAGGTCTGATTCCTTAACTAAAAACAAAAATAAAGGACTCAATTGAGTCCTTTATTTTTGTTCATGAAAATTTATTTAAAGAAATAGCCGGTTTCCGGTGAGCTGGCATTGGCCATACGCTTGCGCGGCATACGGCCTGCAAGAAAAGCTTCTCGGCCTGCTTCAACGGCTTTTTTCATCGCAGATGCCATTAATACCGGATTTTGTGCAGCTGCAATCGCTGTATTCATGAGTACACCATCACAACCCAGTTCCATCGCAATCGCGGCATCACTCGCTGTACCGACACCGGCATCGACTAGGACAGGAACTTTGGCATTTTCCTTGATGATTGACAGGGTATGTGGATTCAGAATGCCCAGACCAGAACCAATCAGGCTACCCAATGGCATAATCGCAACACAGCCCATGCTTTCCAGCTCTTGCGCCACGATCGGATCATCCGAGGTATAAACCATGACCTCAAAGCCATCGTCAATCAAGGTGCGCGCAGCTTTCAGTGTTTCGGTTACGTTTGGATAAAGTGTCTTTTCATCACCCAAAACTTCAAGTTTGACCAGATTGTGGCCATCGAGCAACTCACGCGCCAGCATACAGGTGCGGACGGCACTATTGGCATCGAAGCAACCTGCGGTATTCGGCAAAATGGTATATTTTTCCGGAGGAATGACTGACAGCAGGTTCGGCTGGTCAGGATCTTGGCCAATATTGACACGGCGAATAGCGACAGTGACAATCTCTGCACCACTGGTTTCAATGGCCTGCTGAGTTTCATTTAAATCTTTGTATTTGCCCGTGCCTACCAAAAGGCGTGACTGGAATTGGCGTGAACCAATCTGTAATAAATCTTGCATAATTGTCCCGAGTATTAGCCGCCACCGACCGCGTGAATAATTTCTATTTTGTCTGTATCGCAAATTGGCGTATCGCCCAATCTGCTTTTAGGAATAATCATTTCATTGACTTCAACTGCAAAACGCTTACCCTCAAGCGCCATACTCTGAATCAGTTCCAGCAGATTCTTGCAGTGAGTTTCCTGTTGTTCGCCATTGATGTAAATCATCATTCTAGCAACCCTCCATGATTAAGTGTTGTTCAAACTTATCTGGCGTATTTTAAAGCATTCCAGGCCAGAATTAACCATCCGGCAATCATTAAAGCCCCGCCGATGGGCGTAATAGCACCTAAACCGCGGGGTAATCCTAAGGCCATGATATACAGTGAGCCAGAAAACAGTAAAATGCCGACCTGAATCAGACCGAAGCTCCATTGAATGGGCAATGCAGGGATGACTTTCGCCAGTAAAGAAAGAATCAGTAGTCCTAAGGCATGATAGAAAAAATAATCCGTTGCCGTTTGCCACCAGCCGAGCTGTGCTTCAGTCGCCCGCGCTTTTAAACCATGTGCACCAAAAGCACCGAGCATGACTGCAAGTGCCAAATTAAGTGCTGAAATCGCAATCCACATTTGAATTGATCTTCCTGATAAAGTTTGCGCTCAACCTTAGCATAAATTCAAAATGCGGACATAAAAAAGCCTTCATCAAAGAAGGCTTTTTCGAGGTAAATCAGTAACAGAATTTGGTGTTAATTGGATGACATCGCCACTTTAATTTTTTCCATGGCATTTTTTTCCAGCTGACGAATACGTTCCGCAGAAACATTATATTCCGCTGCAAGCTCATGCAGGGTCGATTTCTCGTCATCTAGCCAGCGACGCTGCAAGATATTACGTGAACGATCATCTAGCTGATCCATGGCTTCATGCAGGGCAGAGGTGCTTTGCTCCTCATAGTCTTCATTTTCAATCAGACGAGCCGGGTCATAACGATTATCTTCAAGATATAACGCTGGTGCCACATGGGTGGAACCTTCATCATCGTCATCGCTTGATGCATCAAAAGCCGCATCATACGCCGTCAGACGGCCTTCCATTTCCAGTACTTGTTCTGGTGTGACATTTAAATCATTGGCAATAGACTGTGCTTCTGCGAGCGTCAACTTTTTCGATGATTTCTTCAGGCTTCGCAGATTAAAGAACAGTTTACGTTGCGCTTTAGTGGTGGCGATTTTCACAATACGCCAGTTACGGATCACATATTCGTGAATTTCCGCCTTGATCCAGTGCACGGCAAATGACACCAGACGTACGCCCATATTCGGGTCAAAACGTTTTACAGCTTTCATCAGGCCCAGGTTGCCTTCCTGAATCAGGTCGCCTTGTGGCAAACCATAACCTGCATAACTACGCGCAATATGTACTACAAAACGCAAATGCGACATGACCAGCATTTTCGCTGCATCTAAATCTTGGTCATAATAATAGCGTTCAGCCAACTCTTTTTCTTGTTCGGCCGTTAAAATCGGAATCTGATTGACAGTGCTGATATAAGCACCGAGGTTGACACCTGGCGCCGATAATGACAGGGGCATTAACTGATTGCGGCTGTCACTCATGTGTTCTCCTTGAAGTGCGGGATAACCCTAAACTAGGTTTTATCTTAATCCAATCTCTCCGCAAATAATGGATATTTGGGTAGAGAAATGTAAAAAAGTATACGAAAGTGAAGATCAACAGTTTAATTGAAAATTTTTAAGATTCAATTAAGTAGTGAAACTCTGTATCAGAAATTTTTTTAAATTCAAGCTTGAGCTGATGCAGCTGACAATAGCGGCTGACATCTGTCTGGCTATGCGGATCAGATGATTTCAGCAGGAATGTTTTCTGATTTCCGGCCTTTAGTGCGCGCTTTAACATTAATAGCGGCATCGGGCACGGTTTTCCCATAGCGTCTATAAGGCTGAATTGCGCTGGATATTCGGACATTGCGGTTTTATTTAGATGGCAGAAAAGGCTATAAATAGTAGCAAATATGATGCCAGAACCAAACTGGTTTCAGAAAAAGAAGATCTAAATGACTTTATAAAGTCTTTTGACAATTTTCATGAAAAAAATAACTAAATCAAACAGAACATGCTAAAAAAAATCTATTAATTGTGATAAACCCATGTTAAGCTCGTTGCGTATTTGGGACTTTGAATAAACAAAGTGATTGTTTTTCACCCTATTACATAAATGGATGTAACCGGGATTTTGTTGATAGTTTTACAGAATGATTACAAGCTTAAAAATAATATTTTCAAACTTGTTTGCTCTGCTGTTTGCAACACCGGGTGGTCCTTCTTTTAGTTTCAATGAGGATTAACTTATGACAGCTGCTCGCGAACAAGGCGTAGTTAAGTGGTTTAACGATACTAAAGGCTTCGGCTTTATTCAACGTAACGGCGGTGATGACGTATTTGTTCATTTCCGTGCTATCCAAGGTGACGGTCACCGTTCACTTCGTGACGGCCAACGTGTTGAATTCAGTGTTGTTAAAGGCCAAAAAGGCTTTCAAGCTGAAGAAGTTCAACCATTAGACTAATCTTCGGATTAAGCTAAAAAGAAAACGCTCCAATATAACTTGGGGCGTTTTTTGTTTATACTATCCCTATCTTAGTGATTACCCAATTAGAGCACCGCTTTATGTCATCTGGTTTTGAAACCTTAAATTTACATCCCAATCTAAAAAAAGCGATTGATGCTTTAGGCTTTACCACCATGACGCCTATCCAGCAGAAGGTTTTGAAATTCACGCTGGCAGGACATGATGCCATTGGCCGTGCACAGACAGGTACAGGCAAAACTGCTGCCTTTTTAATTAGTATCATGAATGATCTCTTAAATAATCCGATTCAGGAACAACGCTATCGTGGTGAGCCACGTGCGCTGATTTTGGCACCGACCCGTGAACTGGCGTTACAGATCGAAAGCGATGCACAGGATCTGGCGAAATATGCTGTTCTCAATGTGGTGACCTTGCTGGGTGGTGTGGATTTTGACAAGCAAAAGAACCAGCTTAATAAAGCGCCTGTCGATATTATGGTGGCTACACCGGGTCGTTTGATCGATTTTGTAGAACAAAAAGAAGTCTGGCTGGATCAGATTGAATTTTTGGTCATTGATGAAGCCGACCGCTTACTAGATATGGGCTTTATTCCTTCAGTAAAGCGCATTGTGCGTTTCTCGCCGCGTAAAGAACAACGTCAGACTTTAATGTTCTCTGCAACTTTCAGCTACGATGTGCTGAATCTTGCACAACAATGGTTATTTGAACCGGTCACAGTTGAAATTGAACCGGAAAAGAAAACCAATGCCGATGTCGAGCAACGGGTTTATATGGTCGCCAAGGCGGACAAATATAAATTGTTGCAAGAAATCTTGCGTGATGAGCCGATTGAAAAAGTCATGATTTTTGCCAACCGTCGTGATCAGGTGCGCAAACTTTATGACCATTTAAAACGTGATGGCTATAAAGTAGTGATGCTGTCTGGCGAGATTGCTCAGGACAAACGCCTTAAAATGCTGGATCAGTTCAAAAATGGTAAACATAACATCATGATTGCAACGGATGTGGCAGGTCGTGGCATCCATGTTGATGGTGTATCGCATGTGGTGAACTTCACCTTGCCGGAACAGTCGGATGATTATGTGCATCGTATTGGTCGTACCGGTCGTGCGGGAACCAGTGGTGTGAGTATCAGTTTCCTTGCAGAAGATGATGCGTTCTATCTGCCAGAAATTGAAAAAGCCATTGGTCAAAAATTGCCTTTGACCCGTCTGGAAGGTTATTGTTAATCCAGACCATCGAAAAACCGCTCTTGAAGAGCGGTTTTTTATTGCGCTATGGTTTATTAGCTTATTTGGCCTGACAGCGGAATGTAAGAACCGTCTGATAATCATCATTTTGGTTTAAACCGGTATTGGTACCTGCGATATTCCCGAGAACGGTAGCTGCTGCCTGGATCATCTGACCTGTTTGTTCATCGACCACGCCTTTTAAAGCGCCGTTATAAGCTGTCTTTTCATCCACAATAATTGGGGTTGATCGAGAGCCACAGGCTTTATTGGCCGCAGTAATCGCATTGTTTTTCGAGGTCAGTTGATTTTTACCTAATCCGGTCACCTCATACTGGTTATTTTCCTTTTGAACGGCCAAAGCAGTCGGGTTTGAGGCACAGGCAGTAAGCAGTAATGCGGAAATAGCCAATCCGCTGAAAGTGATTGTTTTTTTCATCATGAAATCTCAAGTAAATACGATGCTGAATATTTCAACACAGCAAGCAGCGCAGATTTTGTAGCTGTTGTATAGGTTTGGCAATTTTTGGTATAGCTCTATGTGACTTAGGTGAAAAATAGAGCAGTACGGGATTGAAAAACCAAGCAAGTTTATTTTTAAGTGGTGATGAGCTGGCTGAATCGCTATGAAGTTTCTAGCGTATTTTTCTTTGAATATGCTAATCTTGAGTATAGTTTTTAAGTGTAGATATACAAGGCAATGACGGAATCTGCGATTGACATCGTTCATCAAAATATTCACCAACGACAATCGATTGGTCATCTGCTGGCACCGGCACCGAATGCAGAACAACTGGAAAAAGCCTTTCAGGCGGCATTAACTGCACCCGATCATCATCGGCTCAAGCCGACCACATTTGTGGTGGTTCCAGATAATCAGCGTGAAGCTTTTGGAGAGTTGCTGTCGCAGGCGCTCGTCGATTTGGGTGAAACTGAAACAGCGCAGATTGAGCGTGTTAAAAATCATCCATTTCGTGCGCCTTTATTGGTACTTGCCTTAACGCGTTTGCAGGATCATCCTAAAGTTCCTCATTTTGAGCAAATCCTTAGTTCAGGCGCAGCGATTCAGAATTTTCTGCTGTCACTTCAGGTTCAGGGTTTCTCAACCATGTGGCGTAGCGGTGCTGTAGTCGAGTCTGGCCTGTTTAAGCAGGCATTGGGAATTTCAAAAGACGATCTGGTCTCGGGTATTATTTATATTGGCACTGCCGCAAAAGCAATTCCAGCACGCACAGAGATTCGAACCGGTGATTTTGTCAGTTACTGGAACCAGAACAGCTAGTTTGCACGGTATAACAGGATATTAAAAAATAAGATGTCAGAATTAAATTTCTCAAAACTGGTAGAACCGGTTGCAGTTGATCATAAGACAGCTTTAAGAGTAACGGTATTGGGTGGGGGCAGCTTTGGTACTGCAATGGCCAATACTGCAGTGCGTAATGGTTGCAATACCATGATCTGGATTCGTGATGAAGCAGTTGCGGCAGATATTAATGCCACCCATATCAATAAACGCTATTTGCCAGATTTTAAGTTAGAAGAAAATCTGCTGGCGGTGTCAGACCTGGAACAGGCTGTGCGTGATCGCGATATTATTTTAGTCGCAATTCCGAGCCATTCTTTCCGGGATGTTTTGCAGCAAATCAAACCTTTTATTACATCGCAAGCCGTGATCTCGCTGACCAAGGGTATTGAAGCCAAAACCTTTAGTTTCATGAGCGATATTATTCGTGAAGTGTTGCCTGAAGTGCCTTATGGTGTGTTATCAGGACCGAATCTGGCCAAGGAAATTGTGGCAGGACAGCCGGCAGGAACCGTGATTGCCAGCCAGTCCGAGCTGGTGCGTTATGCCGTACAACAAGCCCTACATAGTGCCTTGTTCCGCGTATTTGCTAGTGATGATGTGCATGGGGTAGAACTCGGGGGCGCATTAAAAAATATCTATGCTGTCGCGATGGGCATGGCTGCTGCGTATAACGTGGGTGAAAATACCAAGAGTATGATCCTGACCCGTGCTTTGGCCGAAATGAGCCGTTTTGCAGTAAAACTCGGTGCTAATCCGCTGACTTTCCTTGGGCTTTCAGGTGTGGGTGATTTGTTCGCTACCTGTAGCAGCCCTCTTAGCCGTAATTATCAGGTGGGTTATGCGCTTGGTAAAGGTAAAACCTTGGAGCAGGCAACGACTGAGTTGGGGCAAACGGCAGAAGGGATTAATACCATTGTACAGGTCAAGGCACGTTCGGAAGAGCTCGATGTGTATATGCCGATTACCTCGGCCTTGTATGATGTGATTTTTGAAGGTGCGCCGCCACTCAATATTGCATTGTCATTGATGAAAAACGGTCATCGCAGTGATGTTGAATTTGTCTTGCCACATCATCAAGTCTGATCTATAACACAGGGACTGTCTGCGAATTGTCATATTCGCTGCTTATCATGCAGGCAAAAGAATATAAGGAAATCAAATGCAACTGACTTTAGTTCGACATGGCGAGGCCGCGCCACCGGTCAATGGTAATGACACCAAGCGACCTTTAACGGAGCGTGGTCATCAACAGGCTGAGCAAACTGCACAGTTCTTAAAGGATCTGATTAAGCCTGAAGTCTTTGTGGTCAGTCCGTTATTGCGTGCGCAGGAAACTCTGGCACATTTGCAGCAGTATTTTAAAGATGTGCCGGTGGTGATCTGTAATACCATCAAACCGGATGATGATGCCAAAGTTGCAGTAGAATGGTTGTCGCAACTGCCTTATGAGTCGATTGCAGTGGTGTGTCATATGAATGTGGTGGCACATATGTCTTCCATTCTGCTGGCTGAATCTTTTCATCCCTATGCATTGGCAGAGACACGTATTTATGATCAGGCGGTGATTGCCCCGGGTTTATCCACACAGATAAAAAGCTTTATTCCTACACTATAAAAAATTAATTAAAACGGCAGAACACAATCAATGTTGTATTTATGGATGCCAGAAGCCAATGGGGTTTGGCAATGGTCAACTGGGGAGTTCTGGAACACTGCGCACACACTTGAGCAGCTGATTCAGGATATACAAGCTCATCATGGCGAAGAGGCAGTGGTATTTTTCCCGAGCCGTCATGTGCAAATTTTGCAGCAGACCTTGCCCAAGAGCCAATATAAGAAAATGGGCAATGATGGCATTAAATATTTGCTCGAAGAATATGTGGTGCTGCCGGTAGATGCCATGAAAGTGCTGCATCATTTTCAACAGCCGGATCAGATCAGCATTATAGGAATTGCGAATTCTACGCTTGAGACCTTGCAACATGCTTTAAGCCTGATCCCGGTCAAGCTAGCAGCTTTGTTGCCGGACTTTTTGGTGCTGCCGATTCCTGAGGCCAACCAGCGTGTGATTGCTCAAATTGGTGGGCGTTTGCTGGTGCGCGAGTCGGAATATATCGGTCAGTCGCTAGATGATCTGAGCCTTTATCTGGATTATCAGCCCAAGGACCTCAGCTATAAGGTGAGCAACCTGAATCAGGAGCAGTTGCGTAGTCTTGAAGCACTGGTCACTCAGGAGCAACTGGAGTCTTTCCAATATGGAATTCCTGTACTGAAAAAACCGAAACAGCATCCGTTTAATGTCTTGCCTAAAGCAAAATCCGATGGTGCTATTTCCGGCTACTGGAAAGCCTGCGCGGCAGTTTTTCTGGGTATTTTGGTGTTGCAGTTTAGTTATGATGCTATGCGCTGGTATCAATATAAGAAAGTGGCGAATCAGACTGCTGCGCAAGCCATTGACCAGTTTAAATACTGGTTTGGACAAAATTATCCGGTCACTGAGCAGAATATCAAAAGTCAGTTTGAAGGGCAGTTGCGTCAAAGCCAGATTGCAGATACGCATGCATTACAGCTGATTAGTCGGGTGGGGCCTGTCTTGATGCAAAATCAGATTGTGGCACAACGGGTGAATTATGATGCTTCTGTGCTAAGTATGGAACTTAAAGCCAATTCATCAGAAACGTTAAATGCACTGACCACACAATTAAGCCAGCAAGGCTTTAAGGTGGAGCTGGGGAATATTCAGGCCAGCGGAACAGCTGCGATCGGACTGGTGAGGATTCAATAATGAAAGGCATTGAAGCGCTACAAAATCGTATGGATCAGTCTTTTGAAAAACTGAGTGATTATCTGGACAGCTTGTCGGTACGTGAACGGGTAATGGTGATTTTTACCACTGTTTTTGTGATTGTGGCGGCAGTCGGTTCTGCACTCTGGTATATGCATCAGGCGGCAGATACCCAGCAAAAACGCTTAAATCAGCTGAAAGATACCATTGTTTGGATGCAAAGTAATGCAGTAACCATGAAACCGGCTGGGGACACCCAACTGGATGCAGCGGAGAAAGTACAGCGAGTCGCACAGCAGCAAGGATTGTCGGTGGCTTCCCAGCAAATGGAAGGAAAAATTCAATTGGCGGTCATGCATGAAAATTATGCAGTACTGGCAAATTTCCTGACTCAGCTGGCACAAATGGGGCTAAGTATCGAGAAAATGGAACTAAATAATGAGGCAGGACAGATTAAATTAACGGCGACCATACAATAAACGGTAAAAATAAAGATTTGCAAAGCATGGTTTTTTTGTCAGCCTATGCCTATAATATGCCGACTTAAAAAGCAGTAGACTTTTCTGGATATGTTGTATTCTCTAGCCCGCCCTTTGTTGTTTTCTTTAGCACCAGAGCGTGCACATGAGCTGACATTATCACTATTGAAATCATCCCATAAAATGGGCTTGATGCGTCAAAACGTTGCTGCGAAACCTGTGACCTGTATGGGAATCGAATTTCCCAATCCGGTAGGTCTTGCGGCAGGTTTGGACAAAAATGGTGCCTATATTGACGCCCTTGCCGGTCAAGGTTTTGGTTTTATTGAAATTGGTACCATTACCCCGCGACCGCAAGCCGGCAATCCTCATCCGCGTTTATTCCGTTTGCCACAGGCCAAAGCCATTATTAACCGTATGGGCTTTAATAATGATGGCGTGGATCAGCTGGTTGAAAATGTCAAAGCGGCCAAATTTAAAGGTATTCTCGGTATTAATATCGGTAAAAACGCTGATACTCCGGTAGAAAAAGCAGTAGATGATTACCTCATCTGTTTAGAAAAAGTCTATAATTATGCTTCTTATATTACCGTCAATATTTCTTCTCCCAATACCAAAAACCTGCGCAGCCTGCAAAGTGGTGATGCACTCACCGAACTGCTGGAAACATTGAAGAAGCGTCAGCTTGAATTGGCTCAGGAATACCAGCATTATGTACCTTTGGTACTCAAAGTGGCGCCTGATCTGGATAACAGCGATATTGCCTTTATTGCCAAACAGTTATTGCAATTCAAGATCGATGGTCTGATCGTGACGAATACCACACTGTCACGTGAAGGGGTAGAGGGTCTGGAGCATGCAGAGGAAGCGGGCGGTTTGTCTGGCGCGCCAGTATTTGAGAAAAGTACCGCATGTCTGGCTGCATTTGCTGCGGTATTAAAAGGACAAATTCCATTGATTGGTGTGGGTGGTATTCTTTCAGGTGCAGATGCTGTTTCCAAGAAACAGGCAGGCGCCAGCCTTGTACAGGTTTATAGTGGCCTCATCTATACTGGACCTAAACTTGTAAAAGATTGTGTAGACGCACTTTAAATCCTATGAATGCCATTGATATCTTTCTACTGATTATCTTGCTCATTGGAGGGCTCAACGGTTTGCGTCAAGGATTTATTAAAGCCTTTGCGAACTTAGTGGGATGGATCTTTGCCCTGATTGTTGCGGCAAAATATTCAACGCTACTTGCGCCGTCTATGGTTGCTCTGAGTACAGATCCAGTTGTACAAAAGATTGCGGCCTTCGCCTTTATCGTCCTGCTGATTGTAGTTCTGACCTGGATCGTTACTGCACTGTTGAACCGTATTTTAAAGAGTCTTAAACTGGGTCCTCTCAACCGTCTGGCTGGTGGTGTCTTTGGTAGCCTGAAAGGTTTGCTCATTGTCCTGATTACCATGCAGGGGATTGGTCCGTGGGTAGAAAGCTCGCCGCACTGGAAACAGTCCAAGTTTATTCAAGCCTTATTGCCTTATGCGCCTTGGGCGACTCAAATGTCGAAAGAAGCCGCGAATGGCGCACTACAACATATCAAGCCTGAAGGGGCATCGAAACCTTCAGCTTCATCATCTGAAACATCGTCCAAGTCTGGAGTTGCAGATGAGTCTACAAATAATCCTTTTTATTAATCCTAGCTTGTCTGCGAGGTTGCTATGTGTGGAGTAGTTGGTATAGCTGGTAAATCACCCGTTAACCAAATGTTGTTTGATGCATTAACGATGTTACAACATCGTGGACAAGATGCAGCTGGGATCGTGACATGTGATGAAGGACGTTTATTCCTGCGCAAAGACAATGGTATGGTACGTGATGTATTCCATACCCGTCATATGCGTGCTTTGAAAGGAAATTACGGTATTGGTCATGTGCGTTATCCAACAGCCGGTTCATCGAGCAGTGCTGAAGCACAGCCGTTTTATGTGAACTCGCCGTACGGGATTACCTTGGCACATAATGGTAACCTGACCAATGCCGAAGAAATTCATGATGACCTGTTCAAAACTGACTTGCGTCATATGAACACTGATTCTGATTCGGAAGTCCTGCTAAACGTGTTGGCGCATGAATTGCAAAAACATGGCAAATTGGTACCAACGTCAGAAGATATTTTCCATGCGGTAACACGTGTGCATGAGCGTTGTAAAGGTGCTTATGGCGTAGTGGCGATGATTACCGGTCAAGGGCTGGTGGGCTTCCGTGATCCAAATGGTATTCGTCCACTGATCTACGGTTCACGTGAAACTGAACAGGGTATGGAATATATCATTGCTTCTGAGTCGGTTGCGATTACTGCACTGGGCTTTAAAGTTGAGCGTGATATTTTGCCTGGTGAAGCGGTATTTATTGATTTAGAAGGTAATTTTTTTACCAAGCAATGTGCGGCGAATGCTGAATACCGTCCTTGTATTTTTGAATATGTTTATTTTGCCCGTCCAGATGCCATCATTGATGGAATCTCGGTGTATAAAGCACGTTTGAAAATGGGTGAGAAGCTGGCGCAAAAAATTCTGCGTGAGTGGGGTGAAGAGCATGATATTGATGTGGTGATTCCGATTCCGGATACTTCACGTACTTCAGCGCTAGAACTTGCCAATATGTTGGGCGTGAAATTCCGTGAAGGTTTCATGAAAAACCGTTATATCGGCCGGACCTTCATTATGCCTGGTCAGCAGCTGCGTAAAAAATCGGTACGTCAAAAACTGAACCCGGTTGAGCTTGAGTTTAAAGGTAAAAACGTACTGTTGGTGGATGACTCGATTGTCCGTGGTACGACCTGTAATGAAATTATCCAGATGGCTCGTGATTCTGGTGCGAAAAAAGTATTCTTCGCTTCTGCAGCACCGATGGTGAAATATCCAAACGTTTACGGTATTGATATGCCGGCGAAATCTGAGCTGATTGCATCGGAACGTAGCGTGGAAGAAATCCGTGAAATTATTGGTGCTGACCGTCTGATTTTCCAGGATCTGGAAGATTTGAAAGATGCGGTAAGAACCACCAAAGTACCGGATGTCAAAGACTTTGATTGTTCAGTCTTTGATGGCATCTATGTTTCGGGCGGTATTGATGCGCAATATCTGGATGATCTTCAGCAAAAACGTAGTGACAGTGCCATGAAAGAAAGCAATTATATTGATGTCAATATTGATGCAGCTTCAGTGGATTTGACTGGCGTACGCGAAGTCTAAGTAGTTAAAATCATCATGAAAAAGCGGGAATTTCCCGCTTTTTTGTTTTATGATGAGCCCATTGAAAATCATCATTTTAGGATTCTGCATTGCGAAACGTAGGATACGATTTTATAAAAAACAAAAATATAGTACTGCCTGTAAGTTTTTGCCTGATTGCAATTCTGTTGACTATTTTTATTATTAATACCGTTGTTGGTCTCTTTGTTTTTTATACTGATCCTAGCCAGTCAATCTTCTGGCATGCGCTGAGTCCTTACCTGATTGCTTTGTTGTTATGTGCCATGATGATCTCGGTCATCTACGAGTTTTATATTTTTCGGAATGGTGGTTATTCACTGGCGAAGCAGTTGGGTGCGCGTCGGTTGAGTCCGATGGACAGTATTCCAGAAGAAAGTGCTGCACTGCACATTAACCAGCAGCTGGCAGAGACTTTTCTGATTGATGTTCCGGCGGTATATGTGCTGCCCGATGAAGTTGGTGTCAATGCATTGACGGCAGGTTTTAGTCCGCGGGATACCGCAATTATCCTGACTTGGGGTGCGATACAAACACTGGATAAAGTCGAGCTGTATGGCTTGCTCAGCCATGAATTCAATAAAATTCTCTCTGGTGAAGCTGCGGAAAATACCCGCCTGAAAATCCTGTATAGCAGTTTAACCACGTTTAGTCAGTGTGGCAGTAAGATTGCCAAGTCCGGTTTTTATCGAGCGGGTAGTCCGCGTGAAAACAAGTTTGAAACTTTCTATGTTGCAGTCGGTGCGGTGATCTGGCTGATTGGTAGTTTGGGTGTTTTGATTTCCCGTTTTATTAAATATATTTCACTGGGTGGTCGGACCTATAAAAATGATCGAAAGACCCGACGCCTAATTCAAAATGATGCCAATATTCAGACTTTACTCAGAATCCATGTGCATCATTCTGGCTCCCAGATTTATAGTGAATATGCTGAATCCATTTCACATATGTGCTTTGCCAATTCCTTGAGCCCACAAAACTGGCTGAATATTCATCCCCATATCAATCAGCGGATTTATGAATTAAATCCTGCCTTGATTCAGGACTTACAGCTTGAGAATCTGAAAAAACTCAAAAATCAGCCTTTGTTTAGTTTGTTCCGTTCTTTAGAAGAAGTGGTGCCTGAAACTGCAATGAGCTGGAGCTCGCCACAACCTTTGCCATTATTGCGGCTGTCTCCGATCAGTTTTGCGATTAAAGATGCGATCAAACCACTGAATCCGGAACTTCGGCTCAAGATGCCACGTCCGGAACTGATTGAGCGTGCATTACAAACGGCAACCGGTTCTCGTGAAGTGATGGTCGCCATTTTAATGATTCGTCAATATCGTGAATTTATTCCGACTGAGGCTGAAGTCAGCCGTGCCATTGTAGATTCATTGCTCAATCTGGACGGGCGGGTGCATATTTCGATTTTTCAGCAAGCCTGCAAGAATATTGGTGGCATGCCGACAACTGTCGCACGGCAGTTTTTGATGAAGCTGGCACGGATCATTCAGGAAGATGGCGAAATTGGCCTGTTGGATGCATTATTACTGGAATGTGTGAAATATGAGTTAAATCTGCTTCCTGCACATACGCCTACAGCACTCGATGAGGTCAAGCCACAGATTGTGCGTTTGATCGACGCCTTGCTGCATGTACAGCAGATTAATAGCGGCAACCAGCTTGAGGTGCGGGAGCGGATTTTAAACCGGATTCTGACCGCTCAGGAACTGGACTTATATAATGAAATTTCTGATGAGCCGATTGATCTAGCAGAAATCCTGAATGATATTGCGGGGCTATTATTGCGTGATCGCCTCAGTATTTTAGGTATTG
Organism: Acinetobacter sp. CIP 102136; assembly: GCF_000369685.1. Lineage (GTDB taxonomy): Bacteria > Pseudomonadota > Gammaproteobacteria > Pseudomonadales > Moraxellaceae > Acinetobacter > Acinetobacter fasciculus. The sequence goes on from NZ_KB850142.1 coordinate 595,541, forward strand.
CAGAGGCCTGTTTGTGGAGTGATCGTATCGTGACACAGGATGAGTTGGACGTGATGGAGCTGTTGTATTGGCGCTTGGGTTTTGAGGCAGAACAGGTCGTTCAGCAAATGTTAAAGAAGAACAGTTTAACCATTCTGTAGAAAATAAATGACAACGCGCAGCTTTAGCCGGAATCTGTTATAACAGCAGGAATGGTTTAATTGTGTATTAAAAGCACGGTTTTTAGCAGACAGCTAAACTTTGTACTAGAATCCATCAGGATAAAAAAGAAAAGCTGAAAAAGTTCGGCAAAGCACAGGCAATCCGGCTAAAATGTTCAGCCTGAAATTGGTGATGATGAAAAGATGATTGGGCATCAGCGTGACATACTGGCAACATTAGGAATCGATCTCTGGATTCCTAGGGACAGCGCATGTCAGCCGCACCAGGTTTCGATCTGGCGTGATCAGGCTGCACCTGAATTTCACACCGATATCGTCTTACCACAGCCTGCTTCCGTAGAGGCGTTGGCTGATCTACCGATTCCTGAGCCAGAGCCAATTGTTACGCTTAAGGTTGATACACCACCTGCGGCACCGACTCACATTGCACCTGTTCAGGAACAGCGTGAAATCGTACAAATCCCGCCATTCAGTTTGCAGGCTTTAAGTCTGGCACATTGCAGTATCGTGATTGATGCAACTGCAATGACCGAAGACACCCAGAATTTATGGGGCAATATCCAGCGTGCAGTCCCAGGTGAGTTTCATGAGCTGAACTGGCCATTTCCCTGGGCCAATGTTCAGGATGGACATGGTGTAGAATCCTATATTCAGGGTTTTCTGGATGGAATGAGTGCAGAGAAAAATATTATTTTCCTCGGGCCTGTAGCGCATATATCAAATACGAAAATGATCCAGTTGGCATCTTTACAAGAAATGCTGGATCAGCCGATTCTAAAAAAACGTTTATGGCAGTTTATGCAAAATAGGACTGCCAGTCTGGGATAATCTTGCTGTGGAATAAAAATAGATGAAACAAAAAGTGGTTGTATTTAGTCAAATTGATACTGATATTCAAAACAAGCTGGAACAAAATTATCAGGTTAGTTATATACAACCGAAGCTAGGCGATGTGAATCAACAGCTTTTGCAGCAGGTTCAGGATGCTGATGGCATGATTGGCGCAGGGCGCTTGTTGAATCGCGATAATCTGGCCAGTGTCACCCGGTTAAAAATTATCTCCAGTGTCAGTGTCGGTTATGACAACTATGAACTGGATTATTTAAATGAAAAGAAAATTTATCTCAGTCATACGTCGCATGTACTGACTGAAACCACTGCTGACCTGGCTTTCACTTTACTGATGTCAGCAGCACGCAAAGTGGCTTACTTGGATCAATGGACCAAGCAGGGACAATGGCAGCGTACCGTGGGCGAAGCACAATTTGGTATGGATATTTTTGGAAAAACCCTCGGAATTATTGGTCTCGGTCATATTGGAGCTGCAATCGCACGTCGTGGTTTTTACGGTTTTAATATGAATATTCTGTATCATAATCGTCGGGAAAAACCAGAACTTGCTCAAGGGTTGAATGCGAAATATTGCCAGCTTGAGGAACTGTTACAGCGTTCTGACTTTGTGGTCGTTGCAGTAGATTTGAATGCGGATTCTAAGGCGCTGATTGCGACAGCGGAATTGGCTAAAATGCAATCCCATGCAGTATTGGTCAATATTTCACGTGGCTCGGTCATTGATGAACAGGCATTAATTTCAGCTTTAAAAGCCAAGCAGGTTTTTGCTGCCGGTCTGGATGTGTATCAGAAAGAGCCGTTAAAGGAATCGGAATTATTCCAGTTGGATAATGTGGTTACATTGCCACATGTGGGTTCGGCCACTGCAGCCACCCGTAAAAAAATGGCAGAACTGGCTTATCAGAATCTTGTTGATGCCTTGGAAGGACGAGTGCCCCGTTATGTGGTCAATCCGGAATTTTAAAATGCATCTGATTCGTCGTTTAAATGGTATTAAAAAATAACATTTTCTTGCGTCTCTGCTCATTGTTCAATGCTATATTCAAGATAAATTAGATCGGCAGGATTAGAGATTTTTCATTGAAACGATTGGCGCTGGCGTGTGGCTTAAGTCTGTATATGGTAGCAGGGCACGGCTCTAACCATGATTTTAATCAAGTAAATGTACAATTTTCTGTGCCTGATATTGGTACAGGCGTCGGCTTACTCGATCAACAAAAAGAAAAAATGATCGGTGAAAAAGTCTATCGTGAAGTGCATAAACAAATGCCAGTCATGCAGAATCCATGGCTTGAAGATCAACTGCTTTCGGTATTTTCTCATATACTGAGTCAAACTCAGTTACAACAGCCGATCGGTTTGCTGGTGATTAATGATCCGCAAATTAATGCTTTCGCCGTACCGGGTGGCCTCTTTGCACTTAATGCTGGTCTGATTAATTCAGCCCGAAACATGGATGAAGTGGCAGGAGTGATGGCGCATGAAATTGCACATGTCACACAACGTCATTACAGTCGTTCTCAGGATGCATTTAAAGGCCAAGGTTTACTGGCGCTAGCCGGAATTCTCGTCGGTGCTTTGGTCGCTTCTCAGGCAGATGGTGATGTCGGCACAGCGGTCATGATGGGTTCACAGGCAGTACTTCTAGATAAACAGCTCACCTATAGTCGTAATCAGGAGCGCGAAGCAGACCGGATCGGGATGCAGTATATGTACCGTTCTGGCTATAACCCGCATAGCATGGCAGACTTCTTTGAGGTCATGCATCGCTCGACCAGCCGATTGAGCTTTCTGCCAGATTTCTGGTTCACTCATCCACTCACCACAGAGCGTATGAGTGAAGCGCGTTTACGTGCCAACCAGCTTCCTGCGGTGAAACGCAATCTCAATGATCAAGACTTTGAAATTATCAAGTGGTATAGCAGGGTATTGTCTGGTCAGACCAATGCAGAGCAGCTTATCCTGATGGACCGGCAAAATAATTTTGCAGGCCAGCTTGCCTTAACTGCCTATCAAATACAGCAAAGTGATTTCCAGGCCGCGCAGGCCACTTTAGATCGAGCAAAAAAGCATAACCAGATGCATCCTTTACAGGTTTTATTCCAGACTGATATTTATTTAGCTCAGAACCAGCTTGATGCAGCTTTGGAAAGTGTAGCGTCAGCAGCGCGGATCATGCCGGAAAATCGAGCGCTCAATTATAAATATGCAGAAGTGCTGATTCGCGCCAAGCAACCCGATAAAGCAAAAGTTTTAGTGCAGCGATTTCTAAATGCCAATTCACGGGATGTCAGTGGCTGGCGACTAATGCAACTGGCTGCCAATGCAGAGCCAGATTCGCCGATTAAGGCTGCTAATGTGCTGCGCTATCGTGCAGAAGTAGAATACTGGTCAGGATATGAAGAAACTGCCATCAAATCATTATTACATGCACAGCGTAGCGTAAAGAATAATCAATCTTTATCGTCCACCATTCGCCAGCGTCTGAAGCAGATGCAGCAGGCACATCAATATAAGATTTAAAGCTGAACTGGGTTTTAAGTTTTTGTATCAGGATGATATAGCAAGAATATATTCAATCAGGCTACAATATTTTTGAAAGATCAGCGTGAATCAAATTGAAGCATAATATGAAAAAAATACTATTGGGCGTGTGTCTACTGGGGTGGAGTTATGGGGTTTTTGCTGCGAGTGCAGTTGAATATGTGGAAACGATAGAACGAATTAATGCGGATTATAAAAAGGAATCGCGTCAGTTTTTAAGTGGTTTAAATCCGCAGCAACAGGGATTTAGTCCTGAGCAGAATGCAAAATTTTGTGGAATTGTAGGACGCTATGTTGATCGTTTATATCAAGCCGCTGACCAGAATCGTGCTTATCTAAATCGTCAGTTTCAAAATATGAGTAAACAGGATGTAATTGTAGAAGTGAAATCGTCTAAAGAGATGCAATTACTTAAGCGTTATCAGGTCGATTGTAATTTGCAATGAGAATACGTCAGGAACTGTCTTTGATTAAAGGCAGTTCAACGTTAAAGAGGAAATGCTAGAGAGTATGGATTAAGCAAGTTGCGCTTTGATTTTGGCGGAAACTTGTGCAGGATCGGCGCGCCCGGCTATGAGCGGACGCAGAGAATTCATCACCTTACCCATATCTTTCATGCTAGTAGCTTGTTGCGCTGCAATAGCTTGCGCAATCATGGAATCAAGTTCTTCCTCAGTCATAGCTTCTGGTAGAAACTGAGACAAAATCTCAATTTCGGCTTGTTCCTTACTAGCTAAATCATCTCGGCCAGCGCCTGCAAAGGCTTTAACCGATTCTTTACGTTGTTTAATTTGTTTTTCAATGACCGCAAGAACCTGAGCGTCGTCAAGTTCTTTGCGCTCATCGACTTCGATTTGCTTAATTGCTGCCTGTAGACTACGAATGACCGTCAGCTTGGACATTTCTTTGGCACGCATTGTTGCTTTCAAAACATCCGTGATTTGGTCTTTTAAAGTCGTCATTATTTATTCCAGGCAATCAATCACAAATTAATCTTAGTAAAGGCGAGTTGTACGTACTGATTCACGCGCCAATTTCTTTTGGTAGCGTTTAACAGCAGCAGCTTTTTTGCGCTTACGTTCTTGAGTTGGTTTCTCGTAGAATTCACGCTTACGTACGTCAGCAAGAACACCCGCTTTTTCGCATGAACGTTTGAAACGACGGATAGCTACGTCTACTGGTTCGCCTTCTTTCAATTTAACTTGTGGCATGAAGAATCCTCATATCAGTTAGGGTAAGATCTCGGGCTGAATTGCCCTCAATCACAAGTGAAGGTCAGCATTTTACTCATTTACATCTCATACCACAAGTCTATAATAGTTGCTGCAATAGAATTGATACAGGTTATAGGCAGTTTAATGATCGTTTTAGGCTTGGAAACGTCGTGTGATGAAACAGGACTTGCGCTGTATGACAGCGAGTTGGGTTTGCGCGGACAGGTGCTTTATAGCCAGATTAAACTGCATGCAGAATATGGCGGTGTAGTTCCAGAGCTGGCGTCACGTGATCATGTGCGTAAACTGATTCCACTTATCAATGAGCTGCTTGAACAGAGCGGCGTGAAAAAATCAGAAATTGATGCAGTCGCATATACCCGTGGCCCGGGTCTGATGGGCGCACTCATGACCGGTGCATTGTTTGGTCGTACTTTGGCCTTTGCGCTGAATAAACCCGCAATTGGTGTGCATCATATGGAAGGTCATATGCTGGCACCTTTATTGTCAGAAACTCCGCCTGAGTTTCCATTTGTCGCATTGTTGGTATCGGGTGGACATTCTCAGCTCATGGCTGCTTATGGCATTGGCCAGTATGAACTCTTGGGTGAATCCATTGATGATGCGGCAGGCGAAGCATTTGATAAAGTCGCGAAGATGATGGGTCTGCCGTATCCGGGTGGCCCGAATATTTCCAAACTGGCAGAGCAGGGCGATCCAAATGCATTTGCATTCCCGCGACCAATGCTGCATCAAGGTTTAGAATTTTCATTCAGTGGTCTAAAAACCGCAGTTTCTGTACAAATGAAAAAACTCGGTGATGAAAACCGCGATGCCGATATCGCTGCCAGTTTTCAGGAAGCCATTGTCGATACTCTGGTGAAAAAGTCGGTGAAAGCACTGAAGCAAACGGGGCTTAAACGCCTGGTGATTGCGGGCGGTGTTAGTGCCAACAAGCGTTTACGTGAGCGTTTAGAAGCAGATTTAGCCAAGATTCGTGCATCTGTTTATTATGCTGAACCTGCACTCTGTACAGACAATGGTGCCATGATTGCTTTTGCGGGCTATCAGCGTCTCAAAGCAGGACAGCATGATGGCTTGGCTGTGACGACAACTCCACGTTGGCCAATGACGGAACTGACTAATCCGACTGAGGCATAGATTTCAGGCTTGAAGAAAAGAGGCTTAGGCCTCTTTTTTATTGTGAATTTTTAAATGAAAACTTATAGCAACGGTATGTTGTAAATATATAGTTTTATAGCTGTATTTAGAACTCTTATATTCTATTGAAACTGGAAAAATAGTTTAATAGCTTAAGTTGATATCATGCATATTTTTACAGGTTTGCAGCAGAGGCAATCTCGAATGGAAAATATAAATTTCAAAAGTTTTCAGGATGCTGGAGAGGCGGTGTTAAAGTTTTTGCATCAGCATTTTGGCTTTAATTTATGGATGATCACCCGGGTAGAAGGCCAAGACTGGATTGTGCTGCAAAGTGAAGATCATGGTTATGATATACGACCCGGTCAAGTGTTTCAGTGGGCTGATTCTTTTTGTTCTCATATGGTCGCAGGTAAGGCCCCGAGAATTGCCCCCCGCTCTGAAGAAATTCCTTTATACGCCACAGCGCCGATTAATCAGCAGGTCTGTATAAAATCTTATATTGGTCAGCCACTCCTTAAAGAAGATGGCAGTTTGTTTGGAACACTCTGTGCGATTGATCCAGAAACCAAATCGGAAGCTATTGTGCAAGATATGCAACTGGTCGAGTTGTTGGGACAATTGCTCAGTTCGATCTTGCAGGCAGAATTACGTCAGAGTGAGCAGATAAGACAGCATGAATTATTGCAGGAAGAAGCCAGTAAAGATGAATTGACCGGGCTCTATAATCGCCGGGCCTGGGAAAAACTGCTGCGAGCTGAAGAAGAGCGTTGCAAGCAATATGGTCATCCCGCCGCTGTATTATTTATTGACCTGAATGACCTAAAAAAGGTGAATGATAGTTTGGGTCATGATGAAGGTGACAGGCTGATTCAAAATGCGGCTCAAGTATTACGAGATAATGTACGGATCAACGATATTGTTGCCCGTTTGGGTGGTGATGAGTTTGTGATTCTTAGCGTAGAAAATGATGAAACGGGTACTGAAAGTTTAGTGGATCGTTTAATTAATGCCTTTGCAGCAGCAAACATTGGCGCAGCGATTGGTATGGCGATGCGTCATCCGAGTCAGGGTTTATTTGCAGCGCTCGCACAAGCGGATCAGAACATGTTTGAATATAAACGTCGGAAAAAATCCAGTGAATCCGTGAGCAATCTCAAATAATTTCTGCTTAAAATTTTCTGTAAATGATTAAGTATCTCATATCATAAAAATGATCATTTTCTATGCTCTAAAGTCATCCTATCTTTCAATATTCTCTTTCATAATCATGAATGAAAAGTTGAACATGATTCTCCATAAAAAGAAAATTCAATCCATCTTTAACTTAACAATTACAAATTTTATAAGCTTTGTTGCAAAGTAAATTGATTTAATTAAATGCGCTTTAATTGTATTGAAAAGTGACACTGGTAAGGAACAAGATTCACATAAGCACTTCATTTCTTATGATAATTGTTGTTTGAAATATACATTAAAATTACAGAACCAAAAATTTCTTTGTTTAAAGATAAAGCGATATCGAAGGATAAAGCTGGCTGCCAAGAAAAAATATCACCGGCAGAAATAGCATTTGAGCTGTTCAGTTTCGAGAAGGCCAATCTTTAGTGATCACCAAATAAAAATGCAAAGAAATTTTAGGGAATAAATTTTATGAAAAAGCAGATTTCTATCTTTGGACTTGCTCTTGTTTCGGGTTTAATGAGTGCCTGTGGCGGTGGTGGGGGAAGTAGCTCAGACAGTCCTACTGTCACTACACCTCCAAATGTTCCTACGGAAAGTATTTCCCCTGAGCTTTCAGAGGAGTTTGTCCCGTTTGAAGATCAGGATATTGTAAAGAAAATTCGCGATAAAATTTCCGGAAATACCAGTAATGATACCGACTATAATGTTGCTCTAGGTCACATGATTGGAGAAGTATTCGCAGATTATCCTTATGGGCGTACTGCACGTATTATCAAAATTTATAATTTGGGCATCAATAGTATTAAATATCCAAATCTGATCTGTTCGGAAGTCAATACCACTGGTTCGGTCAAAACCCTGAAATTAAAAACAGATAAAGATAACTGTATTATTCTGGATAAAACTTACCGTAAAGGCTCAAACATTACTCAGACGGTGAATGGTGACACGACGACTTTAAGCTTTAGCAATGTCCGTTATGGTTCAAATGTAGATTTTAATCTCAAGGACGACTACCTGATTTCTGGCACAATTGCGCATCGTAAAACCAAAAATAACATGGGGCAATCCGAATCTTATCAAATCGATCAGTTGGAATTCCAGCGTATCGCCGAGACCGGTCAGGCAGGTACTTCTGGAATCGCATTTGATACAAAGAGCAAAGAATATCTGCAGGTGCGTAATTATAATTACAGCTTGGTTGATGATTATGGTAGTGGCAGTAATGGGATTCGTACCTTAACCAGTCGTGGTATGATTATCGGTCAGCCTGATCTGGCAGATTATCGTTACAGTTTTGATTTTAATACCACGACACCATTTAAAATGGATGAAACCGTATTAAATAACTATAAGCATTTGCCAAAAGAGGGCGTGCTTAGAATTAAGGACAGCGATGATCAGGTGATTGAAGTCAAACAGAACCAGCCTGAATCATTGAAGGCTACTGTTTATTTCAATGGCAGTGAAATTGATGACCTGCTATGGTCTACCATTATCGGTGATAAACAATAATTCGAGATGTCAAAAAAGCCCTGTATTTCCAGGGCTTTTTTTGTTATTGATTGGGGAGAAGTCTTTATTACAAAACTATTTTGAATAGCCGTGCTAATAAATCAGGTAACTGTAGCATCCAATAACAATTCGGCGGGATAAACCGCTTGCCATGAAGTTTTAAACTGTTTATGCACTTGGTCAATTGGGAAAGTACTGAGTTTTGCAATATTTTGCGCTTTTTGAATATTGTCGGCGCGCATATATGCAATCAAATAGTCCTGACCATGAAGTTGCAGATAAAACCAGGACTCGACATGAACCTGTTCAGCCTTAAGCGTTTCAATTACTTCGTCTTGACGTGCTTTCAAAGTACGCTGCCAGTCATGAACTTGCTGCATGTGTAAGGGCTTAAGTTGAATGAGAACTGCGCCGACATCCATAATTTTAATTTTCTTTTGAATATCATCATTATATAAATGATTTATATGAAAAAAGCGACCTGAACCGGTCGCTTTTAAGTTGTTAAGAGGCATTTAGTTGGGTTGAACCAATCCAGTGTTTGGAAAACTGATAGGCAGCACGTCCTGAACGTTGACCGCGTGCCTGACACCAGCGTAGGGCTTCAGCACGGGTTTCTGGCGTGAGTTCCATGCCTGCCTTTTTGAGGTAATGTTCGACAATTTCCAAATACAGGTTCTGATCCATTGGATAGAAAGACAGCCATAAACCAAAGCGGTCAGACAGTGAAATTTTTTCTTCAATCGCTTCCTGAGGATGTAATTCAGTATATTGCGGCACATCAACTCGGGTAACGGGCGTATTTTCATGCATGAATTCGGGTAATAAATGACGACGGTTACTGGTCGCATAAATCACAAAATTGCTGGAACCGGACTGTAAAGAACCATCCAGAACACTCTTTAAACTGCGATAATTTTCATCTTCGGCATTAAAGGCCAGATCATCACAGTAGACAATAAACTTCTCTGGACGCTCTGCAATGAGTTGCTGAATTTGAGGCAGATCGGATAAATCATCCCGTTCGATTTCAATTAATCGTAACCCTTGATCTGCATACTCGGTGAGTAGGGCACGAACAATGGAGGATTTACCCGTACCGCGTGAACCGGTCAGTAAGACATCATTGGCAGGTAAGCCGTTTAAAAACTGCAACGTGTTCTGGATGACTTTTTCTTTTTGTCGCTCAATCCCTTTTAAATCGGCCAGTTCCATCTGTCTAAGCTGATGAATAGGTTTGAGTTCACCATGTTGCCATTTATAGGCATGAGCAGAAAAATCAGGAATTTGTTTTAGTTCGGGCAGACTTTGCTGAAGTTGCTGCAGAACAGTCGAAAGGGCATTTAAAATATGGTCAGGTAACTCAATTTTCGCCATGATTTAACATTACAGATTTAAAATTATGGCTAAGATAGTACCATTGCAAAATTCACAGTCAAAGCCAGAAAAGTATGATAATTTGCTTAAAGTAGAGAATTTTCGTTATTGTAGAGGATAGAAAATTTGTACACATTTTCTGGCTCTGGGTACGAGCTGTATCAAGAATAAATATAGGGAAAAGGCAGATGCTGTTTAAAGATTTTACTCAGGATATTAATCCACATCAGGCCTATCGTATTAAAAAGCTCAAGCAGCAGCTGCAACAGGCTGAGTCCTATGAGGAATGGAAATATATTGCCCTGAAAATAGATGAAGAATCAGGTGCACAGGAATGGAAATTTGATAACAGTTCACCCTACTTTGATGCAGAAGTGATCGCACATCGTCTGGGTAAATTACGACGCTATCGACAACAAAAGCGCACCCGTGACCTGATGTATATTTTGCGCGAAGGCCTGAGCTACGATATTGCCAACATTGCCCATCCTCTACTGTTTACCGAAGCCTATGTGGGCACTAAAAGAATTATTGAAGATTATGTCGAAGAAGTCAGCCAAGGCTTAGCCTATATTGCTTCAATAGACTGTACCTGTCTCAGTATGGAAGAAAAAATCGAATATTTTCAGCATTGTCAGCGCGCCTATGGCCAGCCAGCCCTGATGTTTTCCGGTGGTTCGACGCTGGGTCTGTTTCATACTGGTGTATGCAAAGCCTTAATGGAGCAGGACTTGTTGCCGAAGGTAATGTCCGGTTCAAGTGCGGGTGCCATCATGACCGCCATGTTAGGTGTATCCAAACCTTCGCAATATATTGATATTTTGAAAGGCCATAATTTCTTTCATGAGGCTTTTCATTTCCGCACCATGAGTGAATTGATGAAAGGTAATGGTGGTCTGGCGGATGTAAAATATCTAAAAAAATTTCTGGTCGAAAATCTGGGTGATCTGACCTTCGAAGAAGCACTCAAAACCTCAGGTCTGCATATCAATATTGCGGTTGCACCTTATGATGCTGGACAGGATGCACGCATTTTAAATGCCTATACTTCTCCGGATTTGCTGGTCTGGAGTGCGGTACTGGCGTCTTGTGCGGTGCCGGTTATGTTTCCACCGGTTCGTTTGACCAGTAAGCGCTATGATGGTCAATATACGCCTTATATGGGTTCAACCCGCTGGGTGGATGGCAGCGTGCGCAGTGATTTTCCGCAGGAGAAAATGGCACGCCTGTATAATATTAATTATACCATTGCCAGTCAGACCAACCCGCATATCGTGCCATTCATGCAGGATGATATTTCACGTTTCCGTAAAGGTACCTTGACCTGGCCGCAACGGATTGTTCGCCGTCAGGGCGCGGTGATTACCAAAGGCATGATGGATTTTGCCAGAGAGCATGCCGGAAGCTTACCTCCTGTACGCCGTCTGCTGGATCATGGCTATGGTGTAGTTGACCAGCGTTATTATGGTGATGTGAATATTGTCGGTAAATATAGCCTGCGCCACTATAGCTATATGTTGCAGAATCCACGGCCGTATCTGTTTAAAATTTTACAGCGTGAAGGCGAGCGTGCCACATGGCCGAAAATTTCCCTCATTGAGACTCAGGAACGGGTCGGGAAAACTATTCAGCATTGTCTGGAGCTGCTAAATTATCAGCATACACTTAATCCAATACCTGAATACATTGCCACGACTTAATTTAGATCATCTCGATATTTCTGATTTTGAACTACGAACCAAAGCCCGTAGTCTGGGTTTTGGTCGGCGTCTTTATTATGCCAAGGGAAATGCGCTCTGGCTAAAAACCCAGATATCGCATAGATCTGATAGTTTAATATCATCTCCACATGCTGAACTAGGCTGGCAACATGAGCTGGATTTTTATCAGGCTCATGCCAGCTCAAGTGATCTAAATTTTTTCCTTCCACATCAAATTATTCAACAGCCTTTCAAGATCAATCATGAACAATTTGAGCAGGCCTTAATTCTGGTCGATGCGCCGGCGCATTTTCAGATCATGCCGCATCAGCAATCCATCACGCAAATTCGGCAACATTTGCTGCAAGCTGTGGAGCCTTTAATCTGCCTGCAAGAATTGGGTTATTTGCATGCCGATTTAAAGCAAGAACATTTTGTAAATAATCAGGGCAGGGTCTGCCTGCTTGATTTTGAGCATGTCCAAATACTCCATCAGAATGACCTGCATGAACTGAATGCGACACCGCGTTATATGGCACCTGAACTGTTTCAAGGCCAAGCTAAAAGCTTACAAAGTGAAGTTTATGCTTTGGGTGTTATTTTTTATGAGTGGTTGAGTGGTCAGCGTTTACAGGCGACAGATTATCTGGATTGGGCCTTTTTGCATTGTCAGCGTCTGAAAGTTGAGTTACCGCAGCACTTACAGGCTTTTCAAGGCTTATTAGAAGAAATGTTAAGTAAGCAGAAGCAGCATAGATTGGCCGATTTTCAAGCGGTTAAAGACTACTTAATGACTGAAATTGAATGAGAAAAATACAATAAAACTCGGATTGTTTCTTATTTAATCAAACGAGTGTTTTTTTATGATAAACGGCTTGTCAGCTGGAAATGATCTCTATAATATACACAGCCATTGGGGACGTGGCGAAATTGGTAGACGCACTGGATTTAGGTTCCAGCGCCGCGAGGTGTGAGAGTTCGAGTCTCTCCGTCCCCACCAATCGATATTTGGGTAACTGGATATTGGGTGGAAGTAGAGGATTGGTGTAATGGTAGCATGACGGTCTCCAAAACCGTTCGTCAAGGTTCGAATCCTTGATCCTCTGCCAAAGTTTGAAAGAAATCCAACGCTAAGTTGGTACCCTGATGGGGACGTGGCGAAATTGGTAGACGCACTGGATTTAGGTTCCAGCGCCGCGAGGTGTGAGAGTTCGAGTCTCTCCGTCCCCACCATCATATTAAAGCAAGGCTAATGCCTTGCTTTTTTATTGCCTGAAATTTGAGGGCGGTTTTTTTAGTACCAGATTTTTGCTGTCAAGATTGATGAACATCAATGCGTTCTGGGCTTAAATTATCTAGCGAATGATTGCAAGGGCAGGGCTTTAGTAAATTTCATTGTATTGCTGCAATAATTCATGCGATCTGTATATTCAATAATTTAAATGTTATATGGATCAGTCCCATGGTGTCTAACAATTTTATATATTGGTCTAAATAGAGCAGTATTTGCTCAATAGGGAATTAACTGATTAATTTTTGATATAAAAGTATTTAGCTTTTTATAGAACTACTTGTGAATCAGGTCTGATCGCTATAATATACACAGCCATGGGGATATGGCGGAATTGGTAGACGCACTGTGTTCAGGTCGCAGCGCCTTCTGGGCGTGAGAGTTCGAGTCTCTCTATCCCCACCATCATATTAAAGCAAGGCGAGTGCCTTGCTTTTTTATTGCCTGAAATTTGGCAAAGCCGTTGTATTTATGCTGTGTTGTATTCTGATTCCATGCACTGCTTCAAAAATAATTTATGAATAATAGTTTCAGTATTTTGAATGCTCATGTTGATCAAGATTAGAAATTTATTTGAGTTTTAATTTGAAATGTTGGAATTGAATCGAAATGATTAAAAATAACGAATGGGCAGTCATATCTTCAAATCAATCAAATTTTCGACATAAATTTTATAAAAAATTAAACTAACTGTTTATTTTATAGCGGAATAGATTGTGATTGCTTGTAAAATCGCTTGTCAATGCCGGTCTATCTCTATAATATACACAGCCATTGGGGACGTGGCGAAATTGGTAGACGCACTGGATTTAGGTTCCAGCGCCGCGAGGTGTGAGAGTTCGAGTCTCTCCGTCCCCACCAATCGATATTTGGGTAACTGGATATTGGGTGGAAGTAGAGGATTGGTGTAATGGTAGCATGACGGTCTCCAAAACCGTTCGTCAAGGTTCGAATCCTTGATCCTCTGCCAAAGTTTGAAAGAAATCCAACGCTAAGTTGGTACCCTGATGGGGACGTGGCGAAATTGGTAGACGCACTGGATTTAGGTTCCAGCGCCGCGAGGTGTGAGAGTTCGAGTCTCTCCGTCCCCACCATCATATTAAAGCAAGGCAAATGCCTTGCTTTTTTATTGCCTCAAATTTACTAAACAAAGAAAAGCCCATCGAAATGGGCTGAATAACTGGAGAATAGCGCTGTTGAATCAGTGGAAAGATTAATTTATTTTTCTTCTCTTAAATAGAAGCAATCAGGCTTTTAAATGATCTTCAAATTCCTCGCCTAACTGTAGTGCCAGAGCATTACCTGCCAGATCACAGGTCACCAGGCCATATTCTTTCTTGAAGCTGAAACTGAAACCACGATCATCCGCCAGGGTGCGTACCGAATATCCTAATTTTTCTAACCATAGTCGAAATGCAATCAAATTTTTCGCTTTAACCACTTTTTTCACGAGATCACTCCTTCATCATTGTTAAATCTTAAATAAGGGTGAAAAATTATCTTTTAAAGGGCAAATGCCTTTATTTAAATTAATTTAAATGAATTTGTGTATATAGTGAACATCGGTTGATTAAGAAAAAATCAATTTAAACGTTAAGTAAATGATTTTTATCATATTGAATAGGTTGTAACTAAATATTAAGCTTTTATAAGCTATAAATTTGGATAATTAATTTTCTAATTCAATAGCTTATTAGTGAAACAGGTTATTTCCTAATTTTATCAATCGTATGAAATAGAAAATTTCAGATCTAGAATGAGGAAATTAAAATCCAATCGACTTATTTATTAAAAGAATACCGGCTGCTGGTTTTCTGATCTTCAGCTCGATTTGCATGCTTTATACTGTCTGAAATGTAATTCTCAAACTGAATACCCGCACCATGACTGAATTAACCATTGAAGACTATGTGAATTAGCAAATTGAATTAATGCAGCAGCAGGGACTTGATCCGGTTGCTGTGATGTTGGGACATGAAGACTGGTTGAGCTTTAGTATTCAGTCGAAAGTGGCCTATACGCCTTTCGGCAGTGCCCGTCGTTATCAGCCTGCTTTAGGTGGCTTGCTACTGGTACGTATTGATGAAATGCAGGCGGTGCGTGTCGTGACTCAAGGTGAACTGGATACTTATGCACAAAGTAACCAGATTCTTTAACATTGCTTCATGCGATACATACGTTGTCAGTTTTAGTGAATAGAATCCAAGAAACTAGTTACTGCTATCCTACATATCATCATTCGGGATCGACATGGCCAATGTCACTTTTAAAGTTGAACGACAGAACTAATGTCATGCTCTGAAAGCAGACATTTTATTTCTATTTTGGTTTACAGTTTAATTTTGAATAATGCCCATTATATTAAATGGGTGCAAATGAGAGAGGGTATCTAAATCTCACTTGTTAAAAATAGACAGTATAGACAGTGAATCGTTCATGAAGTACATGGTTAAATATCCCAATATTACAAGCCATATCAGGATAATAATTCCTGCTGCCCAACGGTTTATAGGCCTTTCAACTAAGGTTTCTCCAAGAATTCTACAATCATCTACAATGTTTTGTGGGGTAAGCTTGATAACTAATAAAATACCTAAAGGTACAATAATAATATCGTCTAAATACCCAAGTACGGGAATAAAATCTGGAATTAAATCAATTGGTGAGAAGGCATAAGCAGCAATAATTAAAGCTAAAAACTTTACAGAATTGGGCGTTCGCTTGTCTTTTGCAATAAGCCAAACAACCAAGATGTCTTTTTTAATTGATTTAGCCCATTGCTTGATTCTTTGATACATAGCAAATATTAAAAGAACTATAGAGATTTAATCATAAGAGAGTTCTCTTAAAACAATATAGATTTTTATTATCCTATTACGATTTTCTAAAATTAACATAATACGCGTTATACGAAATGCTATTTTTTATTTTATACAAATTATATGTTTAGCGTATAAGTGAAAGCCCAATTCAAGTAAATTGGGCTTTTTTATTCACTTGTTAGGTTCCATGCTGATTATTTAAGCAATGTTCCACGAATTTCTCTAATTTAAATCAATATCATCCTGTTATTTATAAGTCATTATTTCATGTGTTGGAACTGAAATTGGTTTCTAAAAAAATAGAGGACTTGATTAATTATAAGAAAGCAAAAAATGGCACAGAAAGACATTTTTTAGATGGAGATTCAACTTATTCCAATTTGTGCAAAATTTGTACGTGCCTTTCAATAACATTCTATGCATCGCAAATGACAAATAAGTAAGTCGGCTGAAGCATTGATCTTCAGCTTTGAATCCGGTTTAAAACTGATCTTTCAGGGTTCTTAAACGCTGGAATTCTTCCACGCTTTCTGCGCGCAGAAAAGGATTGGTTTGCAATTCATCTTCAATACTACTTGGCAGCGTGCACTGGCCTAGTATACGCAAACGCTCAATATGTTCGAAGCGTTCCAGAATTGCCGAATTGTCCGGTTCAACGTGTTTGGCAAACTGTGCATTCGATAATGTGTATTCATGGGTGCAATAGACTTGGGTGCGCGGTGGCAAGGCAGCCAGACGGGACAGTGAATGATACATCTGTGAATAGGTGCCTTCAAAAACCCGGCCACAACCCATGGCAAATAAGGTATCGCCGCAGAACAGCACATCAATCGCATCAATAAAATAAACAATATGGCCGAGTGTATGCCCGGGTACAGCAATCACCTGGATATCTATTCCATGAAAATTAAACTGTTCTTCATGCTCAAGAGGATGGGTGATAAACGGAATTTTGCTTAGTTCTGCCCGTGGGCCATACACAGGCAGATTTTGTCCTTGGATCAGTTCCGGCACACCGCCAATATGATCTTTATGCCAGTGAGTCAGCCAGATTTGACTTACAGTTAAACCGTGTTCGGCACAATAGTCTTGTACCAATTCTGCTTCGGTTGGATCAATCACAGCCACCTGATGCGACGCGGTATGTTCAAGCAACCAGATATAATTTTGCAGTGAATTCTGGACATCAATACAGTGAATTTTAAAGGGTGTCATAGCACATCACATCAAATGAAGATTATAGATAAAGTAGCATAATTTCGGATACTCTGGTGCTGGTTGATATCGTCTGATCATCCGCGATTACTTTCATTTATTCCAAATTTGAAAAATTTATAATTCCGGATCATCAATGCTCACCGCATTGCCGATGGTGTAAAAATGCCCGCCGGCTACATGATGAATACTTTTCCACTCTTCATCCACTTCATGATAATGCCAGTGGCCGTCGCGGAAGACCCGATCATCGGCATAGGCTGCAATCACCTTGCCTATAAACAGGTCATGCATTTGCTGGTTATGCGGCTCAGGAATCATCTCGCAGAGTATCCAGGCCGCACAGCCTTGTACTACAGGAATATCAGCATCAGGAAAATGAAATAGTTCTACTCCGGATTGTGCCAGTTTGTCAGGCACATCATGCAGGCTCTGCGTACCCAGACGATAGACCATATTCAGTTGTTTCAATGTTGGAATTTGCAGCGCGAAATAACCTGATTTTTCAATAATATTTCGGGTTTTGGTACTTTTGTCCAGAACCACGGTCACTTTGGCAGGACTGAATTCCAGTGCGCATGCCCAGGCCGCTGCCATGACATCTGTATCCTGCTGGTCTTGAGCAGATACCAGCACAGTAGGTCCATGGGTAATCAGACGATAAGCTTTTTCTAAGGGAACACTTTGAAGATGGGAGTTTGTCATGCAGCACCATTTGCTCTATTTATTTAATAGGCTAGATTAATGAGATCATTAACATATTCAAGTTCCTTCTTGCAAAAAAGCTTTTAAACTGGAGATCGTTATATTCAGGAATTCAAAAAATGAAAATGTACCAGGTCGATGCGTTTACCACAGAACTGTTTAAAGGCAATCCCGCAGCCGTGATTGTGCTGGATGAATGGCTCGAAGATGGTCTGATGCAAAATATCGCCTTGGAAAATAATCTGTCTGAAACGGCTTTTGTTAAAGTTATCGATAGCGATAATTATGCCATCCGCTGGTTTACGCCAACCAAGGAAGTAGATTTTTGTGGTCATGCGACATTGGCCAGCAGCTTTGTACTATTCAATCAATTTGATACGGGGAAAACGATTCATTTTCATGTAAAAGACTTAGGCATTTTTGTAGTCAATCAGGATGCAGATGGCAAGATCAGAATGAACTTTCCAGTTCGTCGTGCAGAGCCAGTTGCTGAATATCCTGAAGCTTTAAGACAGGCCTTGAGCAAACCGTTTAAACAGGTTTATCTGAACGCGCAGGGCTATATTGTTGAATATGAATCGGTACAGGATGTGCTGGATGAAACGCCTGATTTTGAATTGTTGAAACAGTTGAATGGCAAACGTACTGCGATTACTGCTCAAAATACCTATTTAGATGTTGCAATTACTTCACAAGATACCCAATACGACTGTATTTCACGTTATTTTGCACCGAGTAATGGAATCAATGAAGATCCGGTAACCGGTTCAATTCACACTGGAATTGCGCCGCTCTGGGCCGAGAAACTTGGTAAAAATGAACTGGTTGCCTATCAGGCCTCGGCGCGTGGTGGGGTGCTATATTGTGCCTTGCAAGATCAGAATCGAATTGAAATTTCCGGTTACGGCAAGCTATATATGCAGGCTGAGATTTATCTTTAATTTTTTAATTACATAGAACTACATGTCGTCAGGTGAGACGGCATGTTATTTTGATGGTCCGGCTTGGAATAGATTATTCAGAAAAAGAATCATTCTCTAAGAAGGGCGCGAATAAAAATTTATATTTATAATTTGGATGAAGAATGTTGCTACGTTATAAAAATTTAAGTCTGGCGATTGTATTGTCTGGCTGTAGTGCACTGAGTTTTGCACAACCTGTTTTGGTGAAAACGGAACAAAATGTTGAAGAATACCGACTGGATAATGGACTGCGCATTATCCTGGCACCGAATGATAAAGAAAATAAAGTTTTTATGAATACGGTCTATCTGACCGGCTCCCTGAATGATCCTCAAGGCAAGGGCGGTCTGGCGCATCTGCTGGAACATTTGGCCTTTAAAGGCACAGAAAATGTCAAAGGGGATGAATTCCAGCGTCGACTGGATCAATATACCTTGATGACCAATGCCAGTACCGACTATTACTCAACCAAATATACTAATGTGATCCGTCCTGAAAAAACTGCGCTGAGTGAAGTCATTTTTCTCGAAGCCGAACGCATGGACAAGCTGGTGCTTCAGGAAAAATATGTACCGACTGAAATTGATATTGTAAAACGCGAGCGTGAAATTCGTCTGGATCAGCCATTTTCAGTATTGATCGATCAGGTGTTTAAATCTGCTTATGGCAATCAGTATTTAGGCCGTTTGCCGATTGGTGACCTAAATGAGCTGCAATCAATCAATATGCAGGAACTAAACCATTTTTACCGTCAATGGTATGCACCGAATAATGCCTTTGTGGTCATTTCGGGCAAATTTGATAAGGCCGAAGTCTTAAAACAGCTGGATACGCATTTCAGTCCGATTCAATCCCGAAATGTACCAGCGCAAGTGAAAGTCCCAGCGCTTAAACCAGAGCAAATCAAACAGCGTGAATTTACAGTAAAGAAAGGCAGTGATCTGGCCAAGTTTAATCTTTATTTGAATCAATCCGAAGAAAGCATTAAAACGGCTTTGGCTGTTTCGCCAACGCTCTATACTTTGCAGCCAAGTGGACATCTCTATCAGAATATGGTGGAAACTGGGAAGTCAACAGCGGTGCAATCCAGTACCTGGCTGGATAAAGACTTTAATCTGGTGTTTATGGGAGCAATCTATGCTCCGAATCATCAGGCACAAGCGATAGAGCAGGGACTGATTCAAGGCGTAGAACAGAGTCAGCCATTTACCGAAGCAGAATTAAACCGGGCTAAAAATCTGACCCGAAATCAGGCCGACAATATTAAAAACAGTGCGACTGCTTTGGGTTCACGTTTAAGCGATTATGCAGTGGCGTATTCAGGTGACTGGAGCCAGTATTTTAAAGATCTGAATTCAATTCAAAGCCTGAGTGTGAATCAGGTCAATCAGGTCTATAAGAGTTTTTTAAAACCTGAATACCGTATTTCTGGCAATATTTTACCTACCCCGGAAGATCAGAAGAAAGCGCAGGAACTGGCACAGACAGAAGCACCGGCAAAAACTCTGGATCAGCAGGCCGAAACAGAAGAGCCTCTGAAAGATGTCAGTGTCTATCAGGCTGAAGTAAAACAATATATACAGCAGTCCAAACAGTATTTGCATAGTAAAGACAAACAGATTCAGCGTGGCAAGTTGAAAAATGGCATTAAATACGCGCTGTTTCCGACGACTACACGCGATGATAAAGTCTATGCCACAATTTCACTGGATTTTGGTAGCGCTCAAAGTCTGATGAATAAAGGCGAGATTCTTGATCTGACCGCTTATTTAATGTTGCGCTCATCGAAAACCCAAAGCTTGCAGCAGATTGCCGATAAAATTATTGAAGTAGGCGGTTCGGCGACTGCCAGTGCATCCGGCAATGGCCTGACCTTGCAGATCAGCGCCAAAAAAGAAAAGTTTGAAGAGTTTTTCCAGTATGTGGTTGATGTACTGAAAACGCCGGCATTTGAGCAAAGCCAGTTTGACTTGATCAAGAGTCAAACTTTATCCAGTCTGGATCGTCCTTACACTGAACCAGATACCGTGTCGAGCTTGACGATAGCGCGAACTCTCGAGATCTATCAGCCTGGCGATCTGCGTTTCCATTTCGAGCCTGAACTGGC
This sequence comes from Acinetobacter sp. CIP 102136, assembly GCF_000369685.1. Lineage (GTDB taxonomy): Bacteria > Pseudomonadota > Gammaproteobacteria > Pseudomonadales > Moraxellaceae > Acinetobacter > Acinetobacter fasciculus. Next base: position 616,352 of record NZ_KB850142.1, read on the forward strand.
CAAAAAACAGTATCAGAAAGCGACTCGCGAACAGGTTATGGCACTGTATCAGCAGTTTTTAAAAACCCAGCATGCACAAATCGCGGTCACAGGTGAGTTTAATCCAAAATCGATGCAAAAAACGCTGAAAAACAGTTTCTCAGACTGGAAAGCTACACAGCCTTATGAGCGTCTGAAATCGGAATATCGAAGCTATCCAGCCCAGAAAATTCATGCGTTGTCTGAGCAGCGTGAATTCGGGAGTTATGAGGCATTCATGAGCATGCCGGTCGGCGCAGATCATGCCGATGCACCTGCATTACAGGTATTTCGATATATTCTGGGTGATTCACAGTTATCGTCACGACTGGCACAAGAGCTACGCGAGAAAAATGCCCTAGTCTATGGTTTTAGTGCAGATGTGCAACTCGATGAATGGGCAGATGTGGGCGCCATGATGATTAGTGCCAATTATACGGCTGGAAAATCCGCACAGGTTTCTCAGGCAGTGCATAAGGTACTCAATGAACTGCTGACACGTGGCGTGACTGAACAGGAAGTCGAAGCGGCAAAAGCCAGTATCTTGAAACAGCGTTTAACTGCACTCGAAGATGATCGCCGTATTCACACTATGTTGATTCCACAGCTGGAAAAAGACCGTAATCTGGTTTACCGGGAAAAACGTGATCAGGCGATTGCTCAACTGAGCAAAGCCGATATTGATGCCATGATCAAAAAATACATCAAGCCGGACCAGCTGGTGGAAGTGATGGCTGATCAGTACGGTAAGCAAGTTAAAACATCATAGTGTTGATAAAAAATCCCCTCAAGTGAGGGGATTTTTTTATTTTAGTTTTATGCTTTAGGTTGCTCTATGGCTAAAAACAATCCCTCCAGTTAAGCTTGCAAGGATAGATAGGAGCAGACTCCAAACAGATACAATAAGAAGGAAAATCAATATTCCACAGCCAAGCAAAGTTGAAACGAAAGCAATATCTTGATCAAAAGGATGATGGATCGCCACTTGATAATAATAAGACGTTATCCAGCTTGAAATAATAGTGAGTAAAATACAAAGTCCTTTGCCTGAAGGCGTATTTAGACTGGAATCTGTTATCCAACTTAGCATGTCCTCATCTACTCAAAGTCGATAAAAACGTTTAGCATTTTCATAAAAAATCGGCTTTAAGGCATTTTCATTGTAGTCCTGCACAATATCGCTAAAGGCATCAATAATGTTGGTGAGTGAGCTACTGACACTGTCCATTGGAAAGTTGGATGCAAACATCACGCGCCCAGAACCAAAACAGTCTAAAGTATGCTGGATCACGGGTGCGGCACGTTCCACTAATTCCTGTTTACTTGCCAGCCGTTTCTGCGTGTGAAAATCATGTCCCAAGACTGGCATAAACAGACCAGACATTTTGGTCGATACATTTTTGCATTCGGCCAGTTCTGCCAACTGATCTTTCCAGTCTGCAAATATCTGGGTGCGATCTTGTTCGGTCTTGCCTGTAGCTTTGCTCACTTTGCCAAATAAACCTGCGGGCGTACCCAGATGATCCAGCACAATAGGGGTGTTTGGAAAGGCTTTGGCCAGCGCAGTAACATCCGCAATCTGGGTAGAGTACACCCAGGCATCAAAGCTTAAATCTTGCCTGGCCAGTTCGTCAAAGCCCTTCAGGAAATCTGTGTTGCGATAGAGATGCGGTTCATCGGTCCAGGCATGAATCCCTTTATCTGGATGTACTGCAGCCATTTTACGGATGCCCCGAAACTTGGGAGAAGCTTTGCGATGCAATTGAATCAACTGTTTAAAATTTTTCTGCCGCGGATCCGCCGTGGCGACAATTCCACCCAATTGGATAGTGTGCTGATCAAAAGGAAGCCCAGCGATAAAACGGGTTTCATTTACCACACCCGTACCTTTATGGTCATGCCAGCTGGCTTCAACATGCACAATCTGCTCTATTTCATAATGTCCTGCATCTTTCTTGTAATTTGCAGGCAGATAAGGTGCAGTCAGGTGCTGTGTCAGGCCAATGGTCTCAATGACGTCTCTGGGTTTCAACAGTCGAACCATTCTGTCTAGTAATTTGGGATGATTGCCGAACAGCTTTACCGCTAGCGCTGCCGCATGTGGGGTATTGTACGGATCCCATTGGTGGATATGAGGGTCAATGATCGGGAAGGGAAGTTGCTGCATGCTATGCCTTGTTTTCGTTTATTTATTATTCAATTTATATAGTGCTTAAATCACTTTAAAGTCAATATGATAAATGACAGCAAATAAAAAAAGCCCCGCGGGGCTTTTCGTATTTTAATCAATGATCATGCTTGTGATCATGGTTATGCTTGTTGGCATGAAACTCTTCATTGTGACGGAAACGTAAATAGTTTTCGAACTGTTCACAGTATTCATCATAGTTATCTTCCAGCATCATTTGAAATTGCTGCAAGATATAAGACATGACCTGATCTTTGGCATCGCGCATTTCATTCCCATCTTTAAAGTTATTCGCTGCCACCCAGGTATTGAAACGGGCAGTACCAAATAACATCGCCGCACTGACTTGACCGCGCTTATCGCTCGGTTTTTCCTGTGAGCCTTTTTCTACGCGACAAAACTCGTTGGCTTGTTGAATAAATTCATCAGCACGTTCAAAGAATGCCGCATTTAACGCTTCTTCTTCGGTTACATCGGTTGCTTCAATCTTTTGAACCATGAATTTGTTCCTAACACTAAAATCTCAATCGTTAATTATAGGCAAAGCCTTGCAGAAACTAAACCTTTGCCTTAATCTAAAAAATAGCCTAAGCATATAAAAGTGAATGCCATGCAGGATGCGATTGCAGTACAAAGCCTAAAAAGTGATATTGCCTTATTGCGCCAGAATATTTGGCCACCGGCAAATCTAGCCAATGTTGAAGGCTTGCCGATTTATTATGGCAGCCAGTCACAGGTAGATGAATACTATAGCCAGTGGCTCGGGCTGATTGAAAGGGCACAGGATCTGTTTCAGCCTTTTATGGAAGATGAAATCTTGGATGCGATCCATCTGCCGAGTCATTTAAACTTGCCGCTGTTTTATTTTCATGTTGACCGGATTCGCATTAATAAAACCCGCGCCAAGGAATCCAAAACTTTTCGTGGGGTCGCCAGCCTGATCGAAAAATGCGGCCAGTTCGAACCCGAGCAGATTGCAGCCATGCGGCAGTGGCTTGATAGTGACGATACTGCAGCTTTGGTGGCACACCGTGAATTTGTGGATTTACGCACTTATGTGTTTCAGCATGGCCAGAGCGAATATACACGCACCCGTTTTTATGTGAATGGGATCGTGCTGAGTGTCGAACCACATTTTGAGCTGGTCGATGCACGCGATAAGCCACGCAAGCAACGCAGCGACAGTTATAACGATCCTCTGGCAGATAATAATACCTGGAAAGTGTTTGGCAAATATCGCTAGCACAGTTTGACCAAGCCCGGTCTTACCAGAAGCGCTTGGTATTTTCTGCAAACTGCTGTAAACGTTCTGCTGCTTCACTCGACAAACGCTGCTGTTCCGCACTTATCCAGCCCAGCACAAACCAAGCCTTGGCCTGTTGTTTGACATAAGGTCTAAATAATTCGTCTGCTACAAACAGGTCATTATAATGCCCAAGGCTTTCCTGCAAGGGTTTTAAGGCTTTTAAATAAGCTTTAACCTCTTTTTCAGGAAATAAGCTTTGCAAGAATTCTACGTTATAGCGTAAGCGTTTGACCCGTTTGCGTGTGCGATGTCGGGATTCAATATCCAGTTCTTGATAGTTCTCGGCATCCTGATAGATTTGCTGATGCAGCTTGCTCAGGCCTTTACACAAAATTTTATGCGAAGACTTAGCTTTACCCTCTGTATTTTCTTGGCTAAAGCTGAATAGTTGCAGCATTAATTCTACTGTGGCAGGACTTCTAAACAGCGCACTGATATTTGGCTGTTTTTGACGGTGTGGCGGTAATTTCAGTAAGGGGGAACCTGCTTTTTCCAGTTGTGGAATCAGGCTTTCTGCCAAGGCATCGCGATCTCGGGTAGAACCCAATTGCTGAAAAATATCCCGTAGCTGTTCCGGCCATTCTGGCTGTACATGTTCAGTCACGGACTGGAAAATTTTAAAAGCACTGCGCAAACGTCGAATCGCAACACGTGCCTGATGCACATGATCACTATTATAATTTTCGGCAGCAATCGCCGTCGCATTTGGGAAAAGATGAGCCAAACAATTGACGACAATCTTTTGCAAAATCGTACTGATCTGATCTTTCTGCTCAAGCACTAAGGGAAGCTGATGCTGAACCGGTAGACTCTCTTCACCATGTAATAAGGCAAAACCGCGTTCCGATTTGCTCCGTGTATCCAGCCACAAAGCATAACGCTGAACCCAGGGCTGAATGAAATCAATCAATTCACTCAGCTGGCCGGATTTAAGCTCAAATTCGACCTCATAAATATCGATGGCTTGATCATTGTGCCGAATTTCTCCGACATCAAAAGCAATCTCAATCTGGCTGTCCAGATGACTTTCTGTGAGTACATACCGTACGACATCTGTTTCAAATTGCAGAATAAGTGGTGTCTCCAGATCACCGATCGCCTGTTTCAGAATTTTTTTTGCCGGTTTATGTTTGCGATATAACTGAAAATCACAATGTTCCGGAGGACTTTTTAATTCATGCTCAAGTTCAAAACGTTCAAATTGTTGTTCGGTCGCTGCTTTCAGGGTTTGAATCCATTGCTGGTCTTCCAGACGTTGCCGCAGGGCAATCTGATGTTGTTGTAATTGCTGTGCTTCAGTATCAAAATAGCGTGCACACAGGCGATGCCGAGTCGGCTGAAGTTTCTGAATGTCCTGTTCAAATTGCACACGAGACTGTGGCGGAATCTGAAATTTGAGTTCTATTTCTGCCATCGGGTCATTCCTCCGCGATGTTGGTTTTACAGATTAATATAGCCCAAAGATCGGCAGGGGTGTGATGTGCTTCTGCAACAAAAAGCACGCCATAGAAGGCGTGCTTTGAGTTTTTCTTGTGATATTTATTTCAATATTTTTATTTCAATATGTTTATTTCAGGAATTTACGACTGACCAGGAACTGTTCGGTCGCTTCAAGCAGTTTTTGCGCATAGACTTCCTGCTTGGCGGTCAGCCAACCCAGCACAAACCAGTCACTTGCTTCCAGCTCGGTCTGCTGAATATAAACTGCAGAAGAGGCCAAAGTTTGATATTCACTGGCTGCCAGTTGAGCATCGTTCAGCGCTTTGCTGTATTTCTGCAAATTTTTGACATCATAGATCGTGGTTAAAATCGGAAAGCTGAATTTCAGTTCCTGAATCCGGCCCGACAATTGATCCAGACTTTCAAAATCAGTGATATCCGTCTGATTCATTTGTTCCTGCAAGGCTTTATATTGCTGTTGCAAGGTAGTTTGCGCAGCGGTTTTCAGATCCAGGGAAGCATGCTCATTTTCATTTAAGCTGAACATCAGTAATTCCAGATAATGATGCACATTCTGGGTAGACTTGACCAGATTGCCGAGTTTCTCCTGCGCATACAGAATATCTTTGCTCAGATTTTCTGCCGTGGTTGGATTTTGCAGGAAGCCGGCCAAGCTGTTTTGCATGTGTTGCAAATGTTGCAGATGTTCAAATTGCTGCTTAAAGGCCGCCAGTTGATGTGCCCATTTGTCCGAAAGCTGAGGATGCCAGTCTTTGAACAGCAGCAAGGTCAGATATAAGTGGTCTAGTGCCAGTCGTGCCTGATCAATATGTTCCTGCTCTGCGACCTGTGCTGCAATCGCCGCGATATTCGGCAATAAATGCTGCATCTGCTGCGCAATCAGACTGCACATGGTTTTACTGGCGCTGTCTTTTTTGCTGATCTGAAATTCTTTGCTGAGAGTCGCAGGGCTAACGCGCTGTGAAGTGGCCAATAAATTGCCTATTTCTGCCTTGCTGCGTACATCGAGCCAGAGCTGGTATTTCTTGACCCATTCAAAACTAAAGGCCAGCAGATGTTGAATTGAACCATTTTTTAGTTCGAACTCGACTTCATGTACTTCTTGCTCGGCATGCTGAGTACGGATCTGTCCAATATCCAGGCTGACTTCGATCTGGGTATCTTCATAGTCAATTACCCTTAACGTGCGGGAAATATCGGTTTCAAACTGGAGTTGTAGCTGGTCGAACTGATTACCGAGCGCATTGCTGAGAATTGTCCCGGCTTCTGGAAATTCCTTATAAATATCTAAATCCAGTTCAGGAGATGCAGTTAATTTCCCTAGATCATGATTATGTTCAAAGCGTTCGATATGGCTTTTTCCGGCCGCTTTTAGGGTTTGAACCCAACGTGTACCTTCCAGACGCTGACGTAGTGCCACCCCATGCCGGGCCAGTTGGCGGTCGGCAGTATCATAATATTTGGCTTGAAGCTGGATCTGTTGAGACTTTTTCGGATCAAGTGCCTTGAGCAGCGCAGTGCGTCTTGCCGCAGGAATCTGGAACTTGAGTTCAACTTCAACCATGATGATCATCCTATCTGTTCAGTGCAATTAAGCACTGAATCTTCACTTGAATAAGGTTTTGAAATGAGGCGGACAGCAGCCGCAATTATATTTTTAGATTTGTGCGCAGCAGATTGTAACCAAAATCAAAATGCATGTAAGACTTGACTGAGCATAAAAAGCTTAAACAGAAGTTTGAAACTTAGATTTCATCGGTTCATTTTAGGCTAAAACGATCGGATTTAGGCGTTCACGGGGATGTGCAAGATACATTGAAGCGCGAATCAAAAGGCTGTTATTTGGCCAAAATATACGCTAAGGTAAAACAAAAACGTCAGGATGATGACAGATGAATGTACAAGTACAACCAGAAAGTAAGAATGAGGTGGGGGTTCAGACCCAGATGCCGATTAAGAATTATCATGAATTTTATCGCTTCTATTTGACCGAACATCGGCATATCATCAGCCGCCGTCTGCACGTGGCCGGCAGTAGCATCGGTTTATACTGTTTTGCTAAAGCCATTCGTCAAGGCAAGCCGCGATATTTTGCCTATGGTTTACTCTCGGGCTATGCTTGTGCCTGGGTCGGTCATTTTATCTTTGAGCGCAATAAACCAGCCAGCTTCAAACAGCCTGTATATAGCTTTATCTCGGACTGGCGCATGTTTGCCGATGTCCTGCGTGGTAATATCAGTCTGATCGACCTTAAATACGATAAAATTTCCCGTTAAGCCAGAATGACTTTTATCGGAATGTGCCCACTTAAAGCATGAAATTTCGATAAAAGCCTTGCAAGTCTAGAATTATTATTCTAATAATTATGGTATTGCAGATTAGGTTTTTTGATCAACTATTATATTTTAATTAATACATCAGTTTTCCAAGCCTGGAGCGACCTTCTCCGGGCTTTTTTTATGCCTGTTTGCTACCAATAAATGTTCAAGATTTTGCTCATGCTATTGTGTAAATATTCATAGAAGAATTCATGTGGATTTGTGCTGAAAGTAAAAGATCCTTTCTGGCTTTGAAACGTTTTCCCACAAACGAATGACTCAAAACCAGAAAGGATCGGGTATTACAAACACAGGTATTTATTTTTCTGTTTATTTTCTGTGTCTAAGGCTATTTAAGACGCTTCGCGCCGATTGGGCTATCCCTGAAAATGGGTATTTTTAATATTAATTAATTTGAGTACGCTTGAGCCAGGCGAAAAAAAGACAAAAAAATCGCTCTTAGAATTTTGCAACTTCTCCACCAAGTTATCTGCAAAATCCTAAAAGCGTTTGTCGGAGGGCGTAAGCATTAACACGTTATAATTATTGTTATAAGGCGATTAAAACGCAGATTTGAAAGTCCGTATATCCCTGAAAATGGTGATATTTGAGATTTAATTGACAAATTGCGCTAAAAAACTGCAAATCTGTTGCTGCCCAGTCTTAGAAACAGCAAGATGGCGGCAATTAAACCGAGTTATGCCTATAATAGAGCCATCCTAGCAAGTGGCGAGCAAGATGCGCGGTTTATATTTAATTACCAATGATGATCCATTAGAGCTTTTATTAGCGAAGTTGGAAGGTGCAATGGCCAATGGTGGTGTTGCGGTCTTGCAATATCGCCGTAAAAAAGTGGCGAAAGAAGATCAAATTTACGAAATCGAGTACATGAAAGCCATGTGTGCTGAATATGGCGTACCTTTCGTGATTAACGATGATCTGGAAATGGCGGTTAAATACGGCGTGGGTGTGCATTTAGGCCAGGATGATGGTTCGATTGTCGACGCTGTTGCGCGTTTGCCTAAAGGCGTGTTGATTGGCCGTAGCTGTAATAACTCACTTGAGCTGGCTAAACAGGCCATTGCCGATGGTGCGAATTATGTGGCATTTGGAGCAATTTATGCGACTGATAGTAAACCTGAAGCGGGTAATATTGGTCTTGAAACCTTAAAACTGGCCAAAGAAAAATTGAACGTGCCTCTCTGTGCCATTGGTGGTTTAACGGTTGAAAATTCAAAGGATGTCATTGAGTCAGGTGCGGATTATTGCGCGGTGATTAGTGATATATTGGGACTTCCTATGAATGCCATTCCTGAACGTTTAGATGAATGGTCTGCGCTTTTTCAAGCTACAGCATAAAATTTTTTGATTGATTTAATTTTGAGTCGAGTGCCTTCATGAGCTTATCTCCAAAGCAAGAACAATTGTTCAAACAAGCCAATAAACATATCCCGGGTGGCGTCAATTCACCTGTACGCGCATTTAATAGTGTCGGTGGGACGCCGGTCTTTATCGAAAAAGCCCAAGGTGCGTATCTGTATGATGTCGATGGCAAACGTTATGTGGACTATGTAGGTTCATGGGGGCCGATGATTTTGGGTCATGCGCATCCAGCGATTATTAAAGCGGTTCAGGATGCCGCAGTAGACGGTTTGAGCTTTGGTGCGCCCACAGTTCATGAAACCACACTGGCAGACATTATCTGCGAGATCATGCCATCGATTGAGCTGGTTCGTATGACCAACTCAGGTACAGAAGCGACCATGACCGCGATTCGTTTAGCGCGTGGTTATACTGGCCGTGACAAGATTGTAAAATTTGAAGGCTGTTATCACGGTCATTCGGATTCATTATTGGTAAAAGCCGGTTCAGGTTTATTGACCAGTGGTGAAGGGGAAGCGACGTCGGCAGGCGTGCCAGCGGATTTTGCAAAACATACGCTGACACTTCCATATAACGACATCGCGACTTTAAAAGAATGCTTTGCCAAATTTGGTTCGGAAATTGCCGGCGTGATTGTTGAGCCAGTCGCAGGCAACATGAACTTGGTGAAACCAATTGACGGTTTCCTGCAAGCGATTCGTGATGTCTGTGATGAACATGGTTCAGTGTTTATCATTGATGAAGTAATGACCGGTTTCCGTGTCGGTTTGGGTGGTGCGCAAGCACATTATGGCGTTACTCCGGATTTAACCACTTTAGGTAAAATCATTGGTGCAGGTCTGCCAGTGGGCGCTTTTGGTGGTAAGCGTGAAGTGATGGAATGTATTGCACCACTGGGTAAGGTATACCAAGCAGGTACATTGTCGGGTAATCCACTGGCAATGCGTGCCGGTATCGAGATGTTCAAGCATTTACGTACCGAAGGTTTTTATGAAAAATTAACCGCACAACTCGAAAAATTGCTCGCCGGTTTACAAACTGCTGCTGATGAAGCAGGCATTCCATTCAAGACCCAACAAGTGGGCGGTATGTTTGGTCTTTACTTTACCGATCAGGAAGATATTACTAGCTTCGACTCTATGCTGAAATGCGATGTCGATGCGTTCCGTAAATTCTTCCATGGCATGTTAAATCGTGGCGTAAACCTTGCACCATCTGCTTTTGAAGCAGGATTTATTTCTGCTGCGCATAGTGATGAAGATATTGCTTACACGATTCAAGCGGCTAAAGAAACTTTTGCTGAGATGAAAGCGTAATACCTCTCCCAAACCCTCTCCTTAAAGGCATAGGTATCTACACATCTATGAGATACCTAATGCCATTGTGGCTATCTCATTGAGTTCATCTATTGAATATTCCGAGAGCAGTTGAAGAGTGTTCAGTAAAATCGAAAGCCCTGCCAATAAGGCAGGTGCACTTTCCAACCTACCTCTTTTCTGCTGCCGACCTGAAAGACGGGTGAGAAATACACGAATTTTCTGATGGTGTTCATCTTCAGAACGCTGGATTCGCCAAGTTAAAACACAAGCCATACAGCTAATCAGTAACCGCCTTAAAATGGCTTCAGGTCTGGTCTGAAGCCATGCTTCAATATCATGACCTGCCTGCTTGAGCAGCTTGAAATAGCATTCAATTGTCCAGCGCCAGTAATACCAGGTCGTCATCTCTACCGTAGTAATCTCTGATGGAACATTGCTGATTAGTGACCATCTTGCGACGGTCTTATCCTGATCATCTTTCACTACGGCAACAATTAATCTGGCTTCAATCGCACTCCCTGGCTGGGGAGCAACCCGTTGGCCTGAATCGTCATTTCTCTTCGGTTTTGCTGCACGTGTTATCCGGATAGCAGTTTCTCCCACATGCAACATATGCCGGTTTCCTTTATAGGCAATCGGCTGGACCTGCTGCGTTTCTACTCGTTCTGCGGCTTCTGCAACTTTGCATGTTTTGCCCTGATGCTCAATTCGATGGCCTTCTTTCGCCCGAATCAGCCATTTAAAACCCTGGCTGCTCATTTCCCTTAGGTGGGCAATGGAGTCACCTTCACGATCAATGATATGAACACATGTTTTCTCAATGGGATATTGTTCAATCACTTTGATTTGTTCGGTAAGTGAATCTAGATGAGATTTGCGCCCAGCAGAGTGTTGACTGAATGTGGAATAGCAGCCTGAGGCATCTGATAGTGTCTGCGCCAGTGGCGCAATAGGTAGTCCCGAGGCTGCATCAACCAGCAGACTGCTTTGCAATTCATAGCCTGAATCATATTGATGGGTTCTTTGCAGGCGCTGAATTTTATGATGGTGTTTCACATACTGTAGCTGAGACCAGTCATGAACAATCAATGCATATTGATGCGGTGATGCCTTGATCTGTTCACATGCAAGATGTTCAATTGGCTGGTTTAACTGACTAAAAGAGATTTTGTCATTATTCAGGAATCGCCAGACCGCTTGTGTGGTTGCGAAACTCGACTTTTGGGCAGAAGCCAGGTCTTTGATTGCCGGAGCAAGTGAAGCAAGAGGGTTCATATTGAGCTTTACAAGGCTGTTATAGCGCTTGACAAGACGCTGGTCCAGGCCAGAGATGTTAAATTGAAGAGCATGCTCTTCAATTTAACGCAAAGTTCAGGAATTGTGTAGATACCTATGCCTTAAAGGAGAGGGCTTTCATCTATCGAATAGAAATGAAAATTTAAAGACTTCCTCCAGTATTCTTGCGCTATATATGGCTCAGGCTTAGGGGGAATTACATTTAAAATTAGAGATCATTTTCATGCAAACCAAACATTATTTGACTTTAAGCGATGCGGAATTTTTATTAGATCAAGCCCATCAATATGCCATTCAGAACAGTTTTAATGTCAGTATTGCAGTCGTAGATGAAACGGGTAATTTGCTTGCGATGAAGCGTATGGATGGTGCAGCACCGATGACTGCAAATCTGGCCGTCGAAAAGGCTAAATGTTCAGCTATGAGTCGCCATCCCTCCAAACTGTTTGAGGATATTATCAAAGGCGGACAGATGGGTTTTCTGACCATGGAAACTTTCTCAGGAATGTTGGAAGGTGGTGAACCGATTCTGTATCAAGGCCAGCTCGTCGGTGCGATGGGTGTGTCGGGTGTGAAGTCGTTTGAAGATGCGGAGATTGCACAGGTAGCCATTGAGAAATTTTTGGCTAAGCAAAGCTAATCCAAAATAGAAATTGATCAGCTTAATTTAATAAAATCATTCAAAGTTGTACCAAAATGAAGCGTGGAACGTGAAATATCAACTAAAAAGCCCAATCGCTAATGAGTGGGCTTGTCTATATACAATAAAGTTATAATTTAAAAAGGAAATCAAAAGAATTTCGTATAACGTGTATTATGTTAATTTTAGAAATAATTAAAAGTTTGGAAATACTAGTGAAATGCAACTTATAGAAATAGAGCCTTATTTTTGGGAACTATATGAGGATAGCGAAAATATATACCTCAATGTTTGTATAAATATGAGTGCAGTTTCTTGGGCGAAAACTATCTGCCTAGATAAACAAACGATTCAGCAATATCAGACTCAAGGAAAAGGTTTTATTGATGACTTAGCTAAAAGAATTGAAAGCAGCCAATTTAGAAAAGATTATGAAAGATTTTATTCATTTCCAGATGCCTCCGCAGAACAAAAAGAGGGAATGCTTCTAGCATTTAATGAATATAGGGCTAAGCAAAATTAAAGCCATTTAATATAATGGCGATGATACGAAATTAGAACAATAAACCTCTGTGAAATCAAAGTGTTTTTCAAATCGATGCTAAACTAAAATAGCATGAATCATCATGCTATTTTGTATTTATAAGAGCCTCCCATGCTGTACCCCATCCCTAAAAAAATCCAACTTGCTCCATCCCAAGCCAAATGGCAGCTTGCATCAAATGAATCTGTTTTGGTTTTAGTGGGATTACAAAATTTAAGGATGATGGTAGGCATACAAGAAAGCGACCTAATGAGTCATCTGATCCAGATCAGCAATAAAGCCAAAGCACTCGATATTCCGATTGTTGACTTATATGGTGATGACCTGATGCAAGGCATGCAGCAATTGGGAGAATATGCCTCAACGCATCCGCAACTAATTTTTGCCGGTCAGGTCACGCCAATGCTGAAACAGATTTTGCCGCATCTGATGAGTGTGACGGATCAAATCGGTGTGGTCGATGACGCCATTTTAGTGGCGAATCAAGATCAGCATATTCAATGGATCGAAAATATTTCGGCACAGGGCATACATCACTTAAATACTTATAGCCTGACTCGCTTATGGGATTTAAGCGCGCCGTCAGAATATGTATTGTCGACCAAAGGCATTATGTTGGCTGTCGCAGAACAGCTGGATATGGATGCCTTGGAAATTGATCCCTATGTCGATTTAAAAAATTATGGTCTGGATTCGGTAGCGGTGGTGAGTCTAGTCGGTATATGGCGTGCGCATGGTGCCAATATCCGTTATGAAGATGTGCTAAAGCATCCGTCTTTGCATGAATTGGCAGGCTTCATTTTACAATCCTCAGCTTGATGCGCTGAGATTGAGCATTTTTATGCGCTAAATCGGAAATTTCATCGTCATTTACATAAATGCGCATTGTAATTATTGGCTAAGCTTTCTATCATTGCCGCCTTGTTTTTCGCGATCAGCCTGGGATTGAACTTTGAGTAATTTTCTAACCGAACATCTGATACATCGTGATGACGATTTCATGGTCATCCACAAACCTGCAGGTTTACTCACAGTTCCCGGTAAAACAGAAGACTTACAAGATTGCCTGATCAACCGTCTGGTCAAATTAGAACCCAAAACTTTACTGATTCATCGACTGGATCGCGATACATCCGGTATTTTGGCCTTTGGTCTGACTAAATGGGGACAAAAAACCATTTCCCGCCAGTTTCAGGAACGCCAGACTGATAAAACCTATCAGGCTGTGGTTGCAGGTACACTCGAAGGTGAAGGCACTATTGAAGTGCCAGTGGTGTATGATCCAAGCCGTCCGCCCTTACATATCGCAGATCCCGCACATCATAAGCCGGCCATCACGCATTGGCAGGCGATTGAACATTTTAATATTCAGGGACAGCCTGTGACCCGGGTGAAACTGACCCCAATTACCGGCCGTTCACATCAGCTACGGGTGCATATGCAATATCTCGGACATCCGATTATTGGCGATACCTTATATGCGACACCCGAACAGCAACAGCTCAGTTCACGTCTATGTTTACATGCGGAACGTTTGAGTTTTTATCATCCTCAAACAGAGCAGCTGGTCGAATTTTATTGTCCGGCGCCGTTCTAGGAAATACTTCTTTAATCGGCGTGAATTATGCTCACTTTTTAGTGAGCTTTATGTCAAAATACATTGCTTGAAGGTATGGAATTTTGCTCCAATGACGTTTCGTGATTGAGCCTAATATTCATAATCTTGTACTTAAGATAAAGGTGGAAAAATTGCAGCAATTTGCTATTGGTCAACGTTGGTTATCAGATACTGAAACAGAACTCGGTTTAGGCGTTCTTATTGATGTTGATGAGCGGTCGGTTAGCATTTTATTCCCGAAAAGCGATGAAACTCGCGTCTATGCACGTAGCAATGCACCCTTATCTCGTATCGTATTTAATGTGAAAGATGAATTACAGGATCAGGAAGGGACCAAATGGATTGTAGAATCCGTGGAAGACCGCAATGGCGTGGTGCGTTATCACGTCATTCGTACCCTGGAAGATGGGACTGAAGAACGTAAATCGCTGAATGAAACCCGCATTGGTGCCACCATCCAGTTGTCCAAGCCTCTAGACCGTTTATTGGCCAGTCAGGTCGATTATAAAGAATGGTATGACCTGCGTATTGAAGCGCTGCTGATGCAGGCCAATATGCAAAGCAGTCCACTGCGTGGTCTGGTCGGTTCACGTGTCGGCCTGATTCCACACCAGTTGTATATTGCGCATGAAGTCGGTCAGCGTTTTGCTCCGCGTGTATTACTGGCCGATGAAGTCGGTCTGGGTAAAACTATCGAAGCCGGTTTGATCATCCATCAACAGCTGAAAACTGGCCGTTCTGAACGCATCCTGATTTTAGTACCAGATTCGCTGCAATATCAGTGGATGATTGAGATGCGCCGTCGTTTCAATCTTGAGTTCTCGTTATTTGATTTGACCCGTACTGCATCAATCAAAGAGCATGATCCTGAACAAAACCCATTCCTGACCGAACAAAAAATTATTGCCTCTGTCGATTTGATGGTCGACCATGAAGATCTGCGTGAACAGGCGCTCGAAGCCGGTTTCGACTTGCTGGTGGTCGATGAAGCACATCATTTGATGTGGAGCGAAGAAGATGGCGGTAATGACCGTTATGATCTGGTCGAAGAACTGGCTGAACATACGCCGGGCGTATTGTTATTGACGGCAACACCGGAACAGCTCGGGGTAGAAAGTCACTTTGCACGCCTGCGTTTACTCGATCCGCAGCGCTTTAACTCGCTGGATCGTTTCCTGGATGAAGAAGCGCAATATCAGCACACCGCTAAAATTGCAGAAGTGTTGATGTCAAATCTGCCACTTGAAGCAGAACATTTGACTGCGATTGAGGCCTTGTTGGGTCATTCAATTGAAGATCATCCTGAGCAGCGTTTCCGTGCCATTCACGAACTTTTAGACCGTCATGGTACCGGTCGTATCCTGTTTCGTAATACGCGTGAAGCCATTCAGGGCTTCCCGGGTCGTGACTGTCAGCCGGCACCATTACCAGCACCGGAACACTGGTCGAAAGATGGTAAGTTGCGTGAGCAAATGTGGCCTGAAGAAGCTCAGCTAGACGGCTCGTGGATGGAAGCCGATCCACGCGTGATGTGGCTGATGGAGCGTTTGCGTACCGATTTAAAACACAAGAAAGTCTTACTGATTGCACGTAGTGGGCCAGTAGTTGAAGCGCTGGAAAATGTACTGCGTCTACATGCCGGTATCCGTACCGCAATGTTCCATGAAGGTATGAGCCTGCTGGAACGTGACCAGGCTGCGGCGTATTTTGCTGAAGATTCGTATGGCGCGCAGATTTTACTCTGCTCGGAAATTGGTTCGGAAGGTCGTAACTTCCAGTTTGCCTCTGACCTGATTTTATTCGATCTTCCAGCCAATCCAGACGTGTTAGAACAGCGTATTGGTCGTCTGGATCGTATCGGTCAAGAAAACCGGATTCAGATTCATGTGCCTTATCTGGTGGGAACTGCGCAAGAACGCATGTTCCGCTGGTATAACGAAGCCTTGAATATTTTCAGTAATATTTCCCCAACTGCACAAACCTTGCAGGAAAATTTTATTGTCCGTTTGAAAGACTGTCTACTTGCAGACAAAGGTCAAGCATTTGAAGACCTGCTGGAAGAAGTCAGTGTGCAACGTGAAGCTTTGGAAGCTGAATTGCAGGAAGGTCGTGACCGTCTGCTGGAATACAACTCTTGCCGTCCAGTGGTCGCACAGGAAATTGTCAACGCGCTTGAAGATTATGATGATAATACCACTTTGCCGATTTTCATGAAACGCTTTATGGCGTCTACGAATATTGACTTTGACGAGCAAAGTAACGGTACCGTGATCATCAAGCCAACAGATCAAATGCAGGTTCAAGGTTTGACGCTGGATGAAGAAGGCATCACTGCCACTTTTTATCGTGATCAGGCACAGATCCGTGAAGATGCACAATACCTGACCCTTGAACATCCATTCACTGAAAGCGTGATGGAAATGATCAATACGCAAGGCTTTGGTAGCACCAACGTTGCGGTATTAAAATCGGCAGCATTGCCACAAGGTTCGGTATTATTAGAAGTCTGGTTCAAGGTCGATGTGGTGGCACCGAAAGCATTGAATTTGCCGTCTAGCTTGCCGCAACAGTTGATTCGTGTCTTGCTTAGTGAAAAAGGTCAGGATCTCTCCCAGAAGATTGCACCAGAAATCCTGAAACCGTACTTGCATCATTTAGATGGCAATAGCTGCCGTCAGGTGGTGAAAGCACGTCGTGATGTGATTGAAGCTCGTTATCAGCAAGCGCTTGAACTGGCACGCAGTGCATTGCCGGGCTTCAAGCAGCAAGCCAAAGAAGTGTATGGCAACAAATGGCAATATGAAATTGATCGCCTGACCTATCTGAAACAGTTCAACCCAAGTATCCGTGAAGATGAAATTGCGCGTTTACAGAAGTTGCAGAAAGAAGGTCTAAGCCTACTGGATGGTCTATCGGTAACGCCTGAAGCGATTCAGGTGATGGTCGTGGTCAAGCCTTAAGTTTTACACAATTAAAAAATGCAGCTTTCGGCTGCTTTTTTTATGGGCAAAATCCAGGTTTATTATTTTTTTGTCGGAGAATGCTGGCCTGTCATTTTTCTCCTGTTTAAAATTAGCCTACTGAATAATAAGAATGACAAATGTATGTCAAAAGCATTGATTACCCTTGGCACAAAGACCAGTCATGGCGGCATGGTGACTGAATGTGAACCCTCTTTTTTGATCAATGGTATAGCCGTGCATCTAAATGGGATGAAGCATTATTGTCCAAAATGCCAGACCATGGTCGCAGCAATTGCTAGCGACTTATCAGTTACAGTCAAAGGAAGAGCGGTAGTCATTGCGGGAGATAAGGCCAGTTGCGGAGCGACTTTTCTACCGATGCAACATTTGACTGTATCACAGAAATAGTCTTTTATTTTTTAGAAATAGCGAGAAATGACTTTGAGGTCATGCTTTGAGCATTTGTGCGCTGCCGAATAAATCTTTAAAGCGGTAAGCTCATCTTACGATTTCAGGATGAATACGCGCTGCGTTTAAAAATAATGAAGCAAGCCCTACATTTTACTCATGCCAATGGTATCCCTTCCGCAACTTATCAAAAGTTTCTGGACTGTTTTCAGCAAGACTATGAGGTCAAAGCGATTCCCTTTATTGGCATGAACCCGCAATATCCAATTACGCGAGACTGGCGTTATCTGGTCGATGAAGTCATTGCAGATATCGAGCAGCAATTTCCTCAGCAGCCGGTGATTGGCTTAGGACATTCCTTTGGTGGTCTGGTGACCCTGATGGCGGCGTATCGACGTCCCGAACTATTTTCCAAACTAGTCATTATGGATCCACCATTTGTGATTGGAAAAAACAGCGCCATATTTGAACTGGTCAAAAAGCTGAATTTGAAAAGTATTGATCGTTATACACCTGCAGGAATAACGCTGAAACGCAAAGATTATTGGCCATCGAAACAGGTCGCGATTGAAGCTTTGAGATCTAACCGCCTATTTAAAAATTTCGATGAGCAGTGTTTTGCTGATTATATCGAGAGCGGTATTCAGCCAGAACCTGAACGCGGTGGGGTGACGTTAACCATTCCAAAACAGGTAGAAGCGGAAATCTTCCGGACAGTACCCGCGTGGTGGTGGAGAACACCACGCCGACCGCCTGAAGTACCGATTCATTTGATGACTGCAGAGCAGAGCCAGTTTTATCAGCAGGGTTTACCCCAAGGCATGCACAAGATTTATCAAATTAATTATTCAGTGGTCGAGGGCGGGCATATGTTCCCGCTTGAGTATCCGGAAGCCACTGCAACGGTGGTTAAAGCCCAACTCGCACTTTTGTAATCCTCATAAAAAAGAGACGTTGATTACGTCTCTTTTATACAGCTTCATGCAAATCGGAAAATTAGCGCAGTTGAGAATCTTCCAGATGGCGCGCACCTTCCAGAATCATCCGGATCATGATCATGGTCTGTTCGGCAATTTCTTTGCGGTCTTCGGCAGGCATATCAATCACATTGGCGCCCATGTTGAAGACCAGTTGGGTAATGGCTTTGGCGGCAATATCCGGATGAAATAACTTCTTGTTGTTTAGGCGTTCTAGACGAATCAAATCATCCTGAAGTTCTTGCTGAAAATAATTTAACTGGCGTTCTACCGCCTGTTTATAAGACTTGGAGCCAGTATAGCCTTCACGTAATAACAGGCTCAGATTGCCTTCATCGGCATCCAGCTGGGCAATAAAAACTTCCACAGAACTGCGGATGATGCTGTTCTGGCGAGAAGCTTGCAGACGTGCTTCATGCAAAATCTGACGCAATACAATTCCGGCACGATCAATCAGCTCAATGGCCAGTTCATCAATATCTTTAAAATGACGATAGAAGCTGTTCGGTGCAATACCAGCTTCACGCGCGACTTCACGTAGACTTAAAGAGGAAATACTTTTTTGTGGCCCAATCAGATTCAACGCAGCCTGAAACAGTTCTTCCTTGGTAATGGTGGCCTTGCGACCGACACTCCGTACGATAATCGGCTCATCAATGCTTTTCGATTGTAATAAAGATGCGTCACTGCTTATTTTCATTGAAGGCTCGTTCATCGATAGGTTCATGCATGAATCATTTTATTATAACCGAGCCAGTCAAGCTTGTGAAATGATTAGAAAAAATACAGTTGTATATACAAATATATATACATGTGTATAATAATTAAAAACCCAAGGTGATGTCACAAACGATGCATGTACTGCAAAAACTTAAAATGCCATTGAATGCACTGTCTGATAGTGTAGTTGATCAGCATGCAATTAATTTCTGGATTCAGAAACTCAATCCTGTATGGTCGTTGAATCAGCCATTAGGCAAGATCGTGCATATAGAAAATGCAGCACAGGATATGCTGAGTCTGAAAATTCAAGTGAATCGCTTATTTAAGTTTGGTGAAGCAGGGCAGCATCATCCGGTCTATGTGGTGGTAAACGGCATCCGTTATGAACGTAGCTATAGTTTGACCCGTGTAGATGCGCAACATGTTTTATTGACCGTGAAAAAAGTCAATGCCGGTAAAGTCAGTACCTGGTTGGCAGAACAGGCACAAGTAGGTGATGTGATCGAATTTGGTCAGCCTTATGGTGATATGACCTTGCCTGTGCAGATGAGTCTATTGATCTTGCTTGCAGCAGGGAGTGGTATTACCCCAATGCTCAGTATGCTGGAAAGCTTGAGCAAAAAAGGTGAACTATCTGCACCGGTTACTCTCTGGTACTGGGTTAAAAAAGATCAGGATGCCGCATTTAAAGCACGGTTTGAAGAACTTGCTCAGAAACATGCAAATTTCTCATTTCATGTGTATGCCACTCAAGAACAGCCAGCTGCTGCGCGTCTGGATGAAACCTATCTGACCGATCTGCAAAATCTGGAAAATAGCATCGTATATTGCTGTGGTCCTTCAGGTTTTGTATCCAAAGCAGAACAGCTTTTTGCTCAGGCAAAACAGTTTAAAGGTGAAGCCTTCAGCATGAGCTTGGCGGATCAATCGGATACCGGCTTTATTAATGTCACCCTGACCCAGTCGAAAAAAATTGTCAGCATTCCAAAAGGCCAGTCCATTTTGGTGAGCCTGGAACAGCAAAATATTAAACCGACACATGGTTGCCGTATGGGCATTTGTAATAAATGTGCCTGCAATAAAGTAGAAGGTTCGACCAAGAATTTGGTCAATGGTGCGCAAAATACCGAACCCGGCAACCTGTTCAAAATTTGTATTAACTCAGCGCAGACTGACCTTGTCATCGACTTATAAGCGAGTTTTATCCTATGAATATGCCAGTAAAATTACAGTATTTTAAAAATCCTAAAAACCGTGAATTAACCCAGTTTGAACTTGATGAACTTGCACGTGAACTTGATGCGATTAAGCAAGAAGTGTTAGATGATCTAGGTGAGAAAGACGCCAAATATATCCGCCGTGTCTATTCAACTATTCGTTATTCGTCGATTGCCGGTCGCGCCTTATTGTTTGCAGGCTGGTTCCCGCCAGCATGGTTATTGGGTACAGGCTTATTAGGCTTTGCCAAAATCATGGAAAACATGGAGTTGGGTCATAACGTCATGCATGGTCAATATGACTGGATGAATGATCCTAAACTCAATGGTCAGACTTATGAATGGGATATTGTAGGGACTTCAGACAACTGGCGTCAAACCCATAACTTTAAGCATCATACTTATACCAATATTAAAGGTATGGATGATGATATCGGTTATGGCCTATTACGCCTGTTCCCGGAACAGCGCTGGAAACCGGGATATTTATTGCAACCGATTTATGCAGTGCCATTCTGTTTATTGTTCCAGTGGGGGGTTGCAATTCAGAATCTTGAATTGGGTAAATACTTCAAAGGTCGCAAAAGCAAAGAGCAGACCAAAGAAGAATGGCGTCCAATGCAGAATAAAATCGGTAAGCAGCTGTTTAAAGATTATGTATTCTTTCCACTCATCGCAGGTCCTGCGGCTTTACCGGTTTTGACCGGCAATATGGTGGCCAATGGTCTGCGTAATATCTGGACATTCAGTATCATTTTCTGTGGTCACTTTACCAAAGATGTGGAAGTATTCCCGAAATCGGTACTGCAAAATGAAAGTCGTGGTCACTGGTATATGCGCCAGATTCGTGGTTCATCCAATCTGACTGGTTCTGAGGCTTTCCATATTTTAACCGGCCATTTAAGTCATCAGATTGAACATCATCTGTATCCTGATGTGCCTGCACGTCGCTATCGTCAAATGGCACCAAAAGTCCAAGCTGTTTGTGAAAAATATGGTTTGAACTATAACAATGCCAGCTTGGTAAAACAGTACGGCAGTGTGATCAAACGTATTGTGAAATATGCATTTCCGTTTAAGAAATAATTTTTCTTAAAGCTAAAAAACCACTTCATTTGAAGTGGTTTTTTTTATTTAGGAGGCTAATACTTACAGGAAGTAAAAGCCCTGATTGCGAAGCTATTTAAGATAATTTCAAGGCATAAAGTAAAAAGTTAATCTGCCATTTATAGCATTGTCTAAAGGTGTTTAGTAGGGTCAGCCAGATAAAATAGAAAGGACTAATATGGCATCGAATGAGCTGAAATATTAATTTTTGGAAGCTGTTGATCTTGACCCTCAAAATAGCGTTGCTGCGCCAGACTGAGCATTTCTATATCTTCCTTGCTATTCCCATAAGCATAAATTTCAGCATAATTATCCAGATTATATTTTTCTAGAATTCTAATTTTCTTTTGTGTGTTACTACAGTCAGGAGTTTGATAAAACCCTGTCAATTTCCCAGCTTTGATTTCAACTTCGCTACAGATTAAATCGATATTTAAATAGCTGCAGACCGGTTTTAAATATAAATCCAGAGATGCGGAAACTAGCACCACTTCATGGCCTAATTCTTGATGTTGCCTAAGCTGTTCTAATAATTTCGGATTTAACTTAAGCATCAATTGTTGTGCATAGTCTTGAGCCAAATGCAGAATTTCCTCTGCATCACTGTCTTTAAACATGCTGACATACAACTTGGGACGCATGCGGTGTGCTGGATACAGTTTTAAATAATAAGCCTGGATCCACGGCAGAATTTGCAGGCCGCGTTTCACAATATGCCGTTTTCTCAAGGCGTAGAAAATGAACCCGGTAAAACTGTCATGCAGATATAGGGTTCCATCAAAATCAAATAAGGCTAGAGTTTTAGGTTTTTGATTTTGCGCATGCATGTTTGATATCGTCCATCGACGCGGGTAGCAAACCAGTTGGTATTATAATCACGACTTAATTTTGGTCCGGAAATAACCACTTCAGGCATGATCGCATAAATAGGGTCTTTACCGGTTTTTTCCTGATAGAGCTTGCTGACACCACGATAAGTCATCGTATCTTCAAAGTCTTTGTCTTTTTCTTTCTTTAAATCAGCTCGGATTTGACGTTCAGTAATAATAAAATTATTTTTGGCAAAAACACTGATTAACTCACGCTCAGATTGACTCTTCTGCGAACGGATCGCGCCATCTTTGGTGTAGAGTAATAAATCGCCATCCAGATCGAGTTCGGCCTCAGTTAAATCATTCAACATGCTCTGGAAAGCAGCATTTCGACTGGAATACATACCGGAATTATAGTCCGCAAAACGGTAAATCGGCTTGTCATAATCTGCCGGATACATCATCAGGCGATGAATCCCATAATACAGACCGCCATATTGACTGTAGAGATCAGTACGTAACTCCGCGATATTGCCGCCTTGGCGTTTATGTTCTTTCGCATAGCTGATATGTACCTGCATTGAACCCAAGGTGGTAATCGGATTCATTTTCTCGCCAATATTCTGGCCGACCAGTTTGGCAGCACCAGTCAGAGCGCTAACATGATAGTGCTTCGCCATATAATCGAATATTTCACGATATAATTCGTCGAGTTCACGTTCCGTTTTGACCCGGCGCATCTGGCTCAAGTAGTTGTCTTCAGGACTCGGATGGTTCTTGAGAACTTCCTGGAAATATCCTGCAACTGTGCCACCAATTGCTTGACCAAGTTTATCTTTGAATTTTTCATCAAGACGGCCTTGGACTTCCTTAACTGCCTTTTCACCCAAACCCGGAACAGTAGGATCTGCAACAAAGTTAGATTCCTGATCAACCACTGCCACAATCGTACAAACATTTTCCTTGGTTTGAGGAATGCCAAGCTGCTCTGTGATGTCATAAATATCTTGTGCCCAAGACTCACGTTGGTTGACACGGCTTGGAATAGCTTTACGAATATGTTCAACTTCAAGTGTCGGTTCATCCTCTTTTGACCACCATGAACCATTGCCACAGCCGGCAAGACTCAGAGAAAGTGCAAGTACAGACAATGACTTAAAAGAAAAACAAGAAGCGAAAGTTTTATTCATGGTGTCGTAAATTAATTGAAAAGATGAGCGAATAAGGCAGATGCAGTATACTATGCCCATCAAAAAAGTGATGAATTTATATGTATATTGGTCCATATCAACTGTCAAACAATTTGATTGTCGCTCCCATGGCAGGTGTGACCGATCGTCCGTTTAGAACCTTGTGCAAATACTTTGGTGCAGGCCATGCGGTCAGTGAAATGATGACATCTGACAAAACTTTGCGCATGAGTAAAAAGAGCTTATATCGTGCCAATTTTGATGGAGAGCTGGCACCGATTTCAGCGCAGATTGCTGGTTCAGATCCCCATGATCTGGCTGAAGCGGCACGTTATCAGGTGGCCAATGGTGCGCAAATTGTTGATATTAATATGGGCTGCCCAGCCAAAAAGGTCTGTAACCGACTCGCCGGTTCTGCTTTATTGCAGGATGAAGATCTAGTTGCGCGTATTCTGGATGCAGTTGTGGCTGCAGTTGATGTGCCAGTGACCTTAAAAACCCGTCTTGGTTATTTGAACGGCCAGGAAAATATTATACGGGTCGCCAAACGTGCTGAACAAGCCGGAATTGCGGCACTGGCTTTACATGGCCGTACCCGTGAAGATATGTACCTGAATACCGCGCGTTATTCTTTAATCAAAGACGTAAAGGAAATGTTGAAGATTCCCGTGATTGCTAACGGTGATATCGACAGTCCGGAAAAAGCCAAATATGTGCTGGATTATACTGGTGCAGACGCAATTATGATTGGTCGTGCAGCACAAGGTCGGCCCTGGATTTTTCGTGAAATTGCCCATTATTTGAAAACCGGTCAACATCTTGATGCACCGAGTATTACAGAAGTTAAAGATGTACTGCTGGGACATTTGACAGAATTATACGAATTTTACGGCGAGTATTCCGGCTGCCGGATTTCCCGTAAACATATTGCTTGGTACACCAAAGGTTTGCGTTCCAGCAACGAGTTTCGCCAGAACATGTATCAGGTGGAAAATACGGCTGACCAGTATCGTGTGGTAGAAGATTATTTTAATGCATTGCTAGAACATGGTTTAACCATGAATGATGTACAAGTCGAGCAGGTGAATTTACTGGAAACCAAGTAATGACGGGCAAAATTCAGCGAATCATTTAATATTTTTTGCATGAAATCCCTACCTTTTTTATCTTGAGCGGGCTGATTTTTGCATTCTGTTTACACTTCAGCCTGTCTAATACATAGCAGCACAGTTTGTTCACTTAAACTGGACAGGACTTGGACATTGCTTACTCAAGCTTCCTCTATGATGAACCTATCCAGATATAAACCAGATGTGATCCATCTTGTTTATCGTCATCATTGAGGGAGATCTGTAATGACAAATACCAATCGTCCAGTCACAGAGTTTAGCCATAAAACGTCAACGGAATTGCCACAAGAACGCAGTGAAGGCCTAAATATCAATCCGACTGATACTAACGCTCGTCCAGATTTGAATACACCCGTGAAAGATAATCCTCGTGTTCCAGACATGAATGAAGGTGAGGATAATCTGGCTGCGACCAGTGCCGGTACTTTGGGTGGAGCTGCGGTAGGCGCAGTTGCAGGTCTAGTAGGTGGTCCTCCAGGTGCAGTGGTGGGTGGTATTATCGGTGGAGTAGTTGGCGGTATTGCAGGTAATGACATTGCAACGCCTGATCATGGGAAGCAGACAGATAATTACCAGCATCCAGAGAACTTGCCTGAGGCAGATAATTATCGACATCCAGATCATTTGAGTGCAGAAGATAATTACTGGAGAGATGAGTATCATAATCGCCCGTATTTCAATGAAACGCGGAGCACATATGGCGATCTAGATTATGATCGTGATTATCGCGGTGCTTACCGGGTCGGTTATGAAAATCGTCCGATGTATGAGCATGATACGGATTTTGACCGTGCCGAACCTGAACTACGTACCAAGTGGGAACAGTTAAAAGGTGAGTCTCGCCTCAACTGGGAAGAAGCGAAATTTGCAGTTAAAGATGCCTGGCATCGTGTCACACGCTAATTCTAGATAAATTAAAAACCTCTCCATGTGGAGAGGTTTTTTTATGATTCAAGTATTAAAGATGCTTCATTTCCAGTATGAGCTGGTTAATCAGATCGGAAGCTTCCATTTCACGAATTTGTGCCACGTTCGAACCTGCCCAGAATGCACCATAACCTTGATCCCCATGTTTGGCAGCAGCAGCATGTAATTGCTTGGCCAGATCATAAGTATATGGATAAGCGGGAACATCCAGCCGATCGGGTGTATCCACCTCAATATGCCAGTGGTTAATAATGCCACGTGCAGGACGACCGGAAATACTGGCACTCACCTGAGTGAGTGGCTTGGAAAATAAGGCTTTACGATAGGCATCATTGGCATTAGAAGATTTACACTGCACAAATGCAGTCCCAAGTTGCACGGCATCTGCACCGAAATCCATCATTTGACGCGCTTGCTCACCCGTCATAATCCCGCCTGCCGCTACAATCGGCAAGGAAGAATGCTGTTTGATCAGTTTCACCAGATTGGAGGTTTTGACTGAAGCATCAAACTTGGTCGAGAAAATCCCGCGATGGCCACCAGCCTCAATACCCTGCGCAATAATGATATCAATTCCGGCTGCATCAATGGCTTTAGCTTCGGCATAATTGGTGGCAGATACCATGGTCAGAATCCCTGCTTGTTTTAGGGCTTGAATCTGATGCGGATGTGGAATCCCAAAATGAAAGCTGACTGCTCGCGGTTTGATTTCTAATACCAGATTCAGAAAGTCATCATTGTCTTTAAAACTCGGATAAATACACTCCAAATGATCTGGTGCCTGAGCGCCATATTCGGCAAATTTATCTTTAAACTGTGCAATCCATGCCTGCGCTACAGCCTCATCTACAGGAACAGTGTCATGACAGAAAAAATTAACCTGAAAAGGGCAATCTGTCAGTTCTTGAGTCTTTAAAATCTGTTGCCGAGCTGCATCAATACTGCTGGCCCCCAGACCTAGTGAACCCAAGCCGCCCTGATTGGACACTTCGGCAGCAAGCTCGGGCGTAGAGACACCTGCCATCGGTGCCAAGAAAATAGGATGTTTAATTCCGAGATTTTCTAATAAAGACATAGATTTGCTCCTTGTTATGCTTTTACTTTGCCTTTGAGCACAAAATTAAGCAAATCATATTGGTTATTTTATTTTGAAATACTGCAGCATGGGTTACGTGTTATTTACATTTCTTGCGACACGCTACGTCGCCAAAAAGATAGAACTTTTATTAGCCTAGAATTGAACACCTTATAATAGCCTTTTGGTCAAATATTTTTTGAGCTCATGTCTGATCGTATCCGTGAAAAACTGCAAATTTTAGCCGATGCTGCCAAGTATGATGTGTCGTGCTCATCCAGCGGTAGCAACCGTAAAAATAAAGACAAGGGCGTGGGCAATACCGGGAATGGCATCTGTCATAGTTATACCGAAGATGGCCGCTGTGTGTCCTTATTGAAAATTCTGTTCTCTAATGTCTGTATTTTTGACTGTTCCTATTGTGTTTCGCGCCGTTCCAATGACGTCCAGCGTGCTGCATTTACCGTGCAGGAAGTCGTGGATCTGACCATGAATTTTTATCGGCGTAATTATATTGAGGGTCTGTTTCTCAGTTCGGGGATTTTTAAATCGGCCGATCACACCATGGAACGGATGCTGCAGGTGGTCAAAAAACTTAGACTCGAAGAAAACTTTAATGGCTATATCCATCTGAAAACTATTCCGGGTGCATCACAGGAGATCATTACCGAAGCTGGACTGTATGTCGATCGTATGAGTATTAATCTGGAAATACCGACGGAAGCGGGACTGCAAAAATTTGCGCCTGAGAAAACCCATGCCGAAGTACAAAAAGACTTGGGCATTGTACGCGACCGGTTGATCCAGCTCAAAGATGAACGCAAGCTGATCAAGTCAGTCCCCAAGTTTGTACCTGCCGGACAAACCACACAGATGGTGGTGGGCGCGCATAGTGAAACCGATCAGGATATTATTTTGATGGCTGATCGGCATTACAAGGAATTCAAGCTGAAACGGGTGTATTTCTCTGGTTATATTCCGATTAACCCTGAAGAGAAAGCCTTACCCGCCATCGGCTCAGCACCACCATTATTAAGAGAAAATCGTCTGTATCAATCCGACTGGCTAATGCGTATTTATGGCTTTGCTGCTGATGAAATTGTCGATGAGCAGCATCCGAATCTGGAGCTGGAGATTGATCCCAAACTCAGTTGGGCCTTGCGTCATCCTGAAGCCTTTCCAGTCGATATTAACCGTGCCGACTATAAAATGATTCTACGGGTACCCGGCATAGGCGTGCGTTCCGCTCAGAAAATTGTACAGGCCCGCCGTTTTGGACAGATTCATATTGACCAGCTAAAACGCATGGGCGTGGCTTATAACCGGGCGCAGCATTTTATCCGCTGTGCAGATACACCGAAATTTAAGAAAGATCAGCAATCCCATCAGATTCGCCAGCAAATTTTGATGTCAGGACAATCCAAATATCAGCAGCAACTTTCACCTCAATTAGGATTGGGTTTCTAGTGGCAAGTTACTGTTTTGATGGCAGCATGACTGGTCTGCTCAGTTGTGTATTTCGTGCTTTCGAGTTTAAAGAATTTAACGTGATAGTGACGGCCAATCCTCAAGCACAAACAGGTTTATTTGATGAATTTATCCATGTGGCCTCTAATGATCAGCATGGGCAGCGGGTGTGGCAGGGATTAAAGCAGAAAGTATCTTCCAGCAGTTTGCGTGCTTTTTACTATACGTTTTTGTCAGAGCAGGAAGCAGCGTTCCAGACTCTTTTTGATTTTGCAGTCTATGTCTTTCAAAACCAGCGTCCAGTCGATAAAGATTATGGTCATACTGCGGTGATCGGCATGTCGCAATGGGCCAAGCAAGTGGGGCGGGAAAAGCATCGTATGGAGGCTTTTGTACGCTTTAAAAAAGCCAAAGATGGTTTGTTTCTGAGTCTGGTCAGACCGGATTTTAATGTCTTGCCGATTATTTCCCGACATTTTCAGGAGCGTTATCAGGATCAAAGCTGGCTGATTTATGACGAGCAGCGTAATTACGGTATTTATTATGATTTAAGGCAGATGCATCAGGTCGAGATGAACGCTGAAATAATCGATCCACAAATCCGGATTGGTCATAGTCAATCATTCAGTATTGAACTGGATGATCAAGAGCTGCTATATGATCAGCTCTGGAAAGACTATTTTAACAGTGTGAATATTCAGGCGCGCAAGAACATGAAATTGCATATTCAATATGTGCCAAAGCGCTACTGGCGTTATATGAATGAGAAATTACTTTAAACAGTACATCAAGCTGCTTTCAGGCATAATAAGCATTGGTATATTTAAATTGAGTGTATAAACATGAAGGTATGGCTAACGTCATTAGCGCTGCTCACTGGATTAACTGCATGTTCGGAACAACCACAAAAACCGGTCGTAGATCCAGCCAAATATCAGGTTCAGACCGCACAGGAACTGCAGCAACGTTTTGATGCACTCAATGTCCAGTTAGCCCAAGACTTTCAGAAATTTAAGAAAGTCGAAAGCATTGCTTTCGCACACCAGTTTCCTTTAGATGTCAATAATCTGCAAAGCTTGAACCAGCATCTCGTTAGCAGTACGGCATTAAAACCCAGTAAAATTGCCTATTGCGATATGATGAATAGTTATTTTGCCGATATGTACCGCTTGGGACATTACAATCTGGAACTGGTCGATGACATTAAATTGCCTAATGCCAAGAATGAAAATTTAAAAGCAAATTTCTCCGACGCTGATCATTTTTATACTTTTATTCTGGATCGTTATACGACTTATCGTCAGGTCCAGCAGACCATGGGTTATGGCTGTAATTTAAAAGCTGTGCTGTAAATCTCAAAGATAGAAAAAAGCCCATCATCAAGATGGGCTTTTGATTTTAAAAATTAACAACCGCTCAGTTTTTCAGGCTGCGGTTTCTCATCCGGGAAGAAGATTGGACGAAGTTTTACCCCAATGCCATTGCCGATAAAGGCAAACACCAGCCATAACCAGCCATGCAGACTACCAGATGCAATCCCACTGAAATATGCGCCGATATTACAACCATAAGCTAAGCGTGCGCCGTAGCCCAGCATTATGCCACCTACAACAGCAGCAATCAGTGAACGTTTTGGAATATTGAAATTCGGCGCAAATTTACCTGCCAAACTTGCTGCCAACAAAGCACCCAGCATAATACCGAAGTTCATCATTGATGTAATATCAAACCATAATGATTCTGCCAGTGCTTTGGCATTGCCTGCTTTTTGCCAATAATCCCAAGAAGCTACATCAACACCTACGAGCGTAGCACCTTTGGCACCCCAAACTGCCAGCGCAGAGGTCACGCCCCAAGGACGACCTGCCAGTGCCAAAGTGGCAAAGTTGAGCAAGGTCAGAATAATACCGCCCCAAATCAGAGGCCATGGACCACGAACAAAGCGCTTCCAGCCCTGATATTCACTGCGTGGCTCAATTTCTAGGCTACCATGACGTTTCTTTTCAAAATAAACAGTCGCCGCAGCAATGATGGCAAAAACGATAAAGCTCAACAGCAATCCAGGGAGGACGCCTAAACTTTCTACCAGTGAAATAGGCTCAAGATGTGGCAGGGCAAACCACCAGTCAAGGTGGGAGGTCGCAATCACAGACCCGATACAGAAGAACAAGAGCGTCACCAGCATACGTGCACTACCGCCACCTACGGTATACAGGGTACCTGATGCACAACCGCCACCGAGCTGCATACCGATACCGAAAATAAAGGCACCAATCATGACTGACATGGAAACAGGGTTAACATTGCCTTTGACTGGGTTGCCGAACAATTCACCTGCACCTAAAGCGGGGAAGAACAGTAAAACTGCCAGCGCCAGCATAATCATCTGCGCACGTAAACCACGGCCGCGACGTTCCTTGATAAAGACACGCCAGCTCGAAGTAAAACCAAATGAAGCATGGTACAGGGTCATGCCCAGTGCACCACCAACCAAAAATAATAGGGCCTGATTTAAGCCTACGATTTGATAGGCACCGATTGTACCTATGATAAGCAAAATAAAAGCTGCCCAGACCGAAATATTCGACCGTTGGGAAGCAGCAACAATGACTGACATGGGAGATTAAATTTTAAAAATAAAGGCTGGTATTCTACTGAATTTCAGTTTAAATGCAGCCCGTTTTGCCGATTCAATCACAATTAAGTCATTCTAATACTTGATAAGTTTTATCAATTTATTTGATTTTATCGAATCATTTAGATAAAAAATTGATCCCATCAAGAAATAATGCAATTTCAATTTAGATAATTCGATATTTAAAATCATCTCTGATAAAAAAGCCTGCAATCGCAGGCTTTTAAACATCAAGCTGAATCCTAAAATCAGTTTTCAGCTTTTTCCCGAACTTCTCCGGCACCTTCCTCAACTGCCGCAGCTGTTGCTGCAGTTGCTTTACGTGCTGCTTCCGCAGTGGCATCTGCTGCTCTAGACGTTGCAGCAGCTGCTTCGTCCGCTGCCTGAGCAGTATTTTCCGCGGCATTATCCATTGCTCGTTCGGTTTCTACCGCAGCCTCACGGCTGGCATCTTCCATATCATGACCGGCTTGATTGGCTGCATTTTCTAAATGCTCACCTGTGGTTGCGCCGGTTTCAGGCGCTTCTTCTTTACTACAGCCGACTAAGGCAACAGTGGTCGCCAAACCTAAAGCAATCAGTAATTTATTCATCGAGTAATATCCTTTTGTTGTTGTAGAGCTGCAATCTAATTTAGCAGCCATTTGTTTAGATTTATGCTAGCAAATAGATCAACATTTGTTGATTAACTGTAACTTTTTTCGATACTTATACTGTAATGGCACAGTCGGAAGTTGTTTTAAGTTTCATGGAATAGTGATATTCACAGAGAGGGGAGCTTCAAAACTATCATTCGACATGCAGATTATAGTATGAAGTTTGGTATTTAGATATTTGGCATCATGAGCCAGAGATAATTCTAAAAATGAAGAAATGAAAGACAGAAAAAAGCCCGCATGATGCAGGCTTTTTTTAAGAAAAACTTATAGACCAGCAGAGGCTTTAAGCGCTTCCACTTTGTCAGTTTTTTCCCAAGTAAATGCAGTATCTGAACCTTCACGACCGAAGTGACCATAAGCAGCAGTTTGCTTATACATTGGCTGGATCAGGTCAAGCATACGGGTAATGCCATATGGACGTAAGTCGAAATGTTCACGAACCAGTGCAATAATCAATTCTTCAGAGACTTTTGCAGTATTGAATGTATTGATTGAAATTGAAGTTGGCTCAGCAACACCAATCGCATAAGACACCTGAATCTCACACTTGTCAGCCAAGCCAGCAGCAACGATGTTTTTCGCCACATAACGACCTGCATACGCAGCAGAGCGGTCAACTTTAGATGGATCTTTACCAGAGAAAGCACCACCGCCGTGACGTGCCATACCGCCGTAGGTATCTACGATAATTTTACGGCCAGTCAAACCACAGTCACCCACAGGACCACCGATCACAAACATACCCGTTGGGTTGATGTGGAATTTGGTGTCCGCATGGAACATGTCAGCAGGAATGATTTTCTTCACAATCTCTTCAATCACAGCTTCTTTCAGGTTCGCTTGAGTGATTTCAGAATCATGTTGAGTCGAAAGAACGACTGCATCTAAACGAACTGGTACGCCATTTTCATAAGCAAACGTTACCTGGCTTTTTGCATCTGGGCGTAACCATGGCAAGGTGCCATTACGGCGTAATTCAGCCTGCTTTTCCATCAAGCGATGCGCATATGAAATCGGCGCAGGCATTAATACATCAGTCTCGCGGCTGGCGTAACCGAACATTAAACCTTGGTCGCCGGCACCCTGATCTTCAGGTTTCTGGCGGTCGACACCTTGAGCAATTTCAGGTGACTGTTTACCAATCATGTTGATCACGGCACAGGTTGAACCATCAAAACCAAGATCAGAATGGTGATAACCAATTCCGTTTACGGTATGACGTACAATTGCCTCAAAATCAACATTTGCTGTCGTTGTGATTTCACCGGCAAGTACAACCGCACCTGTTTTTACAAGCGTTTCACAAGCAACCCGTGCATATGGGTCTTCTTTTAAGATTGCATCCAAAATAGCGTCACTGATTTGGTCAGCCATTTTATCTGGATGGCCTTCGCTTACAGATTCCGAAGTAAATACAGCGTACTCGCGCATAGTCCTATCACAGTTAATTTTAAAGACCCGATATGTTACATCGAGTTGCGCTCTAGGACTAGCTTAACACGACAAAATTGGTCGAAATTGTTTCAAATTATTGTGTTTTTAATTGATTAATAGAATTAAAAAAATTGATATGTCTATTTAGACAGCATTATTGATTGGGGAATATGAAGCAACAATATTTTAATCCGTCAGACTGTCAGAAAATTAAATGCTTAGATTTCCGATTAAATCTTAAAAAAATAGACGATAGAAAAAATACAAAGCTCAAAATTCAAAATTTACTTAAGCAAGTGATCATTACATCAATAAAGCAGATTCAGGCTGTGCGCCTTGCGACCAAATGTCTTGTTGATGTTCGGGTATATCTTCATATTAGCGCTAAGTCTTCCACATTAGCTGGTTAGGAATGGCGACATCTTTTGCTATGGACTTCTTGGAGCAAGACTGTAAGGAGATCAGAAATCATGTATCAAAAGGCATTTACCCTGATTGAAGTGCTGATCGTGCTCATCATTATCGCGATTTTAGTGACGATGGCTTTTATGAGTTATCAAGCTTATGTCGTGCGTAATCAATTGGCCGAAGTGTTTGAACAGGCTGGAGCATATCGAACCCAGTTTATTGCTTCGGATCAGCACTGTGATGCCGGACGCCAGATTGGTGGGCATGGTCAATATATCGAAAAAGTCATTATTAATGCCGCTTGCCGGATAGAGTTCAAGATACGAGAGCAGGGTGTAGATACTGCGATTCGCGGGAAATCAGTCGCTTTTGATGTTCATAGTGGCAAATGTTATTCCACTGATATTCAGCAGCGCTATTTGCCTAAAGATTGTCAAGGACAATAAGTCTGCCGAGGTTGGAAATTAGCCTAAGCAAATTAGATTTCACCTGTATATCAAACAATCCTGCCAATATTTTATAAAATTTAATACAAATTACATTATGAATACATCAGAGAATTGTATGAATTTTCTTCAAAAATAATGGTGTGAGACATATGAAATAGAAACAAAATCAGCATAAATTCAATCCTGTTTATCAGCTTGAAATCCAGATACAGAAATTAAAGTCGCTTTTGAAATGCAGGATAATTCAATCTGTAAACCAGTAGAGCGAATCAAAGCCGAAGAAGAAATGTGGAATAATTGTACGATAAGGCAAGAGACACTCAATAAACTGATAAATATTGTTGGTTAGTCTTTACCCCTCGCTGTTTTTTTAAGACAATAGACAGCAGTTTTGAAAGTCTTTTCATCATTTCCTATTTCTGAATATTTTGGACTCTGATTTATGACAACCCCGCTTAATGAACGTCGTATTGCAAACGCAATTCGTGTATTGGCAATGGATGCTGTGCAAAAAGCAAACTCAGGACATCCAGGTGCTCCAATGGGGATGGCAGATATCGCTGATGTGGTTTGGCGTGAATTCATGAACCACAACCCGACCAACCCGAATTGGGCAAACCGTGACCGTTTTGTATTATCAAATGGCCATGGCTCTATGCTTCAATATGCGCTTCTTCATTTAACGGGCTACGATCTTTCGATTGAAGATCTTAAAGCATTCCGTCAACTTCATTCTAAAACACCTGGTCACCCGGAGTTGGGCTATGCACCAGGGATTGAAACGACGACTGGTCCTTTAGGTCAAGGCATCGCGAATGCTGTCGGTTTTGCACTGGCTGAAAAAACTCTAGCTGCGCAATTCAACAAAGACGACATCCAAGTTGTAGATCACTTCACTTATTGCTTCCTCGGCGATGGCTGTTTGATGGAAGGTGTTTCTCACGAAGCATGTTCTTTGGCGGGTACATTGGGTCTAGGCAAATTGATTGCTTACTATGACGACAATGGCATCTCGATTGACGGCGAAGTGGAAGGCTGGTTCTCTGACGATACAGAACAACGCTTTCTGGCATACGGCTGGCAAGTGATTAAAGTTGATGGCCACGATGCAGATGCAATCCGTCAGGCAACGATTGAGGCGAAAGCTGAAACTGCTAAACCAACCATCATTATCTGTAAAACCGTGATTGGTTTGGGTTCACCAAACAAGCAAGGTAAAGAAGACAGTCATGGTGCACCACTCGGTCATGACGAAATCGTGTTGACTCGTGAAGCGCTAGGTTGGACTGACGAAGCATTTGTGATTCCTGAAGATGTTTATGCAGCTTGGGATGCGAAAGCCAAAGGTGCTGAATCAGAAGCAGCTTGGAACGAAACATTTGCTGCTTATGCTGCAAAATATCCAACTGAAGCCGCTGAATTTAAACGTCGTTTATCTGGTGAATTACCGGCTGACTTCGTTGCAAAAGCGGATGCCTATATTGCAGAAGTGAATGCCAAAGCTGAAACAATTGCAACGCGTAAAGCCAGCCAAAATGTATTGCAAGCACTTGTTCCATTATTGCCAGAAGTTCTAGGTGGTTCTGCGGATCTTGCAGGTTCTAACCTGACCCTTTGGAAAGGCGCGCAAGGCGTACAAGACAATCCGGCAGGTAACTACGTACACTATGGCGTACGTGAATTCGGTATGACTGCAATCGCGAATGGTGTTGCACTGCATGGCGGGTTCATCCCTTATGTAGCAACATTCCTGATGTTTATGGAATATGCACGTAATGCGGTACGTATGTCTGCATTAATGAAACAGCGCGTGATCCATGTGTATACGCATGACTCAATTGGTCTGGGTGAAGATGGCCCAACGCATCAACCTGTTGAGCAGATCGCATCCCTTCGTGGTACACCAAACCTAAATACATGGCGCCCATGTGACACCGTTGAAGCAGCAATTTCTTGGAAATCTGCATTAACGCGTGCTGAAGGTCCAACCGCATTGATCTTCTCTCGTCAGAACTTGCCATTCCAAACCCGTACTCAAGCTCAAATTGAGAACGCTGCGAAAGGTGGCTATGTATTGGCTGAAGAAAAAGGCGAATTGAAAGCCATCATCATTGCAACTGGTTCTGAAGTATCTCTGGCAATGGAAGCTTATGCACAGCTTGAAGGCGTGCGTGTCGTGTCTATGCCATGTGCTGAAGAATTCATGAAGCAAGATGCAGCTTATCGTGAAGCGGTTCTTCCATCAAATATTCGTGCACGTGTTGCTGTTGAGGCTGCACATGTTGATTACTGGTGGAAATTTGTGGGTCTTGATGGTCGCGTAATCGGTATGACAACGTATGGCGAATCTGCACCTGCAAAAGATCTGTTCCAGTTCTTCGGTATTACTACTGAAGCAGTTGTAGCAGCTATAAAAGAGATTACTGCATAATCAACTGATTAAGCAGTTTTTTAAAAGACGCTCCATTTTTGGGGCGTCTTTTATTTTTTCGCTTTTTAGCGTTGTTTTGATGTGGCAATCGTTAGAAAGTTCTCCCATAGTCGAAATGAAAGAGTGAGATGAACATGAGCTTGTATGAACAAATTAACGATGAAATTATTTTAATGGATGCAGGCGAACTCAAGTGGATCGGACAGGAATTACCTCTTGAAGCGATGGTTGCAGTTGATTTAATGCTGCAAGAATTAGCCGAAGAAAATATCATTAAAGTGCGTCGTAAAAATCATGAAAAGACGACTGGCCTAAAACAGGTTGATCGTATTCTGGTTGAAAAACTTTAAACATAAAGCATGAAAAGTCCCTGATTGGGACTTTTTTTATGCCGGATGATTTTCATCTGACAGGTTGCTTATGAGCACCAGATGAGATAAAGCTAAGTTTAGGCCGCTATAAAAATTCAGCGACTACTATCGAAATGACTTAAATTAAAGAAATAAGCCAAAGAAGCGGTTAAACATGAATATACAGCCCCAGATCCAGATCAAATCTTTAGAGCAAATATCACAGGCAGAATGGCTATTTTTATGGCAAGACTATCAACGCTTTTATCAGACGCAAATTTCTGAAGAGGTAAGTGAAAATACCTGGGATAAATTAACCAATTATGAATTAGATTCAATGTACGGTTTTGCGGCCTTGATTGATGGAAAGGTCGTAGGAATTGTGCATGTTATCGAACATAACAGTAGCTGGACAGTAAGACCTTATGCCTATTTGCAGGATCTATTTACCCATCCGGACTATCGCGGACAAGGCGTGGCGCGCAAGCTGATTCAACATGTCTATCAGGTAGCGCAGCAGCGTAATTGCGACCGGGTTTACTGGCTGACTCAGGAATCAAACCATCAGGCACAAGTGTTGTATAACAAAGTCGCTAAGAAAACAGGATTCATTCAGTACCGTATGGATTAAAGCTCAAAAATTAAAAAAATAACTTACAATTTTATCGTTTCATCGCTGCAACAAAACGTTTTATCTTTAGGGCTGTAAACGGTTCCAGATTCTATACACTTAATAACATCCAAAACGTGAGATAAAAACATGAATTTCAAAACATTAGCATTAGGCTTGGCGGTCGTATCTGTAGCAACAGTTTCTATGGCAAAACCAGTGGCCTATACGATTGACCCGACTCATTCAGCAACGGTGTTCTCTTGGAGCCACTTTGGTTTCTCTACACCATCTGCAAACTTCAGTGACATCCAGGGTACCATTAATGTTGATAATGCAAAACCTGCGAATTCCTCGGTCAATGTGAACATCCCGGTTGCAAGCATTAATACGAATGTGAAAGCACTGGATGATCATATTAAGACAGCAGAATTTTTTGATGCTGCCAAATATCCGAATATCACTTTTAAAAGTACTAAAGTTCAGGCTTTAGGCAAAAACAAATACAAAATCACCGGTAACTTAACCGTGAAAGATGTCACTAAGCCTGTGGTACTGGATGCAGTTTTGAATAAACAGGGTGTACACCCAATGACCAAATTACAAACGATAGGTTTTAATGCAACCACTTCATTTAACCGTTCAGCCTTTGGGGTAGGCGGTTATGTTCCAAATGTGGGCGATAAAATTACAGTAAACATTACTACCGAGGCTTCTGTACCTGCTCTGAAAAAATAAGCATGACAAATTAAAAAAGCACCCAATTGGGTGCTTTTTTATTACGGTTATTTAAGTTGTAGGTTTTCTAAATAATGCATCAATACCGAGCTGGCTGCCTGTTCAAGCGCGGTTGCATAGCTTTGATGATCCGCCCGTAAGGCAGGAATATTGATCTGGGCTTTGCGTAACTCACAGGTATGTCCAATCAGCCATTTCTCTAAACTTTCACTGGCCACTTCAGCATGGAATTGTAGTGCCAGAATGTTTTGTCCTACCTGAAAAGCCTGATTTGGATAAAGGTCAGAGCTGGCCAGTAACTCTGCCTGTTCAGGTAAGTCAAAGGTATCACCATGCCAATGCAGGATGTCGATATCTTCAAGAGCTTTTAGTGGATTATTTTCAATAGAAGTAAGACTGAGTTTAGACCAGCCAATTTCCTTCACATCTCCCGGATAGACTTTGGCATTCAAGGCAGCAGCAATTAACTGCGCACCTAAACAGATGCCTAACGTCGGTAAATTCTTTTGCAGGCGAACTTTAAGTAAGTCCATTTCCTGTTGTAAAAAAGGATAATCCTCAGTTTCATAGACTGCAATCGGGCCACCGAGAATAACTGTTAATCCGGGATGTTCAAACGCCTTGGTGAGATCATCGATACCGGCTTCGAAATAACGCACACGTAAGCCGAGCTGATAAAAAATATCTTCCCAAGCACCTAAGTCTTCAAAAGCCAAATGTTGAATGGCATACACGGTATCGGGGAGGTGAGCTAAGTTCAGCATAGTTTTTTGATATCAAGAGAATGATTTAATTTAACGTGAATCAAAAGCAAAATAAAAGGCTTTATGCCTCACATCACATACATTATAGAAAATAATGAATATCGCTTCGCTATCGGCAACTGTATAAACATTTTTGTGTGATTGCTACATGAAGCGGGTCATTTTCCTTTTATATAGGAAAGAGAGTAGAGTAAGGCTGCCGTACTGAATAAAAACAACAAGCCTATCAGGATCAAGGATATGCAAAATATAAGTTTATATGTCGATAAAAACAGAATCAGCCCTTATGCCATGTCGGTCTATGTTGCCTTAAAAGAAAAGGGTTTAGATTTTCAGGAAATAGTGGTCGATTTAGATCAGCAGCAACAGAAATCTGCGGCTTATCAAGCCATTTGTCCAAGTGCTAAAGTTCCGTATTTAATAGTAGATAACTTTAGCCTGTTTGAATCATGGGCGATCACTGAATACTTGGAAGATGCCTTTCCAGCACCTAAGTATCCAGCCTTATATCCAAAGGAAATTCATGCCAGAGCTAAATGTCGGGCCATACAAGCCTTGGTCAAAACGGATTTTATGCAAATCCGCCAGCAAATGCCTTCCGATTCGGTATTTCATCCACCAAAAATATCTACACCTCTTACAGCTCCGATCACTGAAGAAATTCAGCGATTGTTAAATGTGGCAGAACATATGCTGGAGGATATATGGTTAACTGAACACTGGTCAATTGCAGACTTTGATCTGGCCTTTATATTGCATCGGTTGCTGAGCCATCAGGTGAAACTTCCTGTGAAAATAATAGAATATGTCGAGGGTAATTTTAAGCGTGCTTCGGTACAGGCGTGGCTGGAAGAACATGAAAAAGCTAAAACTTTAATTTAATGCCGACTGATAAAACAGTTCATAAAAAAACTACTTAAATAGGTAAAATTCAAGCGTAATATGAATCAGAACAAGACTTGAAAGATGCTGAGGATACAGTCCTCGTTGAATAAGAAGGAAGGAGTGGCCGGTGGGAAATTCACATCATCATGAGCATAGTCATGTCACCGTGACTGCAAAAAATGCCAGAAAATTATCAATAGCGCTGGGATTAACCACCACTTTTTTAATTGTGGAAGTGATTGCTGGTTTTCTAACTCAAAGTTTGGCCTTACTTTCTGATGCTGCGCATATGTTTACCGATGCTGCTGCACTGGCTATCGCTTTAGTCGCTATCAAAATTGGACAAAAACCGGCAGACAATAAACGGACATTTGGTTATCAGCGCTTTGAGATTTTGGCTGCTTTGTTTAACGCCTTAATGCTGTTTGTGGTTGCGATTTATATCTTGTTTGAAGCTTATCAGCGTTTGAGTCATCCACCAGAAATTCAAAGCCTTGGCATGATGATTGTTGCTGTTTTGGGGCTGATCATTAATCTGATTTCCATGAAAATTCTGGTGTCTAGTAGTCAGGAAAGTCTCAATGTCAAAGGTGCTTATCTGGAAGTGCTCAGTGATGCACTGGGATCTGTAGGCGTGATTATTGGAGCACTAGTGATTTATTTCACCGGCTGGATGTGGATAGATACACTCATTGCAGTATTAATCGGATTTTGGGTATTGCCAAGAACCTGGATTTTGCTGAAACAGAGCATCAATATTCTGCTTGAAGGTGTGCCGGAGGAAATTGATATTGAAAAATTACGTCACGATCTTTTGGCGCTTGATGGGGTCCAGGATATTCATCAGCTCAAGGTCTGGGCGATTACTTCCAAAAAAGTCATGCTGACCGTGCATCTGGTTGCACCGAATGTGGATTATCAGAAACTGCGGCATCAGACCTTTGAGATGCTTCACCATGAGCATCATATTACCGAGATGACCTTGCAGATTGAAGCGGAAGATTGCCCGCCGGAACATCGGGGACAATCCTCACATCCGCATTCACATGCTGAAACCCATCAGCATTGAAGTGGAATAATCTAAGCATCGGGAAAGTTGATTATTTTTTTAAAAGTGAACGAATCACATCCAGATAACTTGGCGGAGCATCGACATACTCACGCTCCCTTAACATCTGGTGCATTCTCCCCAGCTTTTGATGCGGAACAGAGGCCATCAAATGATGTTCAATATGATAGTTCACATGAATCGGGGCAACCAAAGCACGTGCCAGCCAGCCTGCACGAGTAGTTCGGGTATTGCTAAGGGCAGAATGACTGGTTTCTAATCCGGCATGTTCAGCCATGGCACGGATGCGGATGAACAAAGGAAATGGGGTGATATAGGCGAGAGGCCATAATAAATACAGTTTAGGATGGCCGCTGGCCCAAAGCGCAGAAAAAATTGCTGCATTTGAAATTAACATACCAGAACTATTTTTAAGCAAGTTTTTCGCTAACTCTAAATTGCTGCGATCATCACGCGGAATTGGCTTGGGGTCATTGGAAACACTCCATTCCAGTAATTCCAGATCCATTAATACTCGACCAGCGAGAAATTTAAGCCCCGATTGCCCATTCAGGTCACGGAAGAATTTCCTGAATAGTGAGCTTTGCGTAATGGGAAAGTTTTTTACCAACCCCAAGTCAGGATCATCTGGTTGCGAGGTTTTAGCATGATGTTTCAGATGATAAGGACGATACTTGCTGACATCATTCCAGATCGGGCGTGCACAGAGCCAGTCAGTCAAATGAGTGTTCAACCATTTGGTTTTAAAAAGACTATGGTGCGAGGCATCATGCATCAAAATAGCCATGGCAAGCTGGCGTCCAGCAAGAATGGCCAATGCCAGCGCGCACATCAGGACTTTCCCCCACGTAGGTAAATATTCCCAGCTATAGGCTACCGTGCCAAAGGTCATGACAATTACGGTCCATGTCGAACCTACTGCCCAGGCACCGTGCAAGTCTGAGGTCGTGGTGAGTTCTTTAATTTCATCACGACTAAAAAGTTCTGTGACACTGACCTTGCTGATCATTCTTCTGCCTATATTTAGTTCTTATTGCTGTATTCAATATATTTGGATGAAATATTACAGTCAATTTATTTTTGTGTATAAAATAGAAATAAATTAGACCCCTTGGTCTTTAAAATAATGTTGCCATAAAAGTTGACCCTGTTTTTCTATTTTGCGGACTGCGAGCTCAAATTGTTGTCGGGCATCGGTGTCTATCCATTCTGCAGGAAGCAAAGGATCAGCACGTAAACTAAACAGGGCAGATTTACCTAGATAAAAGGCACTTTTTGCAGCATCTGCTAAAGTCAGATTTTGGTAATTCTCAAACCAGTCATTGATATC
Source organism: Acinetobacter sp. CIP 102136 (assembly GCF_000369685.1). GTDB lineage: Bacteria > Pseudomonadota > Gammaproteobacteria > Pseudomonadales > Moraxellaceae > Acinetobacter > Acinetobacter fasciculus. Next base: position 658,201 of record NZ_KB850142.1, read on the forward strand.
ATGCTGTACTGCATGATAGGTCTGATGTAGCGCTTCGATATCCCATAAATCACGAACTTCGGTTTCACTTTCCAGTTGACTGATTTGGAAAAAACGTGCGTCAGGATCTAATCCAAACTGGATTACAGCTGTTTTTAATGGACTTAGGTTTAGTGTTAAATTATCGGGACGAATAAAAACATTTTGCTCTAGTTCCTGAAAACCATAATAACGTAGCGCTTTTTCTCTTTTAGATAAGGCAGTACGGTCTACACGTCCCAAAGTGCCGGTATAGACCAATACATATTTTCCGTTCCATGTGGTCGCCGTTTGCATATCAGGGTGTTTGTTTAAGCTGATAAAAGAAGTATCGAATTTTTTCTCTAGCAATTGATATACGCCGCGCTCTACAGCTTGAATCACATTTTCCTGATTTAATCGGGCCACAGCGACACGGATACCATTGTCAGATATACCCAATAATTCAGCAGCAGTTAATATCCGCTTAATAGACAGGGTGGAGTTTTTAGAGGCATATAAAAGATCTAGAATTAGATGACGAGCATTTAATTTATAAGTCATGAAACGATATCGTTATGAAAGGGATTGAAAGTTTTAAAGTTTATCCACAATAGCACTTTGTCATGAATAACCCAAAAAAATTGTCAGGGTAAAAGAGGATGAATAAGTGATTTGAGATATACATTTTATTAATAAATTTTTTTCAAACACAATAAAAAAACCCTTATCTTTCGATAAGGGTTTTTCGTATTCTGGAGCGGGAAAGGAGACTCGAACTCCCGACCCCAACCTTGGCAAGGTTATGCTCTACCAACTGAGCTATTCCCGCAATGAGGTGAATTATAGAGAATTCCACAGCAGTGTCAACTCCCTATAAATCTGTTTGATTAATTAATCAGCACGGCGCCAAACTGTACCTTGACGGGTATCCTCAAGAACAACACCTTGATCAAGTAAAGATTGACGGATTTCGTCTGCGCGTGCGAATTCTTTGGCTTTCTTGGCATCCTGACGCTGTTGAATCAAATCTTCAATTTGTTCAGGTGACAATCCTAGAGCTTCTTGACCAATGTCAGATTTGAGGAACTCATCTACATTTTGCTGTACCAGACCGAGAATATTGGTCAGGTGACGTAAAGTTGCGTAGTAGATCGCTGCCTGTTCCGCATTTTCTTCTTTCACGGTACGATTCAGCTCTTTATTGATTTCGAACAATACCGCAATCGCTTCAGGCGTATTGAAATCATCACGCATAGCGGCATTGAAACGCTCAACCAAAGCCTCATCCAGAGTTTCAATCAGATGATCACCATAAACCGCCTGATAGGTTTTAAAAGAATGGTAGAAACGAGACAAGGTATTTTTTGCTTCTTTTAAGGCAACATCCGAGTAATTCACCGGGCTACGATAATGGGAAGACACAATGAAATAACGCACCACTTCCGGATGGAATTTTTCAATCACGTCGCGAATAGTGAAGAAATTGCCTAAAGACTTCGACATTTTCTCGCCATCGACATTAATAAATCCGGCATGCATCCAGTAATTGACATACTGTTCGCCAGTAGATGCTTCAGATTGTGCAATTTCATTTTCATGATGCGGGAAGGTTAAATCAGCACCACCGCCATGAATATCGAAATGATTGCCTAGGCAGCAGGTCGACATTGCGGAACATTCGATGTGCCAGCCTGGACGGCCATTACCCCACGGTGATGCCCATGATGGCTCATTTTCCTTGGCATGTTTCCACAGTACAAAGTCAAATGGATGTTTCTTTTCAACTTCGACATCGACACGTTCAGACGCACCCGCTTGCATATCTTCTAGTTTACGGCCAGATAGACGACCGTATTTGGCGAATTTCTCGACCTCAAAGTAGACATCGCCATTATTGGAAGGATAAGCCGTACCTTTGTCGACCAGGTTGCCGATCATTGCTTGCATTTGATCGATGTAATCTGTGGCTTTAGGTGCTACATCAGGTGCAAGGCAGCCCAGTTTGGCAAAATCCTCATTCATCGCATCAATAAAGCGGCTGGTTAGCTCTGAGATACTTTCGCCATTTTCATTGGCACGTTTAATAATTTTGTCGTCAATATCCGTAATATTACGCACATATTTGACTTTCCAGCCTTGGCTACGCAGGAAACGGATAATATAGTCAAATGCAACCACTGTACGTGCATGTCCAATATGACAGTAGTCATAAACCGTCATACCACAGACATACAGATCAATTTGACCTTCAACACGAGGTACGAATTCTACTTTTTTGCGTTGCTCTGAGTTATATAGAACAAATGGTTGCATAGCTGTTCAAAAGACTTCAAATAAAAGGATGAATCATCTTAACCTAAGCATAATTATTCATAAAGATAAAAGCGCAAAAAGCCTCAGTTATTTAGGATAGTTAGGCAACGAGAGTGATTTAGAAAGAAGAGGTTCAGGAAGTGAAATAGCGATATTGAGCTTACATTTTCAGAGGTAGTGTTTGCCAGTATGATTAAATTATATTTGAATGAGTCTGGTCTGATTTGAACCAAACCTATTTTGGATAGCGTAAGCGCGTTCCCCTAAAAAATAAAAACAAGCGCCTTTTACAGCGTCAAAAATGAAGCGAATGTAGAGGTGGAGATACCAGATTGTGCAAGTTAAATACAATCTGAATATATTAAAAATCCGTCGAATCTTCTACATTTAGAAAACTTACAATTGCATAGCTATGCTAAAATTGCGAAAATTATGCCCATCAAACCAGAGTTTTTCTCTGTCCTTAGCGTAGGTAAACAGGCTTTGAATCCACAAAAAACAGCGAATCAACTAGATTTCCAGAAAGTCGCACTTGAAACACTGCGCATCGAAGAAAATGCACTACAGATTTTAGCAACACAGATTGATGACCGTTTTAGCAGGGCATGTGAAATTATTCTACAGTGTACTGGCCGTCTGGTGATTACCGGAATGGGCAAGTCAGGTCATATTGGCCGTAAAATGGCGGCGACCTTTGCTTCGACCGGAACTCCCTCATTCTTTATGCATCCAGGTGAAGCCGGTCATGGTGACTTAGGGATGCTGGTGGCTGGTGATGTGCTGATTGCAATTTCAAACTCGGGCAAGAGTGATGAAATCATGATGCTGATGCCGCTGATCAAGCATCTGGAAATTCCGCTGATTACCATCAGTGGTGATGATCGTGGTCCAATGCCACAAAATGCTGATGTAGCTTTAACGCTGGGTAATATTCAGGAGGCTTGTCCACTGGGTTTAGCGCCGACATCGTCAACGACGGCAACATTGGCTTTGGGCGATGCTTTGGCGGTAGCTTTATTGGATGCTCGTGGCTTTACCTCGGATGATTTTGCACGCTCACATCCTGCAGGTGCGCTGGGTAAGCGTCTGTTATTGCATGTGAAGCATCTGATGCGTACTGGCGCAGATTTACCTAAAGTCTCGCCAGATACCGCCATGAATAAAGTATTATACGAAATTTCCAACAAGCGCTTGGGCTTAACCACAGTCGTCGATGAAAATGATGTGTTGCTGGGGATTTTTACCGATGGTGACTTGCGTCGCTTGATTGATAAGCAGCAAGGTTTTGATGTCAATCTGGCTATTCAGGACGTGATGACCAAAAATCCGTTGACCATTTCTCAGGAAGCACGTGCAGTGGTGGCACTGGAACGTATGAATGAGCATAAAATTAATCAATTTGTAGTTGTTGATGATGCCAATAAAGTCATTGGTGTGATTAGTATGCATGACCTGATTCAGGCCGGGGTAAATTAATAAATGGCATCTTATGTATTATTAGAGCAGGCACGTCATATTGCAGCACTGGTGCTTGATGTAGATGGTATTTTAAGTGATGGCTTTGTAACGCTGACTAATACTGGCGATGAGATCAAATCCTTTGATATTCGTGATGGTCTGGGCATGAAACTGGTTCAGCAAGCAGGGATCAAGGTGATTATTATCACCGGACGTAAAAGCAATATTGTAGAAAAGCGTATGTCGGATCTGGGTGTTGATCTGGTCTATCAGGGCCGTGAAGATAAAGGTACAGCACTTCGTGAAGCCTGTGCGCAGCTCAACATTGATCCTGAAGATTGCCTGTACATGGGCGATGACTGGCCTGATCTGTCTGCTTTTGCCATTGCCGGCATGAAAGTGACCGTGCCTAATGGTCATGTCGAAGTTCGCCGCCGTGCCGATCTGGTGACTCAGGCGCAGGGTGGACGTGGTGCGGTGCGTGAAATCTGCGATATGTTGTTAATGTCCAAAGGCATGTACCAAGAGTTACTTGAAAAATATACTCGTGCGCCTTATTAATAAGTCATATCTTTTGGATTAAGTACACCGCTTATGGATACTAAAGTTTTATATATTACGGCTGTGATTATTGCCGCAATAAGTGGTGGTTATTACTATTACAGCGGCAAGGGCAACAAGCTGCAGGCAGACTCTGCGCGCAGCATGACCTATTCCGCTCAAAATATTAACTTAACCCAGACGGATGAATCAGGCCAGGTGTCGGTTCGTGCCCAAGTGGACCGACTCGAGCAGAACCTGCAGCTAGAAACCTCAAAGCTGGAAAATCTGCGAGCATCGACTTATGACAATGGTAAAGTCGATGCGACTTTCTTTGCCAAAATGGCGCATGGTTATGATGACAATACAAAAGTTGTACTCTCTCAAGAAGTGCTCGCCACCAAAATCATGCAAAATGGAAAAATGCAGTTTCGTACTGAAGAACTGACTGCTTTTCCGAAAACACGTGAAATTGAAACAGACAAGACAGTGATTGTGGAATCTCCACAGGCTGAATTCGTCAGCCAGGGTCTTAAAGCCAATCTTAATGATGGTCAATACGAATTCTTTAATATTCGAGGAAAGTATGAACCAAACTCCTAAAGCCAAAATGATGCACACTTTCCTGAAGCGTATGACGCTGGCGACTGTGGTTGGACTCGGTTCAATCGCTGCTTTTGCACTGCCATCTGACCGTAACCAGCCAATCACTTTGCTGGCTGACCGGGCGACTTTCAATGAGCGGACGGGTGTGACGACGTATTCGGGCAACGTTATCATTGAACAGGGCACCATGAAGCTGCAAGCCAATTCGATTGTGGCCAATCTGAACAATAAGCGCCAGATCAGCCTGATTACAGCGACAGGCAGCCCGGCACAGTTCCAGCAAAAAGTGGATCCGGCCAAAGGTCTTGCCAAAGGTCAGGCGCAGAAAATTGTCTACAATGCTGAAACTGGGATTATTACTTTGTCCGGTAATGCCTTCCTGCAACAGGATGGTGCTAGTATTCGTGGTGCGACTTTAAAATACAGCATGAACAAAGGCGATATCGAAGCTATCGGAACACCAAACAAAACCGGTTCATCGTCTGGTCGTGTACAAATCGTGATTCCACCTTCTAGTTCAACATCCTTTCCGGGAGCGCGTGATTAATGGAGCAATCGCAGCAGATTCAAACCCTCACCATTAAGCATCTGGCGAAAAACTATAATAAACGCTGGGTAGTGAAAGATGTATCGTTCAGCATGGAAAGTGGCCAGATTGTTGGGTTGCTGGGACCAAATGGCGCCGGTAAAACCACCAGTTTTTATATGGTGGTCGGTCTGGTACGGATGGACAAGGGGGAAATCTATCTGGATGATCTCGATCTTTCCGACCTTGCAATGCATGAACGGGCACGTAAGGGAATTGGTTATTTGCCGCAGGAAGCTTCGATTTTCCGAAAACTGACGATTTCAGAAAATATTATGGCGATTCTGGAAACCCGTAAAGATATGACCAAGGCACAACGTCAGCAACGGTTGGCGGAGCTACTGGCAGACTTTAAAATCACTCATATTAAAGATTCTTTGGGTATGAGTGTATCCGGTGGTGAGCGACGTCGTGCCGAGATTGCGCGTGCACTCGCTGCTGATCCAAAATTTATGCTACTCGATGAGCCTTTTGCCGGTGTCGATCCGATTTCGGTCGGGGATATTAAGGATATTATTACAACCTTGAAAGATCGCGGAATTGGGGTACTGATTACCGATCATAACGTGCGTGAAACGCTGGCGATTTGTGAGCATGCTTATATTGTTAGTGAAGGCGCATTACTTGCTGAAGGTACACCAGAAGAAATCCTGGCAAATGAGACCGTAAGAAAAGTTTATCTGGGTGATGATTTCACTGTTTAAATAATCCTGCTTTATATAAAACCCTGCATCAGACGCCAGTTGTCGGATGCAGGGTTTTTTTTGATCAAATCAAAGTGGAAAAGATTTCTTTTAAAGGGATTTGATATATTGTTAGACTAAAACAAGAAACATTACATAATTATGCGATTTAGGGCAGAACACTTTAAAAAAAAATCAGGGGAAAACAGATCAAAAAAGAAAGAGATTGATACTTCTTCTTTTGCCTTTATCTGTATCTTTGGTGCATGCAGAAAGCTCACCCCATTATTTTGCCAATCTCAAAAATGGCTTGGGGCAGCTGATTGCACCCAAGCCGACACGGTCAGCGCATAACATAGATATTACCTCGCTTGGTCATTATTCATTAGATACATCAAAAGTAGCTGAGCTGCCGCAAATTACCCGGCCACAGTCAGAACAGCCAGCTTTAAGTTCTACGATCACAGCTGGTATTCCAAAGACAATGAATCTGGTGGAAGCCGTACACCGGGCAGTGCAACGACGACCTGAAATTACCCAGAGTATTTCAAAATTATCTGCACAGGCCGCGAATATTGATGTGGCGAGATCGGGTTATTATCCGCAGTTATCCGGAGGTATCGGGACAGGGGATCTCACTTCAGGTGAACGTGGACGACAAATCGTTTCTTTGAATGCCACCCAGATGCTGTATGACTTTGGCAAAATTAAAACCAATGTCAGTGTAGAAGAAGCCCGTTTAGCAGAAGAACAGGCAAGGGTACTGGTCAGTCTGGATCAGATCGCATTTGAAGTGGCTGATGCCATAGTGAATATCAAACGCTATCAGCAAATTACCCAGATTGCCCAGCAGCAGATTCAGGGCATTGGACGGATTGCAGAAATTGCCAATTTGCGTGCCCGCGCCGGGATCAGCAGTCAGGCTGACCCGATTCAGGCCCAGTCCAATCTGGAAGCAGCACAATCGAATCTGATTGTTCAGCAGACCCAGCTCAGACAATATCAACAACGCTTGCGTACCTTGCTAGGATTTGATGTATCCACTGTTGAATGGGATATTCCTGAGCGTATTGTGGCACAGGCCGATCTTTATCAGGATCCGGAATTTACCCAGATTCCGAACATGATTCTGGCCCATGCAGGGGTCAATGTTGCCCGTTTGCAAAAAGATCAGGCGCGGCTAAGCCCTTATCCGACTATTAGTATTAAAGGCAGTCTAAGTCAGGCGATGAATGGGCGGAATCCAAATAATAATGAAGATGATGGCTTTTATAATTCAGTCATGATTGAAGCCAGCAGTAATTTTATCAGGGTGGTGCAATACGTTCACAGACCCGTGCCGCAAGCTATGCCGAAGAAGCTGCACGCGCACAGGTTAATACGGTCTATCTGGATGTGCTGGATCAGGTGCGCTTGATCCGAGAACAGATTGAAAATAAACAAAAACAAATGGGAGTTTTATCCCAGCGCCGCGCAACCACGGTACGCACCAAAGAGCTGTATCAAGAACAATATAAATTGGGTACCCGAACCGTGGTGGACTTGCTGAACGCAGAGCAAGCCATTCATAGTGCCGCGCAGGAAATTGAATCGGCACGCTATGACATTTATTCGGCGATCGTACAGTACATTCAGGTCACGGGCCGTACACGGGATATTTACGCGCTTAACAGTATTTCTATTCAGGGGTTTGAAGTTCAGCCATGAGTACTACAATAATAAATTATCAACCTTGGCTTCAGGCAGTTTTAAATATTGCCCGGCATTACCGGATCGAGCCTTCTGAGGAGCGGATACGCCTGCAACTGGACTGGAACCAGCATCATGACATCGATGACATGCTCAAGATAGTCAGTCGTCAGATGGGTTTAAATGTCCGTAAAAATAAATTTGAGCGCAGCCTGCTGAATCCATGGCGTTTACCTTTACTGGTTGAATTCGATAGTGGTGATGTGGGGGTGATTGAACGCATCGACACACAGGGCAATGTCAGCATCCAGCTCAGTGGTGATGAAGGTTTATCTCAAAGCTTTACAGTTGAACAGTTAGAGGTTGGCATAAAGCATCTTTATGTGCTGCGTCCTGAATCTTCAGTTCCAGATGCGCGGGTGGACGAATATATCAAACCCTTTGAGAAAAACTGGTTCTGGTCAATTGTCCTGAATGACTGGAAGCGCTATATCGATGTGATGTTTGCGTCTTTAATTGCCAATATTCTGGCACTGGCCACGATAGTTTTCTCGATGAATGTCTATGACCGTGTCATTCCATCGCAATCTATTCCGACGTTATGGGTGTTGGCCGGTGGCGTGCTGATCGCTGCGATTTTTGAATTTGTATTACGTGTCTCGCGGATCTATCTATCAGACATTATTGGTAAACGCGCGGATTTAAAAATTTCTGACCGGGTTTTTGGTCATTCATTACGGATTAAAAACAGTGAACGTTCCAAATCAACAGGAACCTTCATTTCACAAATTCGTGAGCTGGAAGGCGTCCGCGAACTGGTGACTTCAACCACAGTTACGGCCATTGCCGATCTGCCATTCTTCTTCCTGTTCTTAGGCATCTTCTGGGTGATCGGTGGCAATCTGTTCTGGGTCATGTTACTCGTTGTGCCCTTAATGATTCTTCCGGGAATTCTGGCGCAGAAAAAACTGGCACAGCTGGCCCAGTTGGGCATGCGCGAATCTGCCATCCGCAATGCCTTGCTGGTAGAAGCCGTACAAGGCATTGAAGATATCAAGCTGTTAAGGGCTGAAACACGTTTCCAGAATCAGTGGAATCATATGAATGAAGTATCAGCCGATGTCAGCATGCAGCAACGTAAAATTGTCGGCTTGATGACCGCCTGGACCCAAAAAATTCAGGGACTAACCTTTGCGATTGTGGTTTTGGTCGGGGCTTTTGCGGTGATGGAGGGTGACATGACCACAGGCGCACTGGTGGCCTGTTCGATTCTTTCTTCACGCATGTTAGCACCAATTTCACAAATTACGGGCGTGCTGGGTCGCTTGCAGCAGGCCAAAGTGGCGAAATCCGGTCTGGATGAACTCATGAAAAAACCGGTGGATCAGCCGGATTATTCGCACCTGATTCATCGTCCGGCACTGGATGGGCATTATGAGCTCAACGGTGTGGTGTTCAAATATGGCGATGATGATCCGAAACCGAGTTTGATGATTCCCAAGCTAGAGATCAAGCCCGGGGAGAAAATTGCAATTCTGGGCCGTAATGGTGCAGGAAAATCGACCTTGTTGCAGCTCTTGTCTGGGATGCAGACACCGCTACAGGGCAAGGTCAAGCTGGATGGGATTGATCTGACCCTGATTGACCCGTCAGATGTGCGGCGTGATATGGGCTTGCTGAATCAGAACTCGCAGTTATTTTATGGTTCAATTCGTGAAAACCTGACTTTGGGCGCACCCTTGGCCACCGATCAGCAAATTCTGGAAGCCTTACAAATTACCGGCGCACTGGGATTTATACAGGAGAAAAAAGAAGGGCTGGATCATATCATTTTAGAGGGTGGTGTCGGCTTCTCTGGTGGACAGCGCCAAGCCTTGTTATTGGCGCGACTGTTGATCCGTCAACCAAAAATTTTGCTACTGGATGAACCGACCGCTGCCATTGATGATGTGTCAGAAAAACAGTTGATTGATCATCTTAAAGGCTATTTAACCCATCGTACCATGGTGGTTGCGACTCATCGCCGTGCGGTATTGGAACTGGTGGATCGTATTCTGGTGGTCAATGATGGCAAGATTGTGATGGATGGGCCACGGGATCAGATCCTGAATCAGTCGCAAGGTGGTAATAAGCGGGTTGTGGGAGCAAGTGCATGAGTGAACTACAACAACTAAAACGTTCCAGCAAGGTCAGCTTTCAGGAACCGCCATTACCCAAATCAAGTGTCATCATCTGGATTATTGGCATTGGCCTATTGGTATTGCTGAGCTGGGCCTGGATATTCAAATTGGAAGAAGTGTCTACCGGTACTGGGAAAATAATTCCATCATCCAAAGAGCAGGTGATTCAGTCTCTGGATGGCGGTATTTTGACTAAACTTAATGTCAAAGAAGGTGAGATTGTCGAGCGTGGGCAAGTATTGGCCCAGCTTGATCCGACCCGCTTTGAATCCAACGTCGGTGAATCAGAATCCTTGCTGGTGTCATCACGTGCCACTTCAGCCCGTTTACGTGCGGAAGTCACCGGCGCACCGTTGGTCTTTCCTGAAGAAGTGTTGAAATACCCCAAATTGGTTAAAGAAGAAACGGCCCTGTATCAGTCGCGTCGAGCCAATTTGCAAGAATCTGTTGCAGGCCTGGAACAGGCTTTGTTACTGGTGCAGCAAGAACTGGAAATGACCGCTCCCTTGGTCGCCAAAGGGGCAGCCAGTGAGGTTGAAGTGTTGCGTCTAAAACGTGAAGCCAATGACCTGCGTAATCAGATGAATGATATCCGTAATCAATATTATGTGAATGCGCGGGAAGAATTGTCCAAAGCCAATACTGATGTAGAAACCCAGCAACAGGTGGTACGTGGCAAGTCGGATACTTTGAGCCGAACTGTTTTTAAATCACCGGTTCGCGGTGTCGTCAAAGAGATTGATGTGATGACGCTGGGCGGCGTGATTCCACAAAATGGCAAGTTGATGACCATCGTGCCACTGGATGAAAAATTACTGGTTGAAGCACGAATCTCGCCGCGTGATATTGCCTTTATTCGCCCTGATCAGGAAGCATTGGTTAAAATTACAGCTTATGATTATTCGATCTATGGTGAGTTGAATGGTAAAGTTGCGATGATTTCACCGGATACCTTGCGTGATGAAGTCAAGCAGGATCAATTTTATTATCGGGTGTATATCCGTACCGATAGCGACAAGCTCAGCAATAATGCCGGGCAGGAGTTCAATATTACTCCAGGGATGGTGGCCACCGTGGATATTCGTACTGGTTCAAAAACCGTGATGGATTATCTGATCAAGCCATTTAATAAAGCCAAAGAAGCCTTGCGTGAACGGTAATATTTGCCAAGCAATTGAGTAAAACAATCGATCAAAATCAGGCCTCTCCGTGGAGAGGCTTTTTATTTGTCTGTGCAAAGCGGGTATACTGCAGCAGTGAGAGTTTAAAGCCTGAAGTTATGCCATTTACCATTGCCAGCCTGGTCAGTTTTGAGGAAGACATCAAAAAAAGCCGCTTTCAGGCCTTTGCCACCCCTGTTGAGAATGAGCAGGACGTCAAAGATTTTCTGGAAACTTATCGTGATCCAAGCACCACGCATCAATGCTGGGCCTGGAAAATTGGCCATCAGGTACGCTTTAATGATGATGGTGAACCTTCAGGCACAGCAGGACGCCCGATTCTGGCAACCATTGAAGGCAATGAGCTGACCAATGTGCTGGTGCTGGTCAATCGCTGGTATGGCGGGATCAAGCTGGGAACAGGGGGCTTGGTACGTGCCTATGGCGGCTGTGCTGGACAATGTTTGTTGTTGGCAGAAAAAATTGAACTGATTGAAAAGAAAAAGGTGCAATTTTCCTGTCAATTCAATGAGTGGGCCATCTTTCAATATGAGTTGAACCAGCAACAGATTGACTATCAGGAAGAATATACAGCTGAAGGAGTACAGGTCAGAGCCTTATTTCAGTTACATCAAATTCAACCTTTTGCCTTAAAAATTCAAGATGTGACCCGCGGCCGTGAACAGCTCAAAATCATAGAAGAAGCGACAGATGACTGACGTAGATCCATTACTGAAATATCGTGAGCAGCATAAACATCGCCTGAATTACATGCCTTGGCTGTACTGGTCTTTAAAGCCAAAAAATCGCGGTTGGGCAGAAGCGTGGCAAAAGGACTATCAGGCTTACTTGATGGAAATGGAAACCGTCGAGATTGGTGAAAACTGTTTTATTTCACCTCTTGCACATATTTTCGCGGAGCCGGGACGCAAAATCATTATTGGTGATAATAGCTTTATTGCTGCAGATTGCACCTTACATGGCCCCCTAGAGATCGGTAATGAAGTGGCGATCAATCATCACTGTATTCTGGATGGTGGCCGGGTGGGGATTAAACTGCATGATCAGGTGCGCATCGCCGCTTATTGTCATCTTTATGCCTTTGATCATGGCATGGATTTGGAGCAGCCGATTTATCAGCAGCCAGTACGTTCGCAAGGCATCGAGATCGGCCGGGATGTGTGGCTCGGTGCGCATGTCGGTATCAAGGACGGAATTAAAATCGCAGATCAGGCCGTGGTGGGAATGAACAGTATGGTGACCAAGGATGTCGAGAAGCGTGCGATTGTCGCCGGTAATCCGGCCCAATTCATTCGCTATCGTGAATAAGCTTTTGGAAGTCAAGTGCTTGATGCAACAGCCTGACTCAGCAGATGGTTCGATATATTGATCTATATTTGTTCACATAAAAGTTAACATATTTCAAGTCAAGCCTTACAGATTTCGCTGCACATTTTTGAATGCTTATGCTAAGTTAAAAATAACTAAGAAATTTTTATCATAAATAGAAGAGAGGCTAAACATGAAACGTGTCATCGCCTGCATCGACTCATCACCATGTATAAACGCGCTGGCTGACGCGGCGGCATGGATTGCCAAACAGACTGGCCGTGAACTGGTCCTGTTACAGGTTTTGGATTATTACCCGGCCAGTTATCATCTGGGGGAAATCAGCGGAGTGATTGGCTTTGAAAGTAATGCCATGTTACTGAAAGAACTGGCTGAGCTTGAACAAAAACAAAGTGAAATTGCGCTGGATTATAGCAATAACCTGCTGCAACACATTTCCGAGCGGATTCTGGCAGAACACGGTATTCAAACCACACATATTCAGGAAAAGGGTGATTTTCTGGAGCAAAGCTTCCAGATCCTGCAGCCTGATGATATCGCGGTGATTGGATTGCTTGGTGAACGCTCGGCTGAAAAAAACAAACCGATCGGTACCAATGTGGAAAATTTTATTCGTGGGGCCAATTGTACCGTGATGACGGTCGGAGAACAGTTTAAGCCGCCGACACGATTTATTTTCGCCTATGAATATTCACCGACCTGTATCAAGATGATGAAACGGATTGCGGAAAGTGATCTGCTGCGCTTATTGCAATGCCATTTGTTATATATCGGTGATCATGCTGAGATTCTGAATGAGCCTTTGCAATATTTAAATCAGGCTGGTTTAGATGTGGTGCCACAATACCGCTATGGCGATGTCGCAGAAAATATTTTGACCTATCAGCAGGAACTCGGAATTCAGCTGATCGTGTTGGGTGCATTTAGTCACAGTAAAATTCACCAGTTCTTTTTGGGCAGTATTGCGACCACGATTTTCCGGAATTCAAAAGTGCCTTTACTGGTTGCGAAGTGAGAATTGCATATAATAGCCAAGCGCGAAGTCTAATCGTAAATTGTTACAGCTTGATTTAAAAATGACCAGAGTTATCCTCATATATTGTGGATAACTCTGTGGTTAATATTTATAAGTTAATGTTATTTATGGTAAATATGTCATTGGGTGATTTTTGTTCTTCTTGTTTTATTTCACAATCGCGAGTGCAAAACCATCATGTCCTTTGCTGCCAACCGTTTGTAAAGCAGTGCATGACAAGATACGTGGATGATTTTGAAGCGCTTTAAACATGTCACGAATGCCTTCAATACTTGGTTTATTATTGTCCGGATTAATGATTTCGCCAGCACGAATGACATTGTCCAGAAAAATAAGTGTACCTGAGTGCGACAGGTTTAAACTGAGCTCCAGATATTCAGGGTAACTCTGTTTATCTGCATCAATAAAGATGAAATCGAAAGCTTCCGTATCTGCAGGCAGGGCTTTAAGCACATCTGCTGCACGGCCGCATTTCAGTTCGACGGTCTGTTTAAGCTGCGCGCGATCAATATTTTCCTGACCCATTGCCGCATGGGTATCACGTCCTTCAATCGTCAGGATATAGCCATCATCAGGCAAGGCACGTGCCAGCCACATGGTGCTATATGCTGCAAATGTGCCGAGTTCCAGTACACGTTTACACTGGTTCATCTGGATTAGCATCTGCAACAACATGCCTTGATTTGGTGCTACAGCCAGATGATCAGGAAAACCGTGCGCTGCGGTATTCTCAAGAGTTTGATTCAGAATGGGGTCTTCAGGAATTAAATGTGAATCAATGTAGTGATCAATGTCTGTCCACATTTGTTGCATAGTCTTAGCACCTCGATTGCGATGCGTGCATTTTAAACTTTTCGCGGCAGAGCGCAATTTATTGTTCTATAGGTGCTGATTTTTTAGGCTCTAAAAAGTCCTGGATGAACTTTGTAGAGCGGTTGTCATGACTTAGTAATTACACATCGAAGAATTACGGCCTAAACTCGGTCCCCAAGTACGATAACCTTGGGTATCGATGTGGATTTGGCCAGAAGCATACATGCCGAGTCCCATATTTAGGCTTTGACCATGCTGGACCCAGAACTGACACAATTTGAACTTGGTATTTTCAATATAGCTATAATCTTGTGCCTGAGGATATTCAGGCCCAATCCGGAAATCGATCGCAGAGTTGTAAAGATGGCGTGAAGAATTGGCACCACCGGCACACTGGTTCAAAGGCAGGTCACGATAGACTGATGTGACTTCAAAATCAGTCAGTACATTGGCTGCAACCAGATATTTAAAGACTTTTAAAGTTGGGATCTGATTGGCCCATAATTCACGGCTTGGAATCATGTATTGGGAACGGCCACACTTGGCCCAATCACGTGCAGTACGCATCAATTCGAAACTCGGAATGATATTGCCAACCCCATGACGTTCCAGAAAAACCTCATATTCACGCACGCGTGACAAATTATCCAGTGCCGATACCCAGTGGGTATACACATAAGGCACAGTTTTTGGGTGGGCTTTACGATCGTATTGAACACGTTCTTGTGGAATGTAAATCCGTTTTCCAGCAGGTGTGGTGGCCTGTCCAGGTTGTTTTGTGGTCGTGGTACAGCCCACAAAAACAAGAGGAATTATACAAAGACTCAATAATCCCTTTAACAAGTTCTTCATTTATAGAAATCAGATATTTACAAAATAGCGCTATTTTAGACTAAATATAGGGAGAAATTTGGAGAATATTGCAATGAAATGTGTGCGTTGAGTATAAAAAAGATCAGCATTTGCTGATCTTTTAAAGTTTAAACTAATTACTTTTCAAGGTATTGTAATTTGTCTGCTTTGCCATTCCATTCTTCACGGTCTGCTGGCTGGTCACCAATTTGTGTGATATTTGGCCATTTTTGTGACAGGTCAGCATTCAGTTCAATAAAGACTTCCTGACCTTCTGGTAATTCGTCTTCAGAGAAAATTGCATTTGCCGGGCATTCAGGTTCGCATAACGCACAGTCGATACATTCGTCCGGGTTAATCACAAGGAAGTTAGGACCTTCATAGAAACAGTCTACAGGGCAAACTTCAACACAGTCTTGATATTTACATTTAATACAATTTTCAGTGACAACGAAGGTCATGGCGACAGCTACCTAAAAAATATGGTTCTAATTACGAATGCTGTATTTTAGGCAAAAACAGGGGGAACTAACAATTCCTTTTATTGATATTTGTTATATATAGGGCTGTTAAATTTGAAAAAAGGTCGCATACCGATGAATTACAGCATTCATCGGTATGTTCAGGACATCGACCCTATGCCAGATGAGGTCTAGGACCGAGAATTAACTTGGCTGTTTGATCAGGTCTTTGAGCGCATATAACTGCTGCAAGGCTTCACGCGGAGTTAAACTATCTACATCAATATCTTCGAGTAAGTCCAGTGCAGGCGATTCTTTTTCAATTTCGATGATACGTTCTATAGGCTCCATAACTTCAGGCATTGCAAACAGATCATGCTGCGGGCTCAGTGGCTTGGCCTGATGCTGTTTTTCCAGAATCTTTAAGCGGTTTTGCGCTTCTTTAATCACCGCAGCCGGAATGCCTGCCAATTTCGCGACTTGCAAGCCATGACTTTGACTGGCCGGGCCATGTTGCACCTTATGCAATAAAATCAGATTACCATTCAGCTCTTTGGCCGTGACATGGTAGTTATTAATGCCACTTTCCTTATCCAGTTCAGTCAGTTCGAAATAATGGGTAGCAAATAGACATAAACATTGAATGCGTTTGGTCAGATCCAGCACACAGGCCCAAGCCAAAGACAAGCCATCATAGGTACTGGTTCCACGGCCAACTTCATCCATGAGTACCAAAGACTGGCTGGTGGCATGATGCAGGATTTGCGAGGTTTCGGTCATTTCCACCATAAAGGTTGATTTGCCGGTCGATAAATCATCGGCAGAACCAATACGGGTAAAGACACGGTCAACCGGACCTAAAGTTGCAGCTTGCGCTGGAACATAGGCACCACAATAAGCCAGCAACACGATCAATGCAGTCTGGCGCATAAAGGTGGATTTACCACCCATGTTGGGGCCGGTAATGATGGCCATGCGATGGGAAAAATCCAGTCGCGTATCGTTCGGAGTAAAGGCCGATTTACTGAGGGCTTCTACCACTGGATGTCGTCCAGCAGTGATACTTACACCGATTTCAGGGCTAAATTTTGGACGCGACCAGTTGCGTAAACGCGCCTGATGGGCAAAATTAGCAATCAGATCAATCTGGGCAATGGCGCTGCTCATCATCTGTAAACTGCCGATATCCTGACGCAGTTCATCCAGCAGCATTTCAAACAGCATTTTTTCACGGGCCAAGGCACGCGATTCGCTAGATAAGACTTTGTCTTCAAATGCTTTCAGTTCAGGCGTGATGTAGCGTTCGGCATTTTTCAGGGTTTGCCTGCGGATATAATGCTCGGGTGCCTGTTCGGCTTGTGCTCGGGTTAACTCAATATAATAGCCACTAACACGGTTATAGCCGATTTTCAGTCCCGGAATGCCGCTTTGTTCACGCTCTTTGATTTCCAGATCAATCAGGAACTGGCTGGCATGATCACGAATCTGACGCAGTTCATCCAGTTCACTGTCAAAACCTTCTGCAATGACATTACCATCACGCAGCAGGACGGGTGGATTTTCTACAATGGCTGACATCAGGCGTTGATGCAAACCATGGAAGTCGCCGAGTTCTTCATTGAGCTGCACCAAGAGCGTGGACTGTTGCTGACTCACAATCGGTTGCAGGGCATGACGTAAAAATGGAATTTGCGCACAGGCCTGACGCAGTTGTACCAGATCACGTGGGCGGGCACTGCCAAGCGCAATACGGCTCAGCACGCGTTCAATATCGCTAATCTCTTTAAGCACCAGACGTACAGGTGCTTCGTGGAAACCTTGCAGCAAGGCTTGAATGGCATCCAGGCGCTCATCCAGCAGCGCGGTATCGCGTAAAGGTTGCATCAGGGTGCGACTGAGCAAGCGTCCACCCATAGCAGTCTGACAGTCATTGATCAGTTGAAATAAGGATGTCCCATGTTCAAATAAAGGCTCAATCAGTTCAAGATTACGGCGTGTCACCGGATCCAAAGCAATAAAATCTGAACTTTGTTCTAGCTGAATCGTGCGGATATGCGGTAACGCAGTTTTCTGGGTTTCTTTTGCATAGTGAATCAGTGCCGCAGCCGCTGCTTTAGCCAAAGGTAAATGATCAATGCCGAAACCTGAAAGCGTGCTGACAGCAAACTGGTCGCATAAGGTTTTTTGCGCATTGTTCAGGTTGAAGTCGACATCGGGACGTTTGGTGACCGAGATATCCAGTTGCTGTTTGAGTTGTTCGGTCAATGTCGGATCAGTGATACTTTCATCCAGCAGAATTTCGCTTGGCATCAAACGCGCCAGTTCAATCATGAGCTGGTTAAGATCATAATCCTGCTGCTGGACTTTAAATAGGCCGGCGCTGAGATCAAGAAGTGCAATGCCGATCTGATTCTGCTGAATACATAAAGCCACCAGATTCGAGCTCTGATGTGCACCGAGCATGGCATCATCGGTCAGTGTGCCCGGCGTAATAATTCGAACTACACCACGCTCAACCGGTCCTTTGCCAGTAACCTCGCCGATCTGCTCGCAGATCACCACGGTTTCGCCTTTTTTGACCAGACGTGCCAGATAGCCCTCGGCTGCATGATAAGGCACGCCCGCCATAGGAATTGGCTGACCATTGGCTTTACCACGATGGGTCAGGGTAATGCCTAAAATCTTGGCTGCCTTGTGTGCATCTTCAAAGAACAGTTCATAAAAATCACCCATACGATAAAACATCAAAGAATGCGGATGCTGCATTTTCACCGACATGTATTGCTGCATCATGGGCGTTAAGGTAGAAAGATCAGCCATAATTTCTGAACTGGTCATTAAAAATAAATCCTTTCAACAAGAGATAAATGCAAATACTGCTCAATAGGCTATGCAGGAAAATTTAAAGCACATTTTCAATCAGGCCAATCCAACATGGTTGAGCACAGGAGATCGAAAATGTGAAATGAATCTGCTGATTCAATTCAGCTTTAAAGCTGTATTGCAGCAAGTCTATCAAATTTAATTTTTAGAAAGAAATGAAATTCCAGATGAATCTTTAAGTGTACTAGCTCAAACCTGATCTGACAGTTACCCATTTTTTATTGTGCCTGTCAGGTTAAATTTGAGCTAAATTCTTCTCAGCCCAAATCCGTTTTCCATCAAGTAAAGTTTCAAGTGGTGTACGACCACAGCACATTTTTCCTTGATGAGTCCGTTCAGTATTATAGAATTTCAGCCAATCGTCTAGATCAACTTGTAATTCTTCCAATGAGCTATAAAGCTTCTTCCTAAACGTAATTTGATAGAACTCCTGCAAAATCGTCTTATGGAAACGCTCACATATACCATTTGTTTGCGGGGAAGCTGCTTTTGTCTTCGTGTGATCAATGTCATTGAGCGCTAGATACAACTCATAGTCATGTTGTTCTACCTTACCGCAATACTCAGTACCTCTGTCTGTGAGGATGCGAAGCATTGGTAAGTCCTGAGATTGATAGAATGGCAACACACGATCATTGAGTAAATCAGCCGCTGTAATCGGTGTTTTTGTTGTATAGAGCTTGCAATGAACGACCTTGCTATAAGTGTCGATGAATGTTTGTTGGTAGATTCGTCCAACACCTTTGAGATTCCCGACATAAAAGGTGTCTTGGGCGCCTAAATAGCCTGGATGAGCTGTTTCGATTTCACCACAAGCAACGTCATCCTCATGCTTACGTTCAAGTGCCGCAATCTGCTGATCATTTAATTCAATACCATCCTGTGCCACTTTAGCCTCAAGTGCTTTTAAACGCTTCTTAAAGTTTTCTAAATCATGACGAAGCCATATAGAGCGAACCCCACTCCCTGAAACGAATACACCCTTCTTGCGTAATTCATTACTAGTACGGTGCTGACCATATGCGGGATATTGAATTGCGAAATCAATAACAGCCTGTTCAGTAGCATCATCTACACGGTTTTTTAAATTTGGTACTCGACGGGATTTATTGATCAGTGCGTCAATATCACCAGACTTCACTAACTCTTGATAGCGGTAAAATGTATCTCTTGAAACACCCATCACTTTGCATGCTCTGGATACATTCTGAAGCTCTTCAGCTAAATTGAGCAGACCTACTTTGTGTTTAATGATTTGATTGTTAGTATGCAACATAAGAAAGTTACCTTTGTTTGATTAAGATTTCGACACCTTTATCAAAACGGGTAACTTTCTCTTTTTCAAGAAGAATGTACGATCAAGTCTGAACTAATACACTTTAAGTCAGCGCTCAGATCTGTCGCTATGGCTTCTTATTCAGCATTATTTGCAATTTTAAAAAATAAACCACCGGATGCGAACATGCGGTGGCAAGTCTCAATCAAGACGATAGTTTATTCCGGATCATAAAGACCAAGATCGGTCAGATGTAATCTGAGAATCCGGCGTAATTCCAGTACGGCTTCAGGCGTTTCCTGAATCGAGTGGCCACCCTTAATGACTTTGCTAGATACAGCACCATTTAGGTAAGCACTCTCATATGAAACGATATCATCGCTCATGAGCTTGGTGTCTTGCGTATCTACGGTATTGCCGATAATCGAGTGAAATTTGATATCTTTAGAAGGCTGAATATCCTGGGTCAACGCCGTGAATTTTGAATTTTCACTCAGATCGCTTGGGCCATTTTGAATCAGGTCATGCCCCAGTTCTTTGACAAACTCGTTTAACCCGATCTGGCCTTGCAGGGTATCGGCAAAGGCACCCAAAAATGCACCCGGTATACGGATAATTTTACGGGCCAGTTTGGTATGCCAGCGGTCGGCATATTCTGTCCCACGATGTGGTGTCGCTAAGAAAATGGCCCGAGTGAAATTTGGAATAGGCCGCATTTGCAGGCGTGCTTTAAAGAGCGGGTTATCCTTAAATTGTGCAATGCGGGTATTTTGTACCAGCTTGAATGCATCTTGGGTAATATCGGCCTGACTGACCATTAAACGGGCAATCACACCTCCCATGCTATGTCCGACCAGTACCGCATCTTTTTTGGCTGGTGCATTGTTCGCGACCTGGGCAAAGCCTTGCTGAACCAGTGCATTAATTTGAAAACGGCTTTCCAGAATCGGCATATTAGTAGAATAAAATACCTGCCAGACCTGGAAATTTTCTCTTAATACCGGATCACCCATAATGTCGTTGGTCAGACGAATCCAGGCTTCAGGACTACTGGCCAGGCCATGAATCAATACCAGCACTTTCTTGTCCGGATTATAAGGTTCCAGCATGTACAGGTGCGGCATGCTCAGACTGTCTTCGCGATTAATCAGCGTCAGATAGGCTAAACGCCCCAGATTGTTCTCGGCCAGCCATAAACCGTAAGGTGCGGAAAAGTTGGCGGCTAGCGCATATTCTTTCGAAGCTACTTTGATCTTTTCATGTTTATAAGGGTCATACAGTTTCAGGTGAAACTCCGAAGTAGATAAAATCTGTTCAGTCGAATTCGCGGATTTTGGTACAGCAGTAATGGTGGTCGCCAGATAGCGTGCTGAATGAATGTTAGGATTTTTACCATTTGGATAGTTGTGCTTGAGCGGATCGACAATATATTTTTTATCCTGCTCGGTTTGCTGTGCTTCAGGTAAAACCACTAAAAATTCTGAACCAAAACCATCACGGCGGGTGATGGAACGTAGGCCGGAAAAGTTCATGTTATAGGTAGACATCAGCTGTTCAATGGTCTGGTTTTTCAGCTGCGGAAAATTTTCCAGATCAATGGTGTATACACTGTCACCGACCTGAATGCGCTGGCCGGACTGTTTGGCTTCATAACGTTCAGCATAGCGTTGAATCAGATGAGCAATTGCCAGGTTATAAAAGTCACGAATCTGGACCTGGCGGTTATCAAAAATACGCTCTTGCGGCGCACGCTCGGTTTTAAATAGATAGGCATAGCTATAACGAATGCTTTTATCCAGCATAGTGAGCTGCTGATCCAGACATTTCTGGATGTTCTGCTTGTGTTGTTGCTGTTTTTCCGGTGATCGGGTTTTGTTTAAAATTCCGGTGTTACATTCAGCAGACTTGGCATTTTGTAAGGAGTTGGCTAGATATAATTCACTTGCTGTAGAAAGCAATTGTTCATCTAAAATCTGGGGAATACTTTTCAGATCTTCCACACATTCTTCGGGCTGATCAATACAGATCTGAGCTTCAAGACCTGTCATGGACAACACATTCAGACTGGCTTCGCTAAGCTTGTCGCGGGTCAAGATACTGTCACGCTCATTGTTCAGCGTGACATTAATCGCCTGTTCCTTAACACTGACCACCTGACAGCCGCTGAGTATGCTGGTGATGAGTAAAGTGCACAGCATTAATCTTTTATTTATTTTTTCGTGCATAAAACTTTTCACTGAATTCAAGTTATAAAGCGGGATAATGTTTTGTATTTTACTAATTTTTTCCCATAAAAATAGACCGCCGTAGCAGTCTATTTGTAATCAAATTGAAGCGAATCTTGATTATGGGGTCACCGGTGCTGTTGCTGGGTCTGTAGCCGGAGCGGGTGTTGATGTTTGCAAAATTTGCCAAACATTCCAGCGACCATTTTTCTCAATTTCCTGAATCAGACGGTCTGCTACTTCAGCTTCTTGCGGATATTTCACCTTATAGTTCGCCAAGGTTTGAGTGGCATTTTTTTTCTGTTCCAATGCAATATAGTTATTGGCTGCAGAAAGATAAGCCTCCTGAACGCCAGCTTTCATGGCTTTGTCCAGATAAGCGATGGCTTCTCGTTGACCACCGCCTTCAGACAGACCAAAACCAAACCAGAAGTTGACTTCAGGATCATCCGGGTTAATTTTGAGAATACGCTGGGCATAGGTCAGGGAATTGGTGGTATAAACTGAACCCAGATCCAGGTTACGTGCCATCACGCTGGCTTTAAAAGCACGCATCAACACATCAAAAGAGGCATTTGGACGGGCCGCTAAAGTATCCAGTTGTCGGGTGACTTCACGCAATTTGGCTTCAAAACCACGGCGTTCCTGACGATCGCTGAAACGTGGTGGATAATGACGTGCCTTACCTTCGACCATTTGCAGGAAATCGTCAATTTCGGTGATATCGATTTCATTTGAATTGGCAAGTGCTGCATAACGCATTGCACGGGTATTGCTATCTACCACTGGAATAATCAGTTTATTCACATCCAGGGTCAATTGCTTGGATGGATCATTAGGATCCGTCACCACCATCTTGGTTACAGGCTGGGCCGCAGCTTTTTTCAAATGCACTTCAAATTCAGGCGGTTCATTATAATTGAATGGATTTAAAGCATAAAATGGTGGGGACAGTTCAGGCTCTACAAAAACCACTTGTTCTACAGGTTTCTCAGCAGATTTCTGAGGAGTGATCGAACACGCAGTAATTGTGAATGCTAAGCAAGCAAGTGCCAAGGGCTTAAAGGTCATAATAGTCATCCATTCTGTTATTTTTAAAACATCTATTCAAAAATTGCATGATCGTCAGTCTATGAAAACTATAACCATCATGCAAGTAAACCCGTGTTACAGAGTGAAGTGTGATATTCAGGCCTTGGATTGGCTGGTTTGCGCTTCACATTCACGGCGCGCTTCTTCCAGAATCTCTAACTCTTTTTTACTCAAAGGCTGGCCATCCTGTTGCTGCTTGTTAAAGGTCGGATCTAACAAAGAAAGACGATTGCACAAGTTGTTCATGCGTTTTTCATTTTGCTGAATGCGATCCAGCAGAATCCGCATGCCTTCCAAAATCGGATCGGACTGGTCTTCAGTTGCGGCATAGGGCTGGAAACCGATACTTTCTGCATAGTCACGACGACGCGCTTCAGCATCATCTTTGGGTTTGTCTTTGGTGATAAAACGTGCCGGGTTGCCCACAGCTGTGGCGTTCTCAGGAACCGCTTTGGTGACGACCGCATTAGAACCGACTTTGGCATTTTTACCCACGGTAAATGGCCCTAGAATCTTGGCACCAGCACCGACTACTACGCCATCTTCTAGCGTTGGATGACGTTTACCTTTATTCCAGGTCGTTCCACCCAAAGTCACGCCGTGATAAAGCGTCACGTCATCGCCAATTTCAGCAGTTTCGCCAATTACGACACCCATACCGTGATCGATAAAGAAACGGCGGCCAATTTTTGCACCCGGATGGATTTCAATGCCTGTGGCAAAGCGGCTAAACGAAGACAACGCACGCGCAGTTCCTTTACAGTCTTTGTTCCATAGCTCATGTGCCATGCGATGCATGATCAGCGCATGAATGCCAGGGTAAGTGGTTAAGACTTCTAAGGTATTGCGTGCTGCAGGATCGCGCGCAAAGACAGCTTGTATATCTTCTTTGAGCTGTTTTAGCATTAGATTTGATCCTCGTCCTGTGATGATGTGTGTGAAGATTTTTTCCAGGTACCGTTGTTCAATGCCTGAACACGGCTGAAAATACCACGAAGTAAGTGATATTCCATACGATCTAATTGTATACGTCCAAAGAGGCGACGCAAGCGTAAAGGCAATAATCTTGGATTTTTTGGATCCATAAATTCAATTTCTGCCAACATTTTTTCCAAGTGTGGATAGAACTGTTCCATCTGCGCATGATTGACTAAAGGTTCATCCCATTCCATTTCAATGCCATCAATGACTTGCATGGTCGCTTTAGCATCACGTGGCTGTTCAATTTGACTCATCGTTGCCATGCGCATCTCATAGCAGATCACCTGAATCGCCTGAGCTACATTCAGTACGCCATAATCAGTATTCACAGGAATAGTCAGGTGATAGTTGGCCATCGCCAGTTCTTCATTGGTCAGACCACGGTCTTCACGGCCAAATAGAATCGCGACTTCCTGCTGATCTTGTACCACGGCGGTCATGGCTTTTTCAGCGGCAGGGCGCACATCTAACAGCGGCCAGGGAATGGTACGGCTACGTGCGCTGGTACCGAATACAATCTGACAGTCTTTAATGGCATCTTCAAGGGTTTCTACAATCTCGATCTGCTCGATCAGGTCAGTTGCACCCGCGGCCAGCGCGTCAATATCCGGATGTGGATAGGTTTTAGGTGCCACCAGAACCAGCTTGGACAAGCCCATGGTTTTCATGGCACGTAAGGCACTGCCGATATTGGCAGGTAAAGTGGTATTGACCATGACAATACGCACATGGGAGAGATGTGCTGAAACAGCAGCATTGTCAATTTGACTCATGAGGATTCCAATTTTAAGGTGTTTTAAAGATCAGGATTTATGAATATTGCGGCTGGGATTCAGCCTGATACAGCTCCAGTGCATCATCCATGCTCATGTCCGCAGGCGGCGGAGGAATATCCACCGGCTTGGCCTGTTCATAGGACACGGCTTTGGCAGCTTTGGACTTGACCTGATACTCAATATGCAAGGCTTCTTTACCAAAATAATCACGCAATTTGGCTAGGAGCTCATCCAGTGGGGCGACTTTCCAGTTGAGACCCAGATGCAGTTCAGTCGTGGCATACGGGTAATCCAGATATAGAATCACCGGAATATGTGCGGACATATCAACATTGCAATAAGGAGTCAGAATCTGCTGCAAGTCACGGCTCAAGCTCTTGCTGAAATGCTCGGCTGTGAGAGTGATCTTGATGCTATTGGCACGTTTCTGGCGAATTTCATTCAGGCTGAATGCTTTGGTGAGGCGTCCCATCGGACGGTCAAAGCCTTCACGCTCATAGATTTCGCCTTCAATCACCACCACTTTATCGAGCTGGATAATCTCTTTAAAGCGGTTGAAGCGTTCGTGATTGGCTGAAATTTCAATCCGTGCCGTACCATCATCCAGTGTCATCATCATCCGGTTCGGGAAATTGGCAATATCCACCACCAGTCCTGCAAACACGGTGGTCACGCCACGGCGGGTCGGCGTCAGCTCATTGATCTGACAAGGCACAAAGGCTTTCAGCTCATTGCGATACACATCAATCGGGTGGCCAGTCAGATACAAGCCAAGCGTGTCTTTTTCACCTTTCAGGCGAACTTCATCCGCCCATGGCTTGACCGGTTTAGATGGCTTGCGCTGAACTTCTTCAACTTCGCCAAACAGGTCCATGATGCCGGTTTCACGATTGGAACGTGCCTGTTCCGCAGCTTGAACCGCTTCAGGCAGTTGCGCCATCAGGTCGGCGCGGTCAATGCCTAAGCAATCCAGTGCGCCTGAACGAATCAGTGCTTCCAGAGTACGCTTATTGATTTTTTTCAGATCAATACGGTGACAGAAATCAAACAAGTCACGGAATGGACCTTCTTGCGCACGCGAGTCAATCACCGACTGCATCGCCGCTTCACCGACGCCTTTGATCGCACCTAGACCATAGACAATGGTTTGCTCATCGATAGCATGGAATTGATACAGCGACATATTCACTGACGGTGGTAAAACTTCCAGATTATTCTTGCGACAGTCATCAATCAGGAATACCACGTTATCGGTGTTCTGCATCTCCGAGGTCAATACCGCAGACAGGAATTCCGCCGGATAATGTGCTTTCAGCCATGCGGTCTGGTAGGCAACCAAAGCATAGGCAGCAGCATGCGATTTGTTAAAACCATAGCCGGCGAACTTTTCCATATAGTCGAAGATATGGTTGGCCGTGGCTTCATCAATGTCTTTTTTCGATGCACCTTCAATAAAGATCTGGCGCTGTTTGACCATTTCTTCCGGTTTTTTCTTACCCATGGCACGACGTAACAAGTCCGCGCCACCAAGGGTATAGCCGGCACAGTACTGTGCAGCCTGCATTACCTGTTCCTGATACACCATAATCCCGTAGGTGGGTTCTAGCACGCCTTCAAGCAATGGATGCAGATATTCAAAATCGCCACCATGCATCCGGTGGATAAAGTCAGGAATCAGATCCATCGGGCCTGGACGGTACAGCGATACGAAGGCAATAATTTCTTCAAACTTGCTCGGGCGTGCCTCTTTCAGCATCTTCTTCATGCCCACGGATTCAAACTGGAATACCGCGGTGGTGTTGGCATTGGCAAAGACCAGATATGCGTCTTTATCTTCAAGCGGGATATAAGCAATATCTAAAGGTTTATCCGCTTTGATGCGTTTATTGATATTTTTAACCGCATCTTCAATCACCGTCAGGTTACGCAAACCCAAGAAGTCAAACTTCACCAGACCTGCAGATTCGACATCGTCTTTATCGAACTGTGCCACGCGTCCGGTACCATCGGCATCACACATGACCGCAGAGAAATCGGTAATTTTGGTTGGCGAGATCACCACACCACCGGCGTGTTTACCGGTGTTTCGGGTAATACCTTCCAGTTTCAGTGCCATTTCCCAGATTTCGGCTGCATCGTCATGGTCTGGATTGGATGGATTGGTGACGATATCTTTAAGCTGGGGTTCAGCTTCTAGTGACTCAAGCAGGCTTAGACCTAAAGGCTTGGTCGGAATCATTTTCGAGATACGATCCGCCAAGCCATAAGATTTACCCAAAACGCGGGCAACATCACGAATCGCACCTTTGGCCGCCATAGTGCCGAATGTTGCAATCTGGGAGACCGCATCACGGCCATAGGTACGTGCTACATAGTCAATCACGCGGTCACGGCCTGCGATACAGAAATCGACGTCGAAGTCGGGCATCGAAACACGTTCCGGGTTCAGGAAACGTTCGAACAGCAGTTCATAACGCAGCGGGTCAAGATCGGTAATTTTTAAGCTATAGGCGACCAGTGAACCTGCACCCGAACCACGGCCCGGACCGACCGGAACGCCGTTACTTTTCGACCACTGAATGAAGTCCATCACGATCAGGAAGTAGCCCGGGAATCCCATCGAGTTAATGATGTTAATCTCGTATTCGATACGCTCATCATAAGGCTTGCGGATTTCTGGCCAGTCTTCATCACGTTGTTCAGGCGGATACAGGAAATTCAGGCGTTCTTCCAGACCTTCTTTGGACAAGTGTGCAAAGAAGGTATCAATGGTATGACCTTCAGGAATCGGATAATCAGGCAGGAAGTATTTGCCCAGTTGCAGCGTCACATTACAGCGTTTGGCAATGTGATAGGTGTTCTCAATCGCAGATGGAATATCCGAGAACAGCGCTGTCATTTCTTCAGCAGATTTGAAATATTGTTCAGGTGAATAGGTTTTAGGGCGGCGGTTGTCACCAAGCACATAACCATCTGCAATACATACCCGTGCTTCATGCGCTTCATAATCGTCACGGGTCATGAAGTGCACATCATTATGTGCAACCACACCGATATTGTATTTTTTTGCCAGCTTCACGGCTTCCAGAATGAAGTTGTCTTCATCCGGACGATTGGTACGGGTCAGGGCAAGATAAACACGATTACCAAATTTTTCGACCCATTCTTCTAGCAGCGGTTCCGCTTTTTGCGGATTTGAACTCATCAGCATTTTGCCGACATCGGAATGCATGCCGAGCAGGGCAATCATGTCCTCAGGCTGATTTAAAATCCATTGTTTTTGAACGCAGGGAATATCCAATTGCTGGCCACTGATAAAGCCTTCAGATACCAGTTCAGTCAGGTTGCGCCAGCCGGTATTGGTCATGGCCAATAAGGTCATGCGATGTTCGGCATCATTCAGGCGAATTTCAGAACCCAGAATCGGCTTGATGCCTTTGCTCAGACATTTGCCATAGAACTTGACGGCAGCATGCAGGTTAGAAAGATCCGTGAGCGCAAGGGCAGGCATCTGTTCTTCTTCGGCAGCTTTGACCAAGTCAGGTATCCGTACGATGGATTCAGTAATCGAAAATTCTGTATGAATACCAAGATGAACAAAGTGCATAGATGAGTCCCTGCTAAAACCATTGAATAGTTTAACATGGGATTTATTGTTTCAGTTTGAAATTGAGGGGAAATGGCTAACTTTTAGGTCAAGTTTGAATTTGATTTTTTAAGCTGATTATTTAGTTAGTTGTTAGAAGATATTTTCTTTTACTTTTGACGGGACAAAAGTAACAAAACCTCTTTGTTGATCTGATGGCACTTCCATGTGCCACAGACCAACGGGCGACTTCCTGTCGCGGTGGCACGTATCAAATAGTTGCAGGACTTTACTTTGAAATAATGAGAACGGGTTCGTAAGTATTAAAAACAATAAAACCCTCTTTTTAGAGGGCTTTATTCATACATAAAAACTAGCTTAACGAAGTCGGGATAACCAGTCACCGAGGCTTTGTACAATCTGTACTAGAATCAGTAATACAATCACCGTCATGATGACTACAGAGGTATCAAAACGCTGATAACCATAAGAAATCGCTAAGTCACCAATACCACCCGCACCGACAGCACCGGCCATTGCCGTTGCACCAATCAAACTGATGGTAGCAGTAGTCAAGTTTAGAATCAGTGAGCTACGCGCTTCCGGCAGAATAAACTTAAAGATAATTTGCATTGGCGTCGCGCCCATCGCTTGGGCAGATTCGATAATACCTTCATTCACTTCGAGTAAAGAGGTTTCAATCAGGCGACCAATGTATGGGCCGACATAAATGGTCAATGGAACAATCGCTGCCCAGGTCCCAATCGATGTGCCGACAATTAACTTGGTCAGTGGAATCACCGCAATCAGCAAGATAATAAATGGCAATGAACGTAGCGCATTCACAATCGGATTGAGACCGTGATAAATCACACGATTCGGCAGAATCCCATTCGGACGGGTCACCAGTAGAGTAATCGCCTGAATGAAGCCCCAGATACAGCCAAACAGCATCGCGAAGAACACCATATGAAAGGTTTCTTGCAATGCTGTCACAAACTGATCTATCGACAGGGAGCTTTTCCAGAACGGCGCAGTGATCGTTGTCAGCCACTGTACAATTAAATCTCTCATGCCTGTACTCCCGCCTGATCGACTTGTACGCCGTGTTGTTCAAGGAATTTTATTGCTGCTTGAATTTCTTGTACATCACCCAGTAGCTGAATAAACATCTGGCCAATCACCGTGCCATTAATTTCGGTCATATTGGCAAACAGAATATTTAAACTGATATCAAACTGTTTAATCACCGCTTGAATCACGGTTTCCTGTGCCGAGCTACCAAGGAATTTCAGGCAATAAATACTGTTGTGATTCTGGTTTTCCAGATTATTCAGAATATTGACTGGTAAATGCTGCTGTAATACGGTCTGAATAAAATTCTTGGTCGTCGGGTGCTGTGGCTGACTAAATATTTGTAAGGTGCTGCCTGTTTCAATCACATCACCTTTTTCCATCACGGCGACATAATCACACACGGTTTCAATCACATCCATTTCATGGGTGACCATAACAATGGTGATGCCTTGTTCTTCATTAATTTTTTTAAGTAGTTGTAGAACAGATTTCGTCGTTTGCGGATCAAGTGCAGAAGTCGCTTCATCACAGAGTAAAATTTTTGGATGATTGGCAAGGGCACGAGCAATACCGACACGCTGCTTTTGACCGCCAGACAATTCATCTGGAAATGCATGACGTTTATGTTTCAGGTCAATAAAGTCTAATAATTCTTCGAGGCGTTTTTCTCGTTTTGCCTTGCTCCAGCCCAGGAGTTTCATTGGCATTTCGATATTGGCTGCCACGGTTTTGGTTTGCATTAAATTGAAATGCTGGAAAATCATCCCGATGCTGGCACGTTCTTGACGCAATGCTTTGGCATCAAGTGCGGTAAAGTCTGTTCCGTTAATGATAATCCGGCCTGAGCTTGGGCGCTCAAGCAGATTGATCAGACGGATGAGGGTGCTTTTACCGGCACCACTATAACCGATGATGCCAAAAATACTGCCGGTTGGAATCTGAAGATTAATCTGATTCAAGGCATGCAAGGTTTGACCCTTAAGCTCATACTGTTTTGAAATATCTTTAAATTCAATCATAGTGTCAAAAACTGCATCACGGATAAAAAAACAGGCAAGAAATCGTCCTTGCCTGTTCTAAAAGTCTATTATAGTACTATTTTGATTCAGTTAAATACGTCACCGGTTTGTTTACCGCAACTTTCGTACCACCAAAATGTTCATTAACATATGCTTTTACTGCTGGCGTATGATACAACGCACCTACTTTTTGCAGAACTGGATCATTTTGACGATCTGCTGCAACCGCTAATACGTTGACGTTCATTTTTGTGCTTTGATCAATCGGCTCATAGTAAATCGCATCTTTTAATACGTTTAAACCACCTTCCATTGCCAAGGTATTGCCCAGCACAATCGCATCAACTTCGTCTTTTACGCGTACTGCAGTCGCCATTTGAATTGGCTTAATCACGATTTGTTTTGCATTTTCGGTCACATCAGAAGTTGTGCCTTTGACATTGTCAAAACCAGCTTTTAATTTAACCAGACCTGCTGATTGTAAAAGTAATAATGCACGCGATTCGTTTGCGCCGTCATTCGGAATGGCAATGGTCGCACCAGTTTTAAACTCGTTTAAAGATTTGACTTTGCTTGAGTAAATACCCATCGGCTCTAAATAAGTGGTAGATAGAGGTGCAATTTTGGCTGTGTTAGCATCGTTGTAAGCAACCATATAGGCATAAGACTGGAATGCATTTACATCAATTTCTTTGTTGGCTACTGCCGTGTTCATTGACACGTAGTCAGTGAAATTTTTCACATCAAGTTTGATGCCGGCTGCTTTGGTTTCAGGCAATGTCGCGATATAACGCCATACGTCTGCATCTGAACCGGTCGAAGCCATAGTTACAGTCTGAAGACCATTTGCATCTTTGCTTTGCGCTGCATCAGTGGCAGGCGCTTCCTGTTTACCACACCCAGTTAAAGTCAATACAGAGGCACTCAAGATAACGCCAAGTAACTTTTTCATGAAATTGTCCTAATTCTATTCTTGCCTAGAGTATAAGCATTTTTAAATCGTGTTAAATAAGAGTTTTATTACGATCTAAGTAGGTAGCTTGATCATGGTTGAAGAGAGCTTGAGATCGGAAGATGCAAGCGTGCAGCAACAGTTCTGATGAACTTGATCAAGTCAGAGGCAGCCCAAATCTGATGTACCTGATCTATTTTGGAGAGAGAAAATAGATATTTTATAAGTACATGGTAAGGTTTGGGTGTTCTGAAGTTGCGAATATCATAACAATAAATCTATATTCGATATACTGGATAGAAAAGCCTTGCTTATCTCTTTAGTCGAATATAAAAAAGATCTTTTAAAGAAAATATTAATTAAAACAATATACGCCAATCTCAACTTAAAATAAGATTTTCGAATTGAATTGGTGAATGACCAAGCTTTTTATTTAGCACCACACAAATTGTATGCGACAGAATTTTACGAGTTATGCGGTGGGTTAAATGCCATAGATCTTTTGCCCTCACTTTCTGAATGTGAAAGCGATCTGTTAATTGACCAATCACTGTTTCAATCTTTCTTCTGGCTTTCATCAGTATTTGCAGTGTCTCTTTAGGTCTGAAATCTATCATGTTTTTTCTAAAGGGTGTTTGTAAATCAATACCCTGATATTCATAATATCGTTTCAATTCTGGTCTTAAATAGCCCTTATCTGCTCCCAGTAAACCGTAAATATCATTCGTAATTTCAGGTGCAACATCTCGCTCATCACAATGAGCAGGTGCAAAGGTATAACCCGAAATCATGCCTGAAAGATTAATGACGATATGAGCTTTGAAACCATAATATTTTTCTTGTTTTGCAGCACAATAACTAAAACCTGCGTATTCTTTAAAGTTTTTATGCTTTCTAGCTCTGGTATAACTACAGACAGGGAGTGGGAAGCCATCAATAAAGTGAATGTTATCTGAACCATAACGCTGAATGAGCTGTGCCATAATGGATTGACTGACATGCCACAGGTTTGCACAATGTTTACAGAAATTGGGATAAGATCCTAATTTTGGAAACCATTCTAACCAATTGTTTTTGAAATACATCCAAATATTTTTGTCTGTATCTAAACCAAGAAATTCACCTACTATTTGCATAGTGATGATTTCTGCATCAGTAACAGCAGGCGGAAAACCACGAGTTCTCAGGGGCTGAGTAACAACAATGGGATAAAGTTCTTCTATGATTACATAGACAAAAATGATAAATTCTTCAATGGACATAACTTTGCTTTAATTTCTTGGTGGAAACTAAAATAGGGTTATGTCCTTTTTATTTCAATCACTTAAAAAGTTGAGATTGGGGTACATTATTTATATTGAAAATATGGCTTTAATAGATATGTCTAAATACTGATCTTTATAAGATTTTGTAAGATAGAAATATAAAAAATGCATATAGATAAATTAAAGAAAATATCTGATTTTTGGCAAATTAAGAAAATTCTATCATTAACGAGATAAATCTTTCCTTTATATTAACTAAGCTTAGTATCTGATCTTGGTCTTCTCAGGTCATGATACTACAAGCTTGTTTTAACAGAAGGGAATATACAGATAATCTGAACGCTGTTTTTCATAGAGTACGTGTCTACACAAGATATGATCGGCAGGTACAAGTGGATGATCAAACTCTCCCACTTTTTCTAAGCCAATATTTTGCATGACACGTTCTGATGGTGTGTTAATGCAGGCAGTAAAAGAAATGACTTTCTCTAGGCGCAGGGTTCTAAAGGCATATTTCAGTACAGCTTTGGCTCCTTCAGTTGCATAGCCTTGGTTCCAGTATTGCGGTAACAAGCGCCAGCCAATTTCAGGGGCATCGGCAATTTCAAATTCAGATGGATGCACGTGTAAGCCAATAAAACCGATGAATTCGCCTGTAGCTTTGAGTTCTACGGCAAAGAGTCCCCATCCACGTGTTTCTATGGCAGTACGAATACGTTCAAGAAATGCAGTTGCTTCAGTCGCATCGATTTTTTTAGGGAAGTAGCGCATGACCTCGTCATCTGCACACATTTGGATAAATGGCGCAGTGTCGGAGTCTTGCCATTGGCGTAGGATCAGGCGAGGGGTAGAGATTTTGATCATCGTTTTAGATTCTATATTATCTAGGTGATTGATTTAAATTTGTTTGAAGATATCATCAATTTAATTCAAACCATAATAAGTGAAAAAATGAAGGGAAAGATCATAAAAGACTTAATAATAGGTTATCTAGTTATTATTCTTATCATGTTAATTAGGCCTCTTTCATAAATCAAAAAACAAACAGTCTCTTGCTGATTATTTGTACCGAAGAATTTTAAATATTCATGCATAATCTGCGGATGAAATACATCGATTCAAAGAAGCTTTCTGAAACACAGTTTAAGCGATACACAGGCATCTCATGGTCAACCTTTGATTTAATGGTGGAACAACTGAAAATGCATGTTCCTGCTAAAGGTAGACCCACCAAATTAAGCATAGAAGATCAAATCCTTCTGTGCTTAAGTTATTGGCGTGAATATCGAACATTGTTCCATGTTGCAACTAGTTATGGTGTGTCAGAGCCGACTGCTTCAAGAATTGTCCGTCATGTAGAGGACTGCCTGATCAAGTCTAATCTATTTAATTTACCGAAGCATTTACCTAAGGGCGAAGGCATCGACTGGAACGTGGTGATTGTTGATGCCACAGAAATTCCAATACAAAGACCTAAAAAAACAGAAGAAAAGCTATAGTGGCAAAAAGAAGGCACATACTTTCAAAGTACAGGCCATCATTCATTATAGAACTCAACAAATTCTGAGTTTATGCACGAGTCGTGGTGCTGTACATGATTTCGCACTCTTCAAACGAAACTTGCATCAGATTCCGGCAGGTGCCTTTATCCTTGCAGATAAAGGCTATCAAGGGATTTACTCAGTGTATCCAAATAGCCTATTGCCATTAAAAGCAAAAAAGCGCTGTAAATTGAATCCTGAACTAAAAATCTATAATCAAGAAATCAACAAAAGAAGAATTGGGATTGAGCATGTATTTGGCAGTTTAAAAACCTTCAAAATCCTTGCTGAGCGATATCGTAATCGAGGAAAAAGACTGGGTTTAAGATTCAATTTAATTGCTGGAATCTACAATATGGAACTGAGTAAAAAATGACTTATGAAATAAGTCTATTATAACCTATTTTTTAATTTATCCATTAGCAGTCGATAAAGGTACAGCAATTGCAACCATGTTTGGTTGGTCTGCAGGAATTTTTGCACCATTATCGGCTCTTGTTTTACTAAATGCATGGAAAGAACAAAACAATTTTATTGTTAAAAGAGATTTAATGATTGATGCATTGGAATATCTAGATGAGGCATTTAGGGCAATAGGTCAAATATATTGGTTAATTTATATAAATGAAACCAAGAGTTATTTTTATCCTTATAATGAAAAAAATATACCTTTGGATTTACATAAATTTATTATGGATGAGCATACACTTTTTGTTAAAAATTTAGGGAAATTTCATAAGGTTGCATTGAGGGTGTTAGATGAAGATAAATCTAAAGATTTTAATGATTTATATAAAATTTTAAATAAGTTGCATGATGAAATTAGATATGTCTTAGATTCAAAAAATAAAAAAATCGAAGTAGATATTCAAACATATAATCATAAATTTCCGTATTTATATGACTTTTATCACGAACTTATTGAAAAGAAGAAAAATTTTGAAAAACTAGCTAACAGTTATCTTATTGCAAAGTAATAAAAACCCCGAACGAATCGGGGTTTTTTTAATTAATCTAAATTCAGATTAAGCATTTTCACGCGCAATCGCACGGTAACCAATATCTTTACGGTATTGAACGCCGTCAAACGTTACTTTTTTGCAAAGTTCTAAAGCTTTTGCTTGTGCTTCACCAATCGTGTTACCAAGCGCAGTTACGCAAAGTACACGACCACCAGCAGTGACGATATCGCCATTTTCATTGGCTTTAGTACCTGCATGGAACACTTTCGCATCAGTCATTTCAGTGTCTAAGCCTGAAATCACATCACCATTGCTTGAAGTTTCTGGGTAGCCTTTTGACGCTAAAACGATACCAACAGTCTTGCGCTCATCCCATTCAGCTTCAGCAGGTAAGTTACCTGCAATACCAGCTTCAACGAGATCCACCAAAGATGATTTTAAACGCATCATGATCGGTTGAGTTTCAGGGTCACCAAAACGACAGTTAAACTCGATTACTTTTGGTTGACCTTTGTCGTCAATCATCAAGCCAGCGTATAAGAAACCAGTGTAAACGTGACCGTCTTTTTTCATACCTTCAACGGTAGGACGCATCACTTCCTTCATGGTTTTTTCAAATACGTCAGCAGTCACAACAGGCGCAGGAGAGTACGCACCCATACCGCCGGTGTTCGGACCTTGGTCGCCTTCAAAAATACGCTTATGGTCTTGAGATGTTGCCATTGGCAAGATGTTGTCGCCATCAATCATACAAATGAAAGATGCTTCTTCACCTGCAAGGAATTCTTCGATCACAACACGAGAACCTGCATCACCAAATTTATTGCCTGCAAGCATGTCATCAATCGCATCAAATGCTTCTTGATTGGTCATCGCAACGATTACGCCTTTACCCGCAGCAAGACCGTCAGCCTTGATCACAATTGGCGCGCCATTTTTCTCAACAAATGCTTTAGCCGCATCTACTTCAGTAAATACGTCATAGAAAGCAGTTGGAATGTTGTGACGTTTTAAGAAGTGCTTTGCAAATGCTTTAGAGCCTTCAAGCTGTGCAGCAAATTGAGTAGGACCCCAAATTTTTACACCTGCTTCACGGCAAGCATCAACGACACCATTCACAAGTGGGGCTTCTGGGCCCACGATAATTAAATCAATTGCATTGTTTTTTGCGAAATCGATAATCGCAGCATTGTCTAAAATGCTTAAATTTACGTTTTCACATTTATTTTCAGTGGCTGTACCTGCGTTGCCCGGAGCAACAAAGACTTTAGCGACTTTATCGTCTTGTGCGATTTTCCATGCCAATGCATGTTCACGACCGCCATTACCCAAAACTAAAACGTTCATCTTTTATAATCCTGTTTAAAAGAAATCCCCACATCTCCAAAAGGAGAATCCCATTTTTGCAGTACTTGACGTACAAAACCCTCCTTAGAAAAGGAGGGCTAGGGAGGATTCAAAAAATTAAATGAATCTTCATGTGTCTATTAATGACGGAAGTGACGCATACCAGTGAAGACCATTGCAATACCAGCTTCGTCAGCTGCTGCAATTGTTTCTTCATCACGCATAGAACCACCCGGTTGGATAATGCATTTGATACCCGCTTTCGCAGCGTTATCAATACCATCACGGAATGGGAAGAATGCGTCAGATGCCATTACCGCACCTTCAACTACTAAGCCAGCATGTTCAGCTTTGATTGCAGCAATACGAGCTGAGTTTACACGGCTCATTTGGCCAGCGCCGACACCAATGGTTTGACGGTTTTTAGCATACACAATCGCGTTAGATTTTACGTATTTCGCTACTTTCCAAGCGAAGATCATGTCATCAATTTCTTGTTCAGTCGGCGCACGTTTGGTCACAACTTTAAGGTCATCTTTAGTGATCATGCCCAAGTCTTGATCTTGAACTAACAAACCGCCGTTTACGCGTTTGTAGTCAAGTTGCGATTGACGCGCATCGATTGCTGGGAGTTCGCCACATACAAGTACACGTACATTTTTCTTCGCACCTGTTACTTCAAGAACGCCTTCAGCAACACTCGGTGCAATGATCACTTCAACGAATTGACGATCAACAATGGCTTGTGCAGTTGCAACGTCTAATTCACGGTTGAATGCAATGATCCCGCCGAATGCAGATTCAGGATCTGTTGCATACGCAAGATCATAAGCTGCTTG
The DNA here is from genome assembly GCF_000369685.1 of Acinetobacter sp. CIP 102136. GTDB lineage: Bacteria > Pseudomonadota > Gammaproteobacteria > Pseudomonadales > Moraxellaceae > Acinetobacter > Acinetobacter fasciculus. The sequence goes on from NZ_KB850142.1 coordinate 695,749, forward strand.
AATACCGTCTAGAGAAACTGCAACGCCACATGGGTTCGCGTGTTTAACGATCACACAAGCAGGCTTCGCAAATGATTTCACACATTCAAGAGCAGCGTCAGTATCTGCAATGTTGTTATAAGAGAGTTCTTTACCTTGTAACTGTTTCGCTGTTGAAACAGAAGCTTCAGTCGCTGTGTCTTCTACATAGAATGCAGCAGCTTGATGTGGGTTTTCACCGTAACGAAGGTCTTGAACTTTGTTTAATTGGGTATTGAAAGTACGTGCAAATTTGTCTGCTTGACCTTCTTCTTTACCTACGCGCGCGCCTAAGTAAGATGCGATCATGCCGTCATATTGAGCAGTATGTTCAAATGCTTTCACCGCAAGGTCGAAACGAGTTGCGTAAGATAAAGCACCCTCAGCTTTAAGCTCAGCCACAACGGTTGCATAGTCAGATGCATTTACGATGATACCTACAGATGCATGGTTTTTTGCCGCAGCACGAACCATGGTAGGACCACCGATGTCGATGTTTTCGATGGCATCAGCAAGTGAACAGTTTGGTTTTGCTACTGTTGCAGCAAATGGATAAAGGTTTACAACGACTAAATCAATAGCATCAATGTTGTGTTCAGCCATCACAGCTTCGTCTAGACCACGACGAGCCAGGATACCCCCATGAATTTTTGGATGTAGTGTTTTTACACGGCCGTCCATCATCTCTGGAAAACCTGTATGCTCCGAAACTTCAACTACAGCCACATTATTGTCTTTCAACAATTTGTAGGTACCACCTGTAGATAAAATTTCTACCCCTAGAGCAGCAAGTTCTTGTGCAAATTCAACAATACCAGTCTTGTCAGACACAGAGATTAAAGCGCGTTTAATAGTCATGATCTTCGTCACAGTTTTCAAGGAACAGAATAAAACAAAATCAGCAATTTACAGGTTAAAAAAAATGCCTGCGGAAGCCGCAAGCATTTTATCATTTATTCACTCATTAAACCGTGAGCTTTTAACTTTTTACGTAAAGTACCACGGTTGAGTCCGAGAATCTCGGCAGCACGTGTTTGGTTACCACGTGTATATTCTAGAACTACAGATAGAAGAGGTTTCTCCATTTCTGCTAGCACCATGTCGTATACCTGAGATGGTTGCTCGCCCTGCAGTTGTGCAAAATAGTGGCGAACTGCGCGATCTACGTGGATACGTAAAGCAACATCAGATTGTGCAGTAAAAATAGGAGATTTGCTATTCATGCGAATTAATCCGAAAAACAAATATCACTTGGGTAAAGTGATATATAAAAGTGGTCTAGAAATTGAAATGAACTCCATTTTAGATCCTAAAACGGAAGTTCTAAAACTTAGTCATTACATTGAGCCTGTAGCTTGACACATCTCTGCGATTTGGTCGAAAAATAAGCGTAACAATAGTTAAAGTTTTGTTACTGACCAAAATCAAAACAAAAAAATCTGCACGATACGCAATAAATTTTATAGCGCATTAGGCAAGACTGTATTTGTTGTGAAAAAGTCGCGAGGAGTTGCAGCACATAGCTTTCGTGGCGCGTATCATACCATTGTCTAAGCAAAAGTGAGCAAGAAAACTGCATTTTTTTTAACTTTTTTTAATTTTTTAATGCTTTCTCAGCAGATTAGGGGCGAATTATTTCCAAAGTATAGCGATCAAAGCTTTTACGATCGACTGGAAGCTTAAATTTGAATTTAAACGGGCTGTTTTTCGGAATGCGCTGAATATTGACCAAACTTTCAATCAGGTACTCTTCGGAGGACAGGTTATAAGTTGCAATCACTTCACCGCGATGTTCCAGATTGATTCTTAAAATCGGTAAGGCCAGGCTACGGTCATGAAAATTGATCAGCTCACCGCTAAACTCAGCTTCATTATTACCGGTTGCCTTGATTTTGACTTTATTGGCCTGAATCAGTGTGTAGTATTTTTCCAGATTGGAACAATTAAACACTTCACAGGCAGTGTTAAAGGCCAGGCTCATAACGTGACTGTTTTTGATGTATTGCGGATTGAACCAGAAGAATTGAAACATCAGCAGGCTGAACAGTGACAGATTGAGTAAACTCCAGCCTATATAGTACATTGGCCCGCGTTTAGTCTGTTTTTCTGCCTGATCTTCCCAATTCATGCTCGGTAATACTGAAATTGGCTCGGTACTGAAATAATTCAGGTTATTTAAATAGGTTTCCAGGTCAATATTGGAATGTTCAACTTTTTGATCAAAAATCTGTAGCAGGCTATGACGATTGTGCTGATCTGCGTGATAAACACCTGAGTTATTTTGAGTATCAGTTTCGCTGAATTCGCTGAATTCGCTGAATTCGCTGGAGTTCGACTGAGCCTGAGATATTGATGCGGTGACCGAATTCCGGGTTTCGGTCACCAAATGCGATAAGGCATTAAATGAAGTAGTACATTTGGGACAGCAAACCATACCCTGCGCAACGGTGAGTTGAGCAACTGTGACCTTATAGGTGGTGGAACAGGTAGGGCAATGGGTTCTTTTGTCACTCATGGATTATTTATAGGCTCATTCGTTCTTATGGCGTTTACCCGAGATACGGCACCAGTGCTCGTCTCGTTTTTCTACCTCTAATATATCAAAATAATTTGAGTAAATGCTAGTAACATCAGCAACTTGCTCTTCAATAACACCCGCAAGTGCGAACTGTCCCTCAGATTTAATTAAAGTTGCGAACTCAGGAGCCAGCATCATTAGTGGTGCTGCCAGAATATTGGCAACAAATACGTCAGCTTTGGTATTGCCGAGTTCATCTCTAAATTCTTCTGGCAGTCCGACATAAAGCTTGTCCAGTACGCCATTCAGTTCAGCGTTTTGCTGAGTCGCCAGTACAGCTTGTGGATCGATATCCGTGGCATATGCTTTTTTCGCACCTAATAAGAGTGCAGCTACCGCGAGAATGCCTGAGCCACAGCCATAATCGATGACAATTTTATCTTTCACATTAATTTTGCCGAGCCATTGTAAGCACAGGAAAGTTGAAGCGTGGTTGCCTGTTCCGAAAGCCAGCCCTGGATCAAGCTTGATGTTTACCGCATCGGCATCAGGTGCTTCCATCCATTCGGGTACGATCCAGTATTTATCAGCAATCTGAATTGGCTCATAGGCATCCATCCAGGTGCGTTCCCAAGCCTGATCTTCAATCAACTCATGACGGATCGGAGCATCTGGCATTTGTGCACGAATAAAGGTTTCTAGTGCGGTAACATCAATTTCTTCGCCTTCTTCCTGCGCATAAATACCAGTCACAATCACTTTATTCCAGAGTGGTGTTTCACCTGGAAGTGGTTCCAGCAAATCCTGGTTTTCAGCATCATCCAGAGTCACACTCACTGCGCCTAGCGAGCTGAGTAATGTCTCAGTAAAATCAACCTGAGCCTGTTCAACCGTAATATGAATTTGTAACCACTTCACAGAAATAACCTTTATACATTTTTCAAAAAGCTATTGTAACGGAAGTTCAGACTCAGCGCTGCTATCTTCTTGATCCATTCCCAAAATAAAAAGGATGCCTGAGGCATCCTTTAAATATCTTCAGATGTTGTCTAATCCAGATTTGTTAGGGGTGTTTGCGCCGGGAGTGGTGCAAGCCGATTCAACAAGCTGCCAAAAATTGCAGCAAAAATATACATAAAAATAGAATAAACCGCAGCCGGCATTGCCACAGCAGCACTGCCAATCACGGTCAGGGCAATAGTCATGGCGAGGGTACTGTTATGAATGCCAATCTCAAATGCGCTGGCACGGGCTTGAGCGCTATTAATATTCAGTAGTCGCGGAATCAGATAACCAATACTCAGACTTAGTATGCAGAACAAGGCAGTGGCCAGCCCCACCTGGGTTAGATATTCACCGATATTTGTGCGTTCTTTAATAAGTGTGGCAATAATAATCAGCACCAAAAAGCCAATGGAAAAAATCCGCAGCGGCCGATTCAGTTTTGCGGTCACGCTTGGAGCATAGCGCCGAATTAACATGCCAATGCCCACTGGAATCAGGATGATCGCGAAGACTTGTAAAATCTTGCCGAATTGCAGGCCAACTTGCTGGCTATCCTGCATAAAATGCATGATCGAAAAATTAATAATTAAAGGTAGGGTAATCGCTGCAATGACTGAGTTGATAGCAGTCAGCGTGATATTGAGGGCTAAGTCACCTTTAAACAGGTAGCTAAACAGGTTGGCCGTTGCACCCCCTGGCGAAGCCGCCAAGAGCATCAATCCGACTGAGAGTAATGGGGTTAAAGCGAATAGCTTGCAAAGCAAAAAGGCAATGCCAACCAGAATAACCAGTTGGCAGAACAATGCTATAAATACGGCTTTGGGGTGACGAGTGACACGGCTAAAGTCCCGAGGTGTCAGTTCAAGGCCAAGTCCCATCATGATGATTGCAAGTGCCAGCGGCAGTAATATCGTTATAAGGCCAGAATCCATCTGTATGCTCCTTGTCGAAAATTGTTTTAATACTTCTGATTTTCTTTGGAAAAGCATACAGCCTTATAGCAAAATCAGCCAAATAAATTACAAATCTGATAAACGACTTTTATTACTATATACCACTTGCTGGCGGCTAATTAGCACACCGAAAATGGTCGCGAAACTGTACATGAAAATTGTATAAATGCCTGCTGGAATGGCCATCGTGACATTATTCAGAACCGAAATCGCAATGGTTAGGGCAATGGCTGTGTTATGAATGCCGATTTCAAAGGTACAAGCACGTGCCATTTTCTCTGGAATGCCCATGAGTAGAGGGATGCAATAGCCAATAAACAGGCTGGAAAAACATAAAATCGCAGTTGCTGTACCAATATTGGCAAAGTATTCGACCAAATTCGAACGTTCTCTGAAAATGGCGAATATGAATAGGATGGTTAGAAAACCGATAGAGAGTAAGCGCATGGGCCTGCTGACAGTAATCGACAGGTTTGGAAATTTGGCTCGAAGCAGCATACCCATGATCACGGGAATCAAGGTAATTAAAAAGACCTGCATAATCTTTTCAACTGGAAAAGTCACGTTTGAGTCATGACTCATAAAGTAGTGTAAGGACAGATTGATAATAAAGGGCAGGGTAAAAATAGAGATGATGGTATTAATGGCGGTTAGAGTAATATTCAGTGCCACATCACCTTTATATATGTAGCTAAATAGGTTCGCGGTTGGGCCACCAGGTGAGGCGGCTAGCAACATCAGACCTACAGCAAGCAAAGCGGGCAAGTCCAAAATCAGACAAATAAAAAAAGCAACGCTGGGTAATAGGACTAACTGCGCAAATAAAGTAATAAAAATGACTTTAGGATAGCGACTTAAGCGCAGGAAATCTTTGATAGTGAGTTCTAGCCCCAGCCCCATCATCATAATTGCCAATGTAATTGGCAAAAAAACGCTAAAAAACCCCGAATCCATGAATTTGCCTTTTTATTATACATTTATAGGTATATTTCTAGTTTAGCCTAGATGAATAAATAAGCAATAAAAAACGGGCAAAATGCAGTCACTTTGCCCGTCAAAGCTTTTACTTGAAATCTAAACTATTTAGATATATATCGGCTACATACCTGGCTGGCCTTGCATTGGTGAATCAGGCTGTGCTGGCTGGTTCATCTGATGCTGCATAGGCTGGTTTTGCATATGTGGCTGCATCGGTTGGCTTTGCATCTGAGATTGTCCCTGAGGGCGTGGTGGCATAAAGCCTAATGCACATTTACCTTTGACTTCGGCACCATTGATGGTGGCAGTAGTCGCACCACTGTTGCCGCTACAGGTACTCATGAGTTCGGCTTCATCGCCTTTGATTGAAGCATTTTTGGATGAAGCGAAAAACTGCGGCTCACAGGTACCATTCCAGATAATGCCGCGATAGGCAAAACTGACTTGTGCACCTTGGGATTTGCCTTTACAAACCTGTTGGTACTTTTGTGCATTATAAATGGTTTCGACCTTATCATTCGCTGATGCAGCAAATGGCGCAAAACATAAACCACATAGAACGGTTGAGAGGAAAATATTCTTATTCATCTTTTATACCTTTGTTTGTAATGTAACCAACATATAGATTAAAAAATGCGCGAGATTAAACAATGCAAATCGAGTAAATTTCTCAGCTTATATGTTTAATTTATATAGTTCCTCTGCAAAGTTAAATTACAGTGCTTTATTGTTATGCGAGTTAAGTGCGATTTATCTCAGGATAAATTCAACTGAATTTGTCTACTTTAGAGTGAAATTTGCTATAATGCTCAGCTATTCTTTTTTATCTCTCAATTACCACTATGCATTATCCTAAAGTATACGATGTCATTGTTATCGGTGGCGGTCACGCCGGTACGGAAGCGGCTCTGGCTGCAGCGCGTATGGGTCGACAGACTTTACTCTTAACTCATAACATTGAGACTTTAGGGCAGATGAGCTGTAACCCGGCCATCGGTGGTATTGGTAAATCGCATTTGGTGCGTGAAATTGATGCCTTGGGCGGTGCGATGGCACTGGCTGCCGATAAAGGCGGTATTCAATTCCGTATTTTGAACTCGCGTAAAGGTGCTGCAGTACGTGCAACACGTGCGCAGGCGGACCGTGTACGTTATAAAGCGGCTATTCGCGAAACATTAGAAAACCAAGCAAACCTTGATATTTTTCAGCAAGCCGCAGATGACCTGATTGTTGAAGGCGATACCGTTAAAGGTGTGGTTACCCAAATGGGTATCCGTTTTGATGCGAAAACTGTGGTGCTGACAGCAGGTACATTCTTAGGTGGTGTCATCCACGTTGGTCTGGAGAAATCTAGCGGTGGTCGTGCTGGTGATCCGCCATCTATTTCACTTGCACATCGTTTGCGTGAATTAAACTTGCCAGTAGGTCGTTTAAAAACAGGTACACCACCACGTATTGACGCGCGTTCAGTGGATTTCTCTGTGATGACACCACAGCCGGGTGATTTCCCATCTCCGACCATGTCATTCATGGGGGATGTGTCTATGCATCCTGAGCAGGTAAATTGCTATATCACGCATACCAATGAACGCACGCATGAAATCATTCGTGGCGGTTTAGACCGTTCACCGATGTACACGGGTGTGATCGAAGGTGTTGGACCACGTTATTGCCCATCGATTGAAGATAAGATTCACCGTTTTGCCGATAAAGATTCTCACCAAGTCTTCTTGGAGCCTGAAGGCTTGGATACACATGAGCTTTATCCAAATGGTATTTCGACTTCTTTACCGTTCGACGTTCAGTTTGAACTGGTTCGCTCGATCCGTGGTATGGAAAATGCGCACATTCTTCGTCCGGGCTATGCCATTGAATACGATTACTTCAACCCACAAGCGTTGAAATTTACCCTTGAAACCAAAGCAATTAATAACTTGTATTTCGCCGGTCAAATCAACGGCACAACCGGTTATGAAGAAGCGGGTGCGCAGGGTTTGCTTGCAGGCTTGAACGCTGCACGCCGTGCTTGGGATCAGGAGCAATGGACGCCAAAACGTGATGAAGCATACATGGGTGTTCTGGTCGATGACCTGATCACATTAGGTACCAAAGAACCATACCGTATGTTCACCTCACGTGCCGAATACCGTTTGATGCTGCGTGAAGATAACGCAGATCAGCGTTTAACAGCCATTGGTCGTGAAATGGGTCTGGTGGATGACGCGCGTTGGGCAGTGTACTGTGAGAAAATGGAAGCAGTGGAAAAAGAAACAGGCCGTTTGCAACACTTGTGGGCCGCACCAAATAACCCAATGGGTAAGAAATTCGTTGAGATGACCGGTGCAGACCTGTCTAAAGAATGTTCGGCGATTGATTTGTTGAAACGTCCAAACATTTCATTTGCTCAAATTGCAGAGTTAACCAATTCTGAAGTATCACCATTTGTCGGTGAGCAAATTGAAATTGCAGTGAAATATGCGGGTTATATTAACCGTCAGCATGAAGACGTGGCACAAATGAAACGTCTGGAAGAAACCCGTATTCCTGCGGATTTTGATTATGACATCGTGTCGGGTCTTTCACGTGAAATTACCCTGAAACTGAAAGATGTTCGTCCTGAAACATTGGCGCAAGCCAGCCGTATTCCGGGTGTAACGCCTGCAGCAGTTCAACTGGTGATGATTACAATTCGTAAGAATGCACAAGCAAAGAAATCTGCTTAAGATTTTGAGCTAGAAAAGCCCGCGTTAAGCGGGCTTTTTATCGACTTATAGTTTTGTATAAGTTTTGACTATCGTTGAATTAAAAATAACTACTATTAAATTAAGTTGTTGATAAATATATATAATGAATATTATTAAGATGTATTAAGTCTAGAAATACAATCTTTTAGGTCTAATTTAGATGATATTTACACATGCTGATGTGCTTAAACCCGACTATTGTCGTGCTATTTCTCTATCAAGATTAGGTTAAGAATAATGCAACGGATCGTCAGACTATCAAACGGTTTGTGAATTATTGATGGAGATCAGTCATGGCACAGCCATATAGCGGAAAAGCCCAAAAAATATTAACGATATTCTTATGTTTCTGGGTCGCATTTTTTGAAGGTTTTGACCTTCAAGCTCCCGGGATTGCAGCGAAAGAAATTGCAACAAGCTTTGGTTTAGATCAAATCCAAATGGGCTATGTATTTAGTCTGGGTGTCTTTGGAATGCTGTTTGGTGCATTCTTTGGCGGACGTATCGCAGATTATCTAGGACAAAAGAAGTCCTGATGCTCTCTGTGACTATTTTTGGTCTGTTCATGTCGTTGACTGCAATTGCGCCAAGCATCGAAGTTTTATATGCAGCGCGTTTCTTTACTGGTCTGGGTTTAGGTGCGGCAATGCCAACCATGATTTCAGTCGTCGGTGATGAAGCAACCGAAGCCAACCGTGGCAAGCTAAATAGTCTAATGTATTGTGGTTTACCGGTAGGTGCGATCTTTGTTGCCGGTCTGGCCATGTTGCTTCCAGAGATTCAATGGCAAACCTTGTTCCTGATTGGGGGATTAACGCCTTTAGTATTGATTCCATTGATGGCGTTTATTCTTAAAGATAAGCCTAAAGTGAATGCGGAAGTACCGGTTTCTGGCGAAGCTGTGCCGGGCATGGCTGAAATTTTGTTCAAGCAGCGCCAGTATAAAAATACAGTACCTCTTTGGGTTGGTTTCTTTTTTACCTTGATGATTAATTATATTTTGATTAGCTGGTTGCCAAATTTACTTATGGAACAAGGTTTGCAGAAACAACAGGCATTCTTGGTGATGTTGGTGTTCCAGGTGGGCGCAGTTATTGGAACCTTAAGTCTGGGTTATTTGCTGGACCGTTTAAAGCTCTGGCAAATGGCGACCATCATTTATAGTGGCTTGTTTGTGGCGCTGGTATTGCTATTCACCACAACTTCTATTCCGTTATTAATTTTGGCGGGAGTTATGGGTGGCATTTTCTCTACAGGTGGTCAATCTATTCTGTATGGGATTTCACCGATTTTTTACTCAGGTGCAGGTAAAGTGACAGGCGTAGGCAGTGCGATCTCTTTAGGGCGTTTAGGGGCGATGACTGGACCATTATTAACCGGAAAAATTCTGGCATTGGGTTTGGGCACCACGGGTATTCTTGTGGCAAGTTTGCCAGCAGTGGTCGTATCGGCAGTAGCCGTCACCGCACTATCACGTTATAAGGCTGCTCATAAGTAATTAATCATTGAGATCTATCAATACAAAAAGGGAATCTGAAGATTCCTTTTTTTATCGTCGAGACTTTTAATTGAATAAAGTCAGTCCATAAAATTTGCTAAAATATACGGATAGTAAACAGATTGATTTTTATATGGCTTATCAACTTATTCCACTCTCGATTCAGGCCACTGATAATATTGCCTGTCCACATTGTCAGCACAACGTGATTGATTGGGCAGAAGAGCAGTATGTGCAACCTTGTGAACATACCCTGTTTATTGCCATGGATATTGGCTTTGAATATATGACGGATGAATTCGAGCACAGCATGCCGCGTTCTGTAGATGATCTGCATGCCAATGATGATCAGGTGAATATGCTGGATGAAATCACCCAAGCGACTTATTCAAATTATCTGATATATAAGTCTGATCTGGGCATAGATGGGTATTTCCGCTATGTGGGTTTTACTGCATAAATCATCATCAATAAAAAAGCGCCAATCGGCGCTTTTTTATATGGAAAGATTAACTTTCTATTTCTTCTTCGATTTCATCATCCGTAGTATCCATGCCAAGTTCTTTAAGCTTGCGCGTTAAAGTATTGCGACCCCAACCTAGGAGTTCTGCGGCATGACGTTTACGGCCACGGGTTTGTTGCAAGGCTGCATTAATCAAGGTGCGTTCAAACATCGGCGTCGCAACATCCAGAAGTTTCATTTCACCATTTTTGAGTTTCTGCATCGCCCATTGACCCAGCAATTCATCCCAGTGATGTGGTGCGATCTGGTTCAGCGTTGGAATTGGCGCGCCCGGATCCTGCTGATGAATTGGAATCTGTTTCAGCTCAGGTGGCAAGTCTTCCGGATAGACTTCACGACCTGTGATCATGACAGTCAACCAACGACAGGTATTTTCAAGTTGACGCACATTACCTTGCCATGGCAATTTCTGCATATATTCTTGGGTTTCAGGACGCAGAATCTTTGGATTGACCCCAAGTTCCTTCCCGGCACGTGCCAGAAAATGCTGTGCCAGCATTGGAATATCTTCACTGCGATGTGCCAGTTTTGGAATATGAATACGAATTACATTCAGGCGGTGATACAAGTCTTCACGGAAGCGACCATCATGAACCAGTTTTTCCAGATCCTGATGTGTTGCAGCCACGATACGTACATCGACCTTAACCGGAATATGACCGCCAACTCGGTAGAACTCTCCATCGGCTAGGACACGCAATAAACGGGTCTGGGTCTCAAATGGCATATCGCCAATTTCATCTAAAAACAGCGTGCCGCCATTTGCCTGTTCAAAACGACCCTGACGCTGAGTGTTAGCGCCGGTAAATGCACCTTTCTCATGGCCGAACAGTTCGGTTTCGATCAGGTCTTTTGGAATCGCCGCCATATTCAGTGCAATAAAAGGTTTTGAACTGCGTGGTGAATGACGATGCAGGGCATGTGCCACCAGTTCCTTACCTGTACCAGACTCACCATTAATCAATACGGTAATATGCGATTGTGATAAACGGCCAATGGCACGAAACACTTCCTGCATGGCAGGCGATTCACCAATAATTTCGGTAGATTGAATTGGTGGAGCCGCTTTTGCTGATTCTTGTTGCTGTAGCTTGGTGATATGTAAAATTGCACGATTTACCAGCGCCAGTGCTTCATCAATATCAAAAGGCTTAGGCAGATATTCAAAAGCACCAGTTTGATAGCTAGAAACAGCCGATTCTAAGTCTGAATGCGCCGTCATAATAATGACAGGTAGGTCAGGATAACTGTGTTTAACCTTGCCCAGGAAGGTAAGTCCATCAATACCCGGCATGCGGATATCGGTCAAAATCACATCGGGTGCTTCCAGACTCAGTTGGTCTAGTGCAGATTGTGCTTCTTCAAAACTGGTCACATCCAGACCTTCCTCTTTAAAGGTCTTTTCCAGTACCCAGCGCATGGCGCGATCGTCATCAATCACCCATATTTTATTTCGCGACATGATTCGACTCCCAAGGTAAATATAAGCTAAAGACGGTTTTTCCAGCCACGGACTGACACTCGATCATGCCGTTGTGCTGATGAATAATATTTTGAGCAATACTGAGGCCCAGTCCGGTCCCTTTGGCACGGCTGGTGACCAGCGGATAAAACACCGATTCGATAATCTCTTCCGGCACACCTGGGCCATTGTCTTCAATATCAATCCGTACCACAGAGCGGTGAATCACCCCGTTAATAGTAAAAAGACGCTGGATCCGGGTTCTTAAAATCAGTTCCTGTTGATGTTCGACAAAGAATTCCTTGTTTTCGGTCATGGCCTGTACGGCATTGGCGCAAATATTCAAAATGACCTGAATCAATTGGTCACGGTCTGCCAGAACTTCCGGTAAGGACAAGTCGTAATCCCGGATAATCTTGATTTTCTTTTTGGTCTGGTTGGCAATCAGTGAACGTACACGTTCCAATGGTTCATGGACATTGACCAGTTCATAGCTCGGAAGCTGGCGTGAGCCGAGCATGGTATCGGCCAGATTTCTCAGTCGATCCACTTCGCTAATGATAATGTCGGTAAATTCTTTGTATTGTGGATCATTCAAACTACGTGCCAGTAATTGAGTCGCGCCACGAATGCCACCGAGTGGATTTTTGATTTCATGCGCGACACCGCGAATCAGCTGACGCGCTACCTGATGCTGTTGCAGCAGATTTTCTTCGCGTGAAATTTTTAACATGCGATCGCGAGGATTGAGTTCAATGAGCAGCAACGGATGATAAGGTTTACCCAGATTCAGCTGAGAAACAGTGTAGTCGACATGAATGTCTTTAAAGTTGACCAGAATAGTGGCTTCGCGGCGTGTATAAGGTTGTCCCGTAGTTAAAGTATTATTCAGGGCTTCTTCGGTATTGAACTCATCTGTCGGGTTTTGCAAAATATTGAGCACAGATGTGCCGCTCGCGCGGAATAAGCTCACATCAAATAAGGCTTCACAGGCAGAATTCAGATAATAAATATTAAGATCGCGGTCTATCAATAAGATACACGTGGTCATATTGTCCACTAAAGCACGATAGTCGATCGGAATAATTTGATCCATTCGCGGGTTTGTTCCTGTATTAAAATGGCGCAATGGCATCTTCATAAAGCAATTTAATCAATTTTAAGTTCTGATTTGATGCAAGATGCACGCCAACTTTTATGACTAGAGATTATTTATTGCGATGAAATGCAGAAATGTGACAGAGCAACACAATTCATCTTAGATATAGCGGATTAAATTGAGGCTGTAAATCTAAAATGATTCATTTTGGTGCATTGGTAAGTATGTTGAATATTTTATGGCAATATTTTAGTGCATGATGCAAAGAGTCAGGTTTTCAACTATTTTTATGATGCGAAAAGACATACAATACGCGCATTCTAGTAGAGCGAAAATTCATGAAGTCCCCCAAAGTCGGTTTTGTATCTTTAGGTTGTCCTAAGGCATTGGTAGATTCTGAACGTATTTTAACCCAGTTAAAGACTGAAGGTTATGACGTCGCTTCGGATTATGACGGTGCTGATTTAGTTGTAGTAAATACCTGTGGTTTCATTGAATCCGCAGTGCAAGAATCGCTAGATGCGATTGGTGAGGCGATGAGCGCGAATGGTCGCGTGATCGTAACAGGTTGTCTAGGTAAAGACGAAGACAAGATTCGCCAAATGCATCCCAATGTCCTGAAAGTGACAGGTGCAGCGGCATATAAAGAAGTTATGGATGCGGTTCATCAATACGTGCCTGAGCCGCCAAAACACAATCCATTTACTGATCTGGTTCCAGAACAAGGCATCCGCCTGACGCCAAAACATTATGCTTATCTGAAAATATCCGAAGGCTGCAACCATCGTTGTACTTTCTGTATTATTCCAAGCATGCGTGGCGATCTGGTTTCACGTCCAGTTGGTTCTGTGCTTGAAGAAGCTGCAGCGCTGAAACGTGCCGGTGTAAAAGAAGTACTCGTGATCTCCCAGGATACTTCTGCTTATGGCCTGGACACGAAATACAAGCTGGATTTCTGGAATGGTCAGCCGGTTAAAACCAAATTCTATGACATGTGTGAAGCATTGGGTCAGTTGGGAATCTGGGTACGTTTGCACTATGTTTACCCATATCCGCATGTGGATGCTGTGATTGACCTGATGGCACAAGGCAAAATCCTGCCTTATCTGGATATTCCATTCCAGCACGCGAGTCCAAAAATTCTCAAACTGATGAAACGACCTGCGCACAGTGAAAATACACTGGAGCGTTTGAAAATCTGGCGCGAGAAATGTCCTGATCTGGTGTTGCGTTCAACATTTGTGGTGGGCTTCCCGGGTGAAACTGAAGAAGACTTCCAGATGTTACTGGACTGGCTGAAAGAAGCCCAGCTGGATCGTGTGGGATGTTTTACCTATTCGCCAGTTGAAGGTGCGACAGCAAATGATTTGCCAGATCACGTTCCTGAAGAAATTAAACAAGAGCGTTATGAGCGTTTCATGCAGGTTCAGCAAGAAATCTCGGCAGCCAAACTCCAAAAACGTATCGGTCAGATCATGACTGTGCTGGTAGATGACCTGGAAGATGAATTCCCGGTAGCGGTTGCGCGTTCTTATGCAGATGCACCTGAAATTGATGGTAATGTTTTTGTTGAAGATATCGATAAAAGCGTCATCAAGGCGGGGGATTTACTTGAAGTCGAAATTACTGATGCAGATGAATACGATCTGTATGCAAAACTCATTTCAGTCAAGTCTGCTTAAGATTTTGAATTAAAAAAATTTAAATTGAATACTTTGGAGTTTGATGATGTTGGATTCTAAAAAGCCACGCTTTGGTCGCATCCTGTTAAAGCTTTCTGGTGAAGCGCTGGCAGGCAATAAAGACATGGGGATCGATGCACAAGTGCTCGATCAGATGTCACTTTCTATTGCGCACCTCGTGGGTTTAGGCGTACAAGTAGGTATTGTTGTGGGTGGTGGTAACCTGTATCGCGGTAGCCAGCTACAAAAAGATGGTCTAGTTGGTCGTGTAACTGGCGACCAGATGGGTATGCTAGCAACAGTCATGAACGGTTTGGCACTTCGCGACGCTTTGGTGCGCCGTAATATTAAAACCCGTTTAATGTCTGCATTGCCAATTGGTGCCGTGGTTGAGTCTTACTCAAGCCGTGATGCAATCCGTCACCTGACTCAGGGTGAAGTGTGTGTATTCGTGGCAGGTACAGGTAATCCGTTCTTTACGACAGATACAGCTGCCTGTTTACGTGGTATTGAAATCGAATCAGACTTGATCTTGAAAGCGACCAAAGTTGATGGCGTATATAATAAAGATCCAAGCAAATATGATGATGCGGTTAAATATGACACATTGACTTTTGACCAAGTTCTGGACGAAAAGCTGGGTGTGATGGACTTAACTGCAATCTGTTTATGTCGTGATCACAATGTGCCGCTACAAGTATTCGATATGAATAAATCTGGCGCATTGCTTTCCGTTGTGATGGGTGAAAAAGAAGGGACTCACGTTACCAATTAATGACGTGAGCACCAAAGCACTTTATACTACACGCTAATTTAGTAATAACCTCTTTTCAAGAATTAAGTAAGGAAGATCATATGATTAACGATCTTAAAAAAGACAGCGAAGACCGTATGAACAAAACTCTAGAATCTCTAGAGCATGGTTTTGCAAAAGTTCGTACCGGTCGTGCGCATCCATCAATTTTAAATAACGTGATGGTTTCTTACTATGGTTCAGACGTTCCATTGAACCAGGTGGCAAACGTAGGTGTTGAAGATTCACGTACTTTGTTAATCCAGCCTTTCGAGCGTTCAATGGTTTCTGCAATTGATAAAGCGATTCGTGAATCTGACTTGGGTCTGAACCCAATTACAGCAGATGCGATTCGTGTGCCGATGGCGGCGTTAACTGAAGAAACGCGTCGTGACATGCAAAAAGTTGCGCGTAATGAAGCAGAAAATGCCAAAGTAGCGATCCGTAACATCCGCCGTGATGTATTGGGCGATATCAAAGCTTTGTTAAAAGAAAAAGAAATTTCTGAAGACGAAGAGCGTCGTGCTGCTGACGAAATCCAGAAAATTACTGACAAATTTGTTGCTGAAGTTGACAAGCGCTTGGCTGCGAAAGAAGCTGAATTGATGAAGGTCTAATTCATCGATGACCGTTGCTGAAGAAAATTCCCGTCTTCCGAAACATGTTGCCATCATTATGGATGGCAACAATCGTTTTGCCAAAAAAAATCAGATGCAGAAAGGTGATGGACACCGTGAAGGAAAAACGGTTCTAGATCCGATCGTTGAACACTGTAAAAAAAGAAATATCCAGGCTTTAACTGTATTTGCCTTTTCCAGTGAAAACTGGAATCGTCCACAGTTTGAAGTTGAATTGCTCATGAAATTGCTGGTTGACACCATTCATGAACAATTGCCCCGCATGGAAAAATTCAATATTGCCTTACGCTTTATCGGTGATCGCAGCCGTTTGTCCCCAGAATTACAGGGGCTTATGTTGCATGCCGAAGAAAGGACTGCTAATTTCAATAGTATGACACTCACTATTGCAATCAGTTATGGTGGTATGTGGGATATGGCACAAGCTGCACAGCGAATTGCCAGTGATGTTTTAACAAATAAATTAGATCTTGATGCAATTAATACTGATGTATTTGGTCAATATGTCAGCCTCGGTGATTTACCTGCAGTTGATCTGCTGATTCGTACAGGTGGAGATTTCCGTCTGTCGAATTTTCTGTTGTGGCAGGCAGCCTATGCAGAGCTTTATTTCACTGAGACGCTATGGCCAGAATTTACCGTCGAAGAACTTGATGATGCACTTGCCGTATTTGGTGGGCGTGAACGTCGTTTTGGTAAAACATCAGAACAGATTCATCAGGAAAAACTTGAGAATTAATACATGTTTGAGCGGATTATAACCGCATTGGTGTTGGTAGCAGTTGTACTGAGCTGTATGTTTGCTACTGAATCACATTATCCAATGTTTGTATTGATGGTTCTTGCTGCTGGGGTGGCTGGTTATGAGTGGTTTAAACTCATGCCGCGAAAATTTAAACATGTCATCAAACCTGTTGCTTGGGGATATGGAGTGCTCACTGCGGCACTTTCAGCTTTGGCATTGTATTTTGCCGAAGTTGCCTTATTGTTATGGGTAGCTTCTATAATTACCTGGTTGCTCAGTATTTACTGGGTTAAAACCTATCCTGAATATGATGGCTGGTACAACGCCAGCCTGCACGGAATCGGCGTAGTTCTGATCTCTGCTGCGGTTACTGCAATTTTCTCTGTCTGGCAAAGTTCACCGTGGTGGCTGATGTACCTGTTTTTACTGGTATGGGGCGCAGATAGTGGTGCATATTTTGTGGGTCGTAAATTTGGCAAGAAAAAGTTGGCGCCGAATGTTAGTCCTAATAAATCTGTGGAAGGGCTGTATGGTGGTATTGTTACTTCAATGCTGATTGTAACGGCAGTTGCCTTGCTTTATCTGGATATGACTTGGCCAGAACTGATTTTATTTCTGATTCTATCTGTCGTTACAGTATTTAGTTCGGTACTGGGTGACCTGTTTGAATCCATGATCAAACGTCGTGCCGGTATTAAGGATTCAGGTCGAATTTTGCCAGGACATGGCGGAGTACTGGATCGTATTGATTCTTTGCTTGCTGCAGCTCCAATCTTTGCAGCAGGTATGGCTGTTTTAAAACTTATTGGTGTAGATTTATAAATGTCACAAGCAGTTTGTATACTGGGTGCTACAGGTTCCATTGGTCAAAGTACTTTAAAAATCTTGCAGCGACATCCTGAAGCATACTCGGTTTTTGCTGTGACCGCGCAAAGTCGTATTGATGAGCTGGTCGAAATTTGCCAGCAATACCGTCCTAAAGTGGCGGTGGTACCGGCTGAAAAAGTAGATGAACTTTCAAAACTACTTCAGCAACATCATTTATCTGATATTGAAATTCTGCAAGATGAAGCCGGTTTAATTGCTGTGGCTGAACACGCGGATGTTGATATCGTCATGGCGGCAATCGTTGGTGCAGCAGGCTTGTTGCCGACACTGGCTGCAGTGAAAGCGGGTAAGCGCGTACTGCTGGCCAATAAAGAAGCTTTGGTGATGTCAGGTGACATCATGATGCAGGCAGCGCGCGATCATGGGGCATTACTGCTTCCCGTGGATTCCGAACACAATGCGATTTTCCAATGTCTGCCACAGCATTATTTTGAAGCAGAGCGTCATGGCAAGCCCAAACTGGGTGTGTCCCAGATTCTACTGACCGCTTCAGGTGGCCCATTTCTGAACCACAGCATGCAGCAACTTGAAGAGGTCACACCTGCCCAAGCTTGCAAGCATCCTAACTGGTCCATGGGTCAAAAAATTTCAGTCGATTCTGCTACCTTAATGAATAAAGGTTTAGAATTGATCGAAGCCTGTCATTTGTTTGCAGTTCAAGAACAATTTGTTACAGTTGTTGTGCATCCACAGAGTATTATTCACTCCATGGTTCAATACGTTGATGGTTCGACTTTGGCACAAATGGGTAATCCGGATATGGGCACGCCTATTGCACATGCATTGGCATGGCCTGAGCGTATCAGTACGCATGTGGCACCACTGGATCTGTTTATGCATTCACAACTTAATTTTCAAGAACCGGACATGCTCCGTTTCCCTGCATTAAAATTGGCCCGTCAGGCCATGCAGAGTGGCGGAATTGCACCTACGATTTTAAATGCGGCCAATGAAATTGCAGTTGCTGCATTTTTAAATCAACAGATCAGATTTACCCAAATTCCTCAGGTAGCTGAGCACGTCCTGAATCAGATGGACAATCAACCTGCACATGATCTGGAGGCTATCTTGCAAGCAGATCAAATGGCACGAGGTTTATCACAGCAATACGTTGTGAATAAAGGAAGTTAAGATATGAATGCCTTGTTTATGATTGCCGCTGCAATTCTCTTACTCGGTCCCTTAATTGCGATTCACGAGTTCGGTCACTATATTGTGGCGCGTAAACTGGGCGTTAAAGTATTGGTCTATTCGATTGGATTTGGGCCAACATTATTAAAATGGACCTCGAAAAAATCCGGAATTCAGTATCAGTTGTCTGCCTTACCTTTGGGTGGCTATGTCAAGATGCTGGATGAGCGTGAAGGTAATGTCGCTGAAGAGGACTTACCCAAAGCTTTCAATCGTCAGCATCCGTGGAAGCGGATTGCCATCGTGGCAGCGGGTCCATTCATCAACCTGATTTTTGCAGTTCTTCTATTTTGGGTGTTATTTTTACCAGCTCAAGAACAGCTCAATACCCGGGTAGGCAAAGTTTTACCAAATACACCTGCTGCAACAGTACAAATGCAGCCGGGCGACAAAATTATAGCTGTGGATGGTACTCAGGTAGAAACTTGGGAAAAACTCAGTTATGCCTTGGTGGATCGTGTTGGTGAAACTGGCGTGGTTTCTATTCAGGCAGATCGTGCTGGTGAAAACAAACTGTTCCAGTTGCCGATTCAAAACTATTTAAAAGATCAAAGTCAATCGCCACTTGAAAGTTTGGGTTTCTTGCCTTATCGGCCAGAAATTCCGGCTGTAATTAGCAAACTGAGTGAAGGTGGTGCAGCCATCCGTCAAGGTTTGAAAGAAGGTGACAAGATTCTGGCTATTGACGGCGTTCAGATGAAAGACTGGTTTGATGTGGTGCAGGTGGTACAGGCATCTCCAGAAAAATTACTCAAAATGGATGTTTTACGCGAAAATAAGGTGGTTCAGCTAGAAGTCATGCCGCAAGGCAAACGTGACAATATGGGCAATGTGACCGGTATGCTGGGTGTACAAAGTGATCCGGGTAAAATGACCATTCCTGCAGAATATAAACAGACCATTCATTACACGCCAGGTGAAGCGTTGGTAATGGCATTTGATAAAACAGCACATTTATCTTCGATGATTCTGAACTCGATTGTCAAAATGGTACGCGGTCTGATTGGTCTGGATAATTTATCAGGTCCAATTACCATTGCCAAAGTGGCAGGACAAAGCGCAGAAATGGGCTGGGAAACTTTTATTTCCTTTATGGCGCTAATGAGTGTAAGTTTAGGAATATTAAATCTACTGCCTATTCCAATGCTTGATGGCGGACATCTGGTTTACTATTTTGTTGAATTAATTCGTGGTAAACCTGTTTCCGAACAAATACAATTGGTTGGGTTAAAAATTGGTATGGTACTGCTCGGCAGTATGATGCTTCTGGCATTATTTAATGATTTTATGCGTTTATAACAACGTAAATGGAATAAATTAACAGCGGAAAAGACTGGCATGCAGCACACACATTTATTTATGCCTCTGGCACTCGTTAGTGCAATGGCAGTAGCACAACAAGTATATGCAGCAGATGAATTCATTGTACAAGATATAAAATTTGATGGATTAGTACGTTTAACTCCTGACAATGTGTATGGCCTAGTGCCAATTAACAGTGGTGATCGGGTCAATGATCCAATCATTGCCAATGCAATTCGTAGCATGTATGCATCAGGCCTATTTGATGACATTAAAGCCGTGCAGCAAGGCAATACTTTGGTTTTCCAAGTTGTTGAACGCCCGGTCATTTCAAAAATCGAATTGAAAGGCAATAAGTTGATTCCTAAGGAAGCACTTGAGGAAGGCCTGAAAAAAATGGGTCTGGCTGAAGGTGAAGTGCTGAAAAAATCAGCGCTGCAAACTATTGAAACTGAACTTGAACAGCAATACATGCAGCAAGGTCGTTATGATGCCGATATTACGGTCACCACGACGCCTCGACCAAATAACCGTGTTGAATTGCTAATTGATTTTATTGAAGGTAAAGCGGCCAAAGTTTTTGATATCAATATTATCGGGAATACCGTATTTAAAGAATCTGATATCAAGCAGGCCTTTGCAGTAAAAGAAAGTGGCTGGAGTTCAGTCATTTCGCGTAATGACCGTTATGCACGTGAAAAGATGGCGGCAAGTCTTGAAGCTTTGCGTGCCATGTATCTGAATCGCGGTTACATCAACTTTAATATTACCAATTCCAGTCTGAACTTGAGTGAAGATAAAAAAAATGTTTTTATCGAAGTTTCTGTGGATGAAGGCGAGCAATTTAAATTTGGTCAAACCAAATACTTAGGTGATGCGCTTTACAAGACTGAAGAATTGCAGGCTTTACAAATCTTCAAAGAAGGCGAAATTTATTCGCAGGAAAAAGTTAACGCGGTTAAGCAATTATTACAGCGTAAGTATGGTAATGCAGGCTACTACTATGCAGAAGTCAACATCGTTCCTCAAATTAACAACGAAACCAAACTGGTTGATCTAAATTACTATATTAATCCAGGTCAGCAAGTCACAGTACGACGTATTAATTTCACTGGTAATACTAAAACTGCAGATGAAGTACTACGTCGTGAAATGCGCCAAATGGAAGGTGCGCTTGCCAGTAATGAAAAAATTGACCTGTCTAAGGTTCGTCTGGAACGTACCGGTTTCTTTAAAACTGTCGATATCAAACCTGCACGTATTCCGGGTGCACCAGATCAGGTGGACTTGAATGTTGCTGTTGAAGAGCAGCATTCAGGGACCAGTACTCTTGCAGTTGGTTTCTCGCAAAGCGGTGGTGTAACTTTCCAGGCAGGTTTAAGTCAGACCAACTTCCTGGGTACAGGTAATAGTGTCTCAATCGATTTGTCGCGTTCTGAAACGCAAGATTACTATAACTTGAGCGTGATGGACCCGTACTTCACCATTGATGGTGTGCGTCGCGGCTATAACATGTATTACCGTAAAACTAAGCTTGATGATGACTATAACGTCAACAACTATGTAACGGATAGTTTTGGTGGTGGGATTAACTTTGGTTATCCAATTGATGAAAACCAGAGTGTCAGTCTTGGTCTGAATATTGATCAGACAGATGTTACGACTGGGCCTTATGTTTCTACTTATGTTGCGGATTATCTAGAACGCAATGGTGGTAGAGAAACACGAAGTGGTGAATATTGTCCACAAAATCCAATTAAAGATGCTAATGGTCAAATAACGGGTTATGAACCTTGTACGGCTCCTATTCCATATGGTCAAGAATTTAAAGGTGAGTTTTTTACCTATAACCTGAACTTAGGCTGGTCATATAATACTTTAAACCGCCCAATGTTCCCTACAAATGGTATGTCACATCGAATCAATGGTGAAATTGCATTGCCAGGCAGTGATGTCGAGTATCAAAAAGTCACTTATGATGCTCAGGCATTCTTCCCATTAGGCAAGGATTTTGTTCTGCGTGGTTATGGTAAGTTGGGTTATGGTAATGACCTACCATTCTACAAGAATTTCTATGCTGGTGGTTTTGGCTCAGTTCGTGGTTATGAAAACAGTACATTGGGGCCTAAATATCCGGGTGTATATTTCTCTGATATTAGCCAAACTGATCCGTCTCCTGAAGAGGTAGGTGGTAATGCACTGGTTCAATTTGGTACCGAATTAGTACTTCCTGTACCATTCAAAGGGGATTGGGCACGTCAGGTTCGTCCAGTCATCTTTGCTGAAGGTGCGCAAGTGTTTGATACCCAGTGTGATGTATCAAATGAAAATATTTTCGTTAATGGCACTTCAGTAAATGGAAAGCAGTACTGTAAAGATAACTTCGGTTTCGATGCAGATAATATGCGCTATAGCGTGGGTGCTGGTTTCACCTGGATCACCATGATTGGGCCATTATCACTTAGCTATGCTTATCCGTTGAATAAAAAAGATGGTGATGATACTAAAAACATCCAGTTCGAAATTGGACGTACTTTCTAAAATCGTTTTGACCTAGAAACTAAATTTTGCTCATAAAGCCTTCAGGTTTTGTGAGCAAATTTTTTTGAATGAGTAAGAATATGAAAAAAATGATTATGGCAATGAGCCTGGCTTTGGCAAGTGTTGCACCTTTAACTCAAGCGGCAAGTATGGGGGTAATTGACTTGGAGCGTGTGGTTGAAGGTAGTACCTATCTAAAACAACAAAACACGATATTTCAGCAAAAAATTCAGCCACAAACCACTAAAATTGAACAACTCAGCAAAGAGCTGGAAGCTTTGCAGCAACGTGCTCAATCCAATACCAAGCTCAGTGAGACTGAAAAACAGAAAATGTCTGCGCAATATCAGACTAAGCTGCAAGAATTGAATCAGTTACAGCAATCTGTACAGACCAATGTTCAAAGCTCGATTCAGCAGATCCGAATTGTATTTGATGCACGTGTAAAGCAAATTGCTGAACAATTGCGTAGAGAAAACAACCTGGATGTAGTTTTAAATAAAAATTCAGCACTTGCTTATGATGCTAAATATGATTTAACTGATAAAATGATTCAAAAGGTTAATGCAATTAAATAATCAATGAATCATCAAAAGCTTCAGTTAGCTGATCTCGCTCGCCTGGTTCAGGGCGAGTGCATAGGTCAGACAGATTTACGTTTGAGTGCTTTGGCCAGTCTTGAACAGGCAACCTCACAAGATCTGGCATTTGTGAATGCCGATAAATATGTAGAGCAGGCCAATCAAAGTCAGGCAGGTGCTTTAATTGTCACGGCTGAACTAAAACAACAGATAACCTCACATCAAAACTTTATTGTTGTGGCAAATCCCTATCTGGCTTTCGCGATTCTGACGCATGTATTTGAGAAAAAACATCGCCAGCGTGGCATTGAGAGTACTGCTCAAATTCACCCGTCGGCAGTGATTGCGGACGATGCTTATATTGGTCATTACGTGGTGATTGGTGAGCATTGTGTCGTGGGTGCGAATACGATTGTTCAGGCGCATGTGCAGATCGATGATGATGTCGAGATCGGTCAGGACTGTTTTATTGACTCACATGTGACCCTCACCGGCGCAGCAAAAATTGGTAATCGGGTGCGTATTCATGCCAATAGCGTGATTGGCAGCGAAGGGTTTGGTTTTGCACCTTATCAAGGTAAATGGCACCGTATTGCGCAATTAGGTTCTGTACGCATTGAGGATGATGTGCGTATTGGGTCAAATTGTAGCGTAGACCGTGGTGCGCTGGATGATACGATTTTGCAACAGGGTGTTATTATTGATAATCTTGTGCAAATCGCGCATAACGTTAAAATTGGTGCACATACCGCAATTGCTGCAAAAACTGCCGTTGCAGGAAGTACCTCGATTGGCAAAAACTGTATCATTGGTGGTGCCTCTGCGATTTCTGGACATTTGAATATTGCCGATAATGTGACGTTGACCGGAATGTCAATGGTGACAAATAATATTTCTGAAGCTGGAAAATATTCATCCGGGATTGGTCTGTTTGAAAACCAGAAATGGAAACGTACCGTGGTTCGCCTCAGACAATTAGCAGATGTGCCATTGACCCAGGTGATCAAACGACTAGATCATATGCAATCTCAGATTGAGTCCATTGAATCAACATTTAAGTTGCGTAAATAATTATGATGACAGAGTCGAATTTGCCTACATTCACGAAGCCTGAATTGCCAATGAATATTCAAAAGATTCGTGAATATTTGCCCCATCGCTATCCATTTTTATTGGTTGATCGCGTAGTCGAGATTACCGAGAATGGCATTGTTGGTTATAAAAACGTCTCAATTAATGAAGAGTTTTTACAAGGCCATTTTCCGAATTATCCAATTATGCCGGGTGTGCTGATTGTTGAAGCGCTGGCACAAATCTCTGGAATTCTGGGTTTTGTGATGAATAACGAAGTGCCAAATGAAGGTTCTTTGTTCCTGTTTGCCGGTGCGGAAAAAGTTAGATTTAAAAAACAGGTGGTTGCAGGTGACCAATTGGTTTTAAAATCTGAATTAGTGATGCAAAAGCGGGGCATTTACAAATATAATTGTATTGCCACTGTAGATGGCGTCGTCGCAACAACCGCGGAAATTATGGTTTCGCATCAAAAAGTCGAGCAGGCATGAGCAATAATCCCCTTATTCATCCAACTGCCATTATTGACCCGTCAGCAGTCATTGCTGCTGATGTAGAAATTGGCCCATATTGTATTATCGGGCCAAATGTCACTATTGGTGCGGGTAGCAAACTTCATTCACACGTGGTGGTGGGTGGCTATACGCGTATAGGTGAATATAATGAAATTTTCCAGTTCGCCAGTGTAGGCGAGGTGTGCCAGGATCTTAAGTATGCTGGTGAAGAAACCTGGCTTGAGATTGGCGATCACAACAAGATTCGTGAGCATTGCAGTCTGCATCGTGGTACGGTTCAGGACCAGAGCCTGACCAAGATCGGTAGTCATAACCTGCTCATGGTCAATACGCATATTGCACATGACTGTATGGTTGGGGATTATAATATCTTTGCCAATAATGTCGGTGTGGCTGGACATGTCCATGTCGGGGATTATGTCGTTATTGGCGGAAACTCGGGCATTCATCAGTTCTGTAAGATTGATTCTTATAGCATGATTGGTGGGGCATCACTGATTCTGAAAGATGTACCGGCCTATGTAATGGTTTCAGGTAATCCTGCGCATGCATTTGCTATGAACATTGAAGGTATGCGTCGTAAAGGCTGGTCAAAGACCGTAATCAGCGGTTTACGTGATGCCTTTAAACTGATTTATAAATCAGGTTTAACGACTCAGGAAGCAATCGAGCAGATCCGTACAGGAATTTTGCCTGAAGTGGCTGAGGTACAGCGTTTAATCGATTCTCTTGAACAGTCGAAACGTGGTATTGTGCGCTAAAAGTTTAATATAATAAAAAAGACACCTGAAGGTGTCTTTTTTATTTTGGGAATTTCTATTTTACTTAAGAAATTTAATTTCCTCAGCTTTCGGATAATTCTTCAATAGCTTTGTTTTGTATTGCGAAGCAAGCGTAGCATTCTTTTCAACATCTTTGCTGATGTTATAAAGCTGATACAGGGCAGTGGAGGCTTTCGCAGAATTTGGATAGCGGTCAACGACAATCAGATAATTGCGTTTCGCTTCATCAAATTTTGGTGGGTCAATCGCCAGATTGAATTCCGCTAACCAGAAATAAGCATTGCTGATATAAACGCTATTCGGATTGTTTTTAATAAAGTTTTGCATCGGTGCAATGGCTTTGGCTGCACCGCCATTTTTATAAGCATCTAAAGCCACGGTATAAGCTGCTTTTTCAAGATCAGCAGGTTGCTGTCCGCTGCTTGCTGTATTGACCTTATTTGTGTTTAGGCTGGGTGCAGTATCCTGTGGGTTTTCCTCCGTTGGATTGTCCTCAGCAGGTTCAATTTTTTGTTGCAATAGTTCAAGGCGCTGATCAAGATCGGCATAACGATTGGTCAGTTCATTCTTGAGCCGTTCAATCTCATTTTCCTGTTCTTCCATTTTACCGCGCAAAATCCGCAGGTCATTTTCGAGTTGCTGGTTCTTTTGCATGATTTGCCAGCTGGTATTGGTTTGAACTGCTGGAGTTGCACCAGCCGCAATTGCTGCTGGGGTATTTACTGTGGTTTGATTCGTAGCTTGACTCAAGCCACGCGATTCAATCGGAATATTGGCAAATAGAGGCGTGGTAAAGAGTGCTGTCACTGCACACAATACGGTCTTTTTAAACATCATAAAATTTCCATAATTCTTTGTGAGATGCGGATCCGCTGCTCATCTTTTCAAAGTAGATCATTAATATACATTGCACACATTAAAAACGGCATTTTTAGAAAATGCAACAAGGTTTTACAAAGATCATGTGAATCTGAGTGTTGATGGATTGATTGTGAAGATCCCTTAAAAATCAGCAGAAATATCAATATTGTTTTTAAAATAATCAAACGGATAGCTTGAAGGATGATTTTAGGAAACAAGGCTTGCAACTTGATTAAAAATCTCTATACTCTGTTTTTGTAATGGTAGCCCTGCTGGTTACTTCGCAATTGTACTCTATGAACCCCGCCAGGACCGGAAGGTAGCAACGGTAATAGAACTATGATGTGCCGGAGCTTTGCTGGTAGGGTTGCCACCATATTCTTATTATTATAATAACAATGCAAATTCGCAGTTTTCTATTCTCAAATATTATTCCTTTTTCAATGTCGTCAAATAGCGCTATCTTATTATTTTAATGATTAAATCATCATTATCTTTTGCGGTGCTTTATTTTATTTT
This sequence comes from Acinetobacter sp. CIP 102136, assembly GCF_000369685.1. GTDB lineage: Bacteria > Pseudomonadota > Gammaproteobacteria > Pseudomonadales > Moraxellaceae > Acinetobacter > Acinetobacter fasciculus. Next base: position 722,656 of record NZ_KB850142.1, read on the forward strand.
GCAGCTAATATTGAATTAAATATCCAATATGTTTATACGTGTATTAAGGCTTTCAAAGAATATAAGACTTAGTCTTCTGCTTTACGGTTAATCGCCTTGATAATCGCATCCATTTCAAAACCACGATACATTAAAAAACGGATCTGTTTGGCTTTGAGCTTGGGGTCTTTAGTAACTTCAGTCCCATATTTTTTGACTTTTAGTTCATAGGCTTGCTGCACCCAATCAGTTTCCTTGAGTTCTTCTGAAATCAGAGCAGTATCAATCTTTTTGCTCTTGAGTTTCATTTTAATTTGATTGGGACCTTTGCCTTTACGCTTTTGACTCGACAACATGGTTTCCGCCACACGCTGATCACTTTGATAGTTCTCACGGGACAGCTCTTCCACTAAGGTAATGACTTCATCACGATGCTCTGCATAAAGGCTTAATTTCTCGATCAGTTCGGCTTTGGAATATTCCTTACGGGTCAGTACGGCAAAGGCATAAGAACGTAAGCGTGAGCCTGTCAGTCCCGGTTTCTTCTCATCCTGAGTTGGGGTAGAGGAAAACAAACGTTCTTCAGGATCAAATTCAGGAGCGTCTTGGATCGCAGTTTTTGCAGGTTGAGCTTGATCTTCAGTATCACCAAATTGCTGTTTTAAAGTTTCATAATCGAGCAGTTTGCTGAATTTCGCGTCTGACATGATTCTCTCGGATTTTAGATTCCCTATATAATAACAAAACGCCCCGGAGGGCGCTGTGTATTGACGTTTAAAGATGATGCATCTAATAAGATCATGCATCTAAAAAGTCAGGTTCTTCCTTGCTATCGTCTTCTTCAACAACCACTGCTTTAGTCAGAAGCTGGTCACGAATCAGTTTTTCAATCGTCTGAGCCATTTCTTTATGCTCTTCCAGATAACGGATGGTGTTGTTCTTACCCTGGCCAATTTTGTCGCCTTGATAAGAATACCACGCACCAGCTTTCTGCACGATTTCTTGCTGTACAGCAAGGTCGATCAATTCACCTAGATGGTTAACACCTTTGCCATAAAGAATCTGGAATAAAGCTTCTTTAAACGGAGGCGCCATTTTGTTTTTCACGACTTTGACTTTGGTTTCAGAACCAACAATCTCGTCACCTTCTTTCACTTGGCCAATACGACGGATGTCCAAGCGAACAGAGGCATAGAATTTCAGTGCATTACCACCGGTTGTGGTTTCCGGGCTACCAAACATGACGCCAATCTTCATACGAATCTGGTTAATGAAGATCACCATACAGTTTGAGCGTTTGGCATTACCGGTAATTTTACGCAGTGCCTGGCTCATCAAACGGGCTTGCAGACCCATATGCGAGTCACCCATTTCGCCTTCAATTTCGGCACGTGGTGTCAATGCAGCAACAGAATCGACAACGATCATGTCGATCGCGCCAGAACGTACCAGCATGTCTGCAATTTCAAGTGCCTGTTCACCGTGATCCGGTTGCGATACCAGCAGATTGTCGATATCTACGCCAAGTTTGCGCGCATATTGAGGATCAAGTGCGTGTTCCGCATCGATAAATGCACACGTACCGCCTGCTTTCTGACACTCTGCAATTGCTTGCAATGTCATTGTGGTTTTACCTGAAGATTCAGGACCATAGATCTCGACGATACGACCTTTTGGTAAACCACCAATACCGAGCGCGATATCCAGCGTTAAAGAACCTGTAGACACGGCTTCAACTGCCTGAACGGTATTGTCACCAAGACGCATTACTGTATTTTTACCAAACTGTTTTTCAATCTGGCTTAAGGCAGCGTTGAGCGCCTTGTTTTTATTCTCATCCATCTTACAACCTCAATACGATGTCACTAAGTTAGTACTCAAGTGGATGTCTTAAATTAGAGCTTTGTTCCACAGGTGTATAGTGACAGAATTTTCCCTAGTGTTCTATAAAAGTCAGCGCATGTACGACATATTCTGACGCTTAAATATAATCGTCATTATAGGACCATGACTGATCGAAATTCTGACTATTTTCATTTTTAAATCTACTGATGTCACGACGATCTTTCTTGCTTGGACGATGGTCGGGACGAGCTAGATTATGCAACTTTCTTTGTGACGTAATCAATTCCCGGCGCGCAATACTGACTTCGGTTTCTTCATACAGTTTTTGTGCCACGGGTGCAGGGCCACGAACATCAGAAAGTTCCTTAACCAGCACGGTTTTTTTGTCGATGCCTTGCTGAATCGTCAGTTCCATACCAACACGGACTTCGCGCGATACCTTGACACGTTCACCATTGTGATGGACTTTGCCACCTTCAATCGCATGTTTGGCAATCGAGCGGGTTTTAAAAAACCGTGCTGCCCACAGCCATTTGTCTATACGCATGCCTACCGCATCTTCGGGTAAAGACGATTTACGCATATTTTTTTTCTACCTCAGCCTGATTTAAATGAGTGATTAAATCTGTTAATTGGTGCAGCATCGGGTAATTACAAGTCTGACGTGCTACTTTGGCTGAAGAGGGCTGCTGGATGCTGAACAGGTTCTGAATGCCATAGGCTTGAGCCCCATTCAGGACTTTTTCAGTATCATCAATAAAATAAGCATGTGCAGGATCAAATGGATGCAGTTCATTCAGGCCTTGCCAGAACTCGATAAATTCTTTGGCATGTCCGATCGTTTCTGAACTGACAATCACATCGAAATAATCTCTTAAATTCAAATGATCCAGTTTAAATGCTAGACCCGCACAGTCAGCATTGGTGGCCAGCCAGATGGGATAGCCATTATTTTTAAGATAATCGAGCAATTCGAGACAATGCGGGCGTAAGGCCACTTTATCTTTATGTTCAATTTGCATCGCCAGAACATCGACTTCGACTTTAGCCGTCCAGAAGCGTGAAGAGTACCAGTTTAAGGTATGATTATGTTCCTGATAGAATGCATAGAGTGTCGCCTGGCTGTGTTCCAGGCTACAGCCATGTGTGGCAGCATAACGCACAGGCAATAACTCGTTCCAGATGAAATCATCGTAGGCAAGATCAAGTAAAGTGCCATCCATATCGAAAATTATAGTCGGCTTTTGCATTCAAGTTTCTCCAAAGTTTTTCAAAGTTCAACAAAGCATATAGAAAAGCTTTAGATTCAATAGAATTACTCAACTTTCGCGTTTATTAACGACAATCAAATAATTTCAAAGTTCAACAAAGTCATTTACCTTTCAAGAAAAAATATGTACATATGTGTGTACATAATTTTGCTCTGCCTAAATATGTACAGAGTATAGAACATTTGGACTGGAAAATTTAAATGGCTTTAAGTGATAGTTGGCTCAAATCCAACAATGGGAAACCGCGTGAAAAAGTTGAGGTGGTGACGGATCGGGATGGCCTGTCAGTTCGAATTACACCTAAAGGCAAGATTGTCTTTCAATATCGCTATCGTTTTAGCGGCAAGGCGAAAAGACTGGACTTGGGTACTTATCCTTTACTCAGCCTAAAAGATGCCCGGGTACAGGTGCATAAATATAAAGCTGAACTCGACCAGGGTAAGGATCCAATGCAGCTTAAACTGAAAGGGGAAAGCGACTATCTGAAACAGCTCACAGTCAAAGACATTTGCGATCTTTGGTTTAATACGGTGGCCATTCATAAAGTCTCATACAAGGATGATTATCGAGCCTTTGAATTGCATGTTTACCCGCGTATAGGTAGACGGATCTGTGATGATGTGTCGCTGCAAGAATGGTCACAATTGCTTTTTGATATTGCCGCGGATGCTAAAACTGTATCAATTAAGGTGCTGGGCAATTTAAGAATGATCATGCGCTGGGGATGTATTCACGGAAAATTACAGCATCAGCCTATTCAACATTTAAGAGCAGCCGACCTAAACGTAAAGAAAGTAAAGCGGTCACGTTATCTTTCAGAACAGGAAATATTCTGGGTGGTGCATGCTTCACTGAGATCCAATGCCATATCACCAAAAAACAAAGCCATTATCATTATGCTGCTGTTTTTCGGTTGTCGTGTATCAGAATTAAGGTTGGCCAAGAAGTCTGACTTTGATTTTCAGGAAATGATCTGGCATGTACCGCCAGAGAATCATAAGATGGGGGATCGTACCCATAAGCCGATTATCCGGCCTATCATTCCGCAAATTGTGCCATTCATTAAGTATGTATTTTCACTCTCACCTGATAGCTGTGAATACGCTTTCCCGAACTTAAAAGGCAAAGCCTATACCATGCTGGCCAAAAGCTTTCAGACCACTATCCCTGTATATGTGAATGAGAATGTGCGTAAACGCTTTGGTGTGGAGATCCAGCACTGGACCACACATGATTTACGCAGAACAATGAGAACGCATATATCCGAACTGGCAGCACCGCATATCTGTGAAATTATGCTTGGCCATGGTTTACCTGCAGTGTGGGGAACTTATGATTTACACGAGTATTTAGATGATCAGGCGCAGGCGTATGAAAAGTGGTTTTTCAAGCTCTGCGCCATATTGGACAATTACGAGCGCTTTGATATCAAAGGCTGTATTTCAAGTGATTCAAGCAATCCGTTGTCTCTTTCCCAGGCATCCACGGCTTTGATTCCGTAACGGCTGCTTGAGCGCCCATGTGCTTTGATCACTGGTTCAGGAAAATCCTTTTTATTGCGCCAGTTGATCAAAGTGCCTTTTGTTACCCCATAACGCTTCAGTAACTCAGGCGTTGAGATATATAAAACCATCAAGACATCTCCTTTAAACTTTTCACCACAGATTCCGGTAAACCAAACACATCCTTAAAAGCCTTATCAAATTCACCACTAGCAATAAATTGATCAATACAGTTTTCCGGTTTTTGATGCTTTGCGATGTAGCTGCTCAATGCCTGATATATACCGTTTGAATTTCCCTTATTTACACCGACATGAATCTTGTCACCGATATTCTTAACTGAAAATCCAACATTAAGGTTTGAAGCATCAATGATTTCCATAAATGGCACGAATTCGTCCTGATTAAAAATCAGATCAAATGGCATTTCTTTATGCAGCTCATCACAAACATAGTTCGCCAATTGAAGTTTGGTTAGTTGAATTTCAGTCATTGGCTGGCTCCTGTGCTTTAAATTCCGTACCATCCGGATTAACACCTAAAGCCTCACAAATACGGTGGGCTACAGTTGAACCAGTGCCGAGCATGCTCATAACATGAACCCAATTGAGCTTTGATCTTGTGACCTTTGATGCACGAAGTGATTGACGCAAAAGAGCTTTAAACTCATATTCCTTGAAACGACCTTTTTCGAGTTCCAAGACGAGTTTTGCAGGCACCGCTTGGGCTTTGGCTGGAACAACAAGAAAACCAGCTTCATTAATTGCCTTCAAAACTGCTTCTGCTTGCTCATCACCCCATTCATGGGAGTTGCGCAAAATTGCGGTTTTTACGACTTCTTTAATATCCATCACGCCACCTCAATCCATTTGCCGGCATCAATCTCTGCGTCCCTTGCATGTCTAAAGTGCAAACTTAAAGCATCACAAATAGTGTCGTCATATTCGAAAAATATAATAATCTGACCTTTACGACTAAGCACCGCTTCAACTTCAAGCAAGCTACCCTCATAGTCTCCGCAAATGCTCACAATCTTATCGCCAGCTTTAAAGCTATTTACTTCTAATTCAGCATTCATCAAGCCACCTCAGCTTTTCTTCATTTTCATTGCTTTCAGGTTCTCAGTAGCTTCGTCCACCATCTCATGAAGCAGTTTGGCCATATCATCAACCCGGTGATCTGCAACCTGATTCAGCAATCCTGCAATGCCATTACCAGCAACCAGAAAAGCAAAGTCTAAGGCTTGAGCTGGATCGTCTTTCTGCATACGATCATGAATCTGGCCAATGAAAACTTTGAAGATCTGATCAACCACTTGTTCTGTTGTGCCTTGGAGTACGTTTGTCACATTAATTTTTTGAGCGTTCATATTTATTTCCTTTCAGACCACACCCGAAGGTGTGGCCATATCCGTATTATTTATTTGGGAACATATCCATCTGATCTTCGATCAATTGCTTTTTCTGCGCGTAGGCTTGCAGTAATTCCTGTTGATGCTCATTGGTCAGGTTTGGTTTAGCTGCATTCATTTGCTGTGCAACTTGTCGAATGTCTTCACCGTTCTTGGCATCAGAGATCAGGAGGGTAAGACCGTTTTTAACTGATCCACTTTTGATCGGGTCTACAGCTGGCGCTTGTGATGTTTCAAACTTGGCGCGTACTTGCTCAATGTTCGCCTGCAGGTACTGGAAGTCTGTTTGAGTCAAAGCATTGTCATTTTCGATCTGTTCTTCGATATCCAGAACGTCAGCCAGTGATTTCGCTGTATTTAAGGCTTTGGCATATTCCTTTTTCATTTCCGCAGAACTAGGTTGTTTCTTTTGCTGTACCAGTGCTTCGGCTTCTTGCTGTAGGCGCTTCAATTCATCAACGCTTAACGCCCCATCTCCGACATCATTTGATGTTTGATTTTGGACATTTTCAGCTTGTTGAACCGGCGGAATATCTTCTACTGGTGCTTCAACTTCCTGTGTAAAAGTCTTGGTTTGAGTTTGACGTGAGCGCTTTGGTTTTTCTTCTGCAGGTGCATTTGTGGCAACTTCTTTCACAACATTCTGTTTAATGCTGTCCAAGGTTTGCGGTGCTGTATTCACTGGCTCAGGCGTTACGTCAATGATTGATTCAAGTTCTTCTTCTTGTGTGCGGATACCCATCAGCACTTCTGGTGCATAGATCCGGCCAAAGAAGGAGGCAGCACGATAGCGAAGCATCTGCTCAGGCATGGTTTGCCATTTAGATCCGTTCTTTTGGTACCAGCCTTCTTTAACTGCCATTTCCATCGATATTTCTGCAGATTCAAGACGCTCACCTGTGCCGGCTTCAATTGCCCAGGCTTTACATACAATGTTACGCAGTTTAATCGTGTGAACTTTTTCCTCTGGCAAGCTCTTGCGAGCGCGCTCATTCCACTTCCAGTCTTTAGTGGTATAGGTCACTTCAATTTCACCACGATCTTCCATTTCAAAGCGAAGCGGTGAATATTTGCCAGAAGTATTAATAGCACCAATAACAAACTGAGATGACCAGGCTGGACGACCTTCAACAATGTAAAGGTTTTGCATAATCATCAGCGGATCTGCACCCATGCGATTAGCCATGTTCAGTGCAATTACACAGTTGGCCAAGCCGTTTGGATTTGGTTCTGAACGATATAACCAGTTGCCGTTCTGGTCTTTACCATCTTTGATTTTCAATGTATCGCGGTAAACTTCCGGCACCATGGTTGAGGCTGCAAGCATCTTGGCAATACGCTGTGCCAGTTCAAAGCCTTCAAGTGAAGTAAGACCCACTTCAACCGGTTTAGGTGCAGCATGAGCAGCTTGGCGAGAAGTACGAAGTTGTTCAGTTGTCATTACTTGAGAAGTCATTGTGGTATTCCTTATTTTTAAAAAATTAATTACTTACGAAATTTGCAGTTAGCGTACGCAGGGCAGAACTTTTCATTACAGAGCATTGATTTAGAGTTGCCGTAAAACGTGCCGTGTTTAATGATTTTTGCCGCGTGGTGCAGTAGTCCTGGATCTTCTTCAGTACCCAGTAGTACTTCTGCAGGTGATTCAATTTCACCGATACCCACGTGCTGACCTTTATCTGTTTTGCCAGTCGTCAGGCCATAAATACGGGCAGGGGCTGTTACCGGTTCCTGTAATGCATGTGCAGCAAGTACGGTATAAATTCCCATTTGTGGCGCATGGCCAACGGTTTTCACTACACCGTCACTGGTTACAGCAGCCTTACCGGTTTTGATATCAGAGATACCTAATTCACCATCTTCATTTTCATAAATGCGATCGATGGTTCCAGTAAGTTCAATACCTAGATCTGCAAGGATCAAAGATTCACAACGTACTTCCACACCGATGAAGTTCTGAGTAGGTGCAATGTGAGTGATGTACTTGTGCATCAGTGATTGGCCAATTGACTCAGCATCGTTCTGATTCAGATCAGACCAATCCACTTCTTCATTCGGTTGCCAGATCTGGTGATGCAAAATTTCTTCGCATTCTTCCAGGCTAACTTCTTCACCGATTAAATTCAGGTGATCCCACTGGGTTACGGCTTCATGAATTGCGGTACCCAAGCGAGTGCGTGCACCAGCTGGATTTCGTTTATTTAAAAGATTCTTGGCTTCCCAACGTGCAGGGCAATCGAACAGATCGCCTAGCGATGAAGCGCGGATCGGGATAATCTTTGTTGGATTCACATATGCGTTCATTTACTTTCCCTCCCTGATCACGACATGAACAGGCGCTTCACGAAAAGTCTCAATGCACGTAATTGTTCCGTCCAGCTGCTGACGCTCTTTTGGAGAAAGGTTGCGCCATTTAGCAATTATCCAATCACCTCTAAGAAGCCCAATCGGCGCTCTAGCTTGCATAGATCCATGGCTATAACCATTCTCTTTGCACCATGCACATGCTGCGTAGTAGGCTTGAAATTCACCTTCTTGGGTGAATGTAATCACTTGATCAGCCATTACTTCGCACCCCCTACAGACTTCGCAATCGCTTCCGCCTGATACGCAGACTGCTTTTCCGCTGCATGCAAAATCATGACTGACAGACCAAAGAAGATTGAAAACAGGAGCATCCAAGCAGCGACATTTGAAGCGACTTCTTTCGCTACTGATTTAGGTTCTGGGTGTTGGTACAAGCGCTCAGACGTTTGGCTTGATTGGCCGAACTCTGGCAGGTTGCTTTGAATAGGATTTTGTTTCATACTTATCTCGCTATATGCAAGCCCGCTAGATTTCCAGTCCCTGCGGGCTTTTTATTGGGTGCGAGATAAATATCGCATTAACGATAACTGTAGTCAATAGCTATTGCGATAAAAATATCGCTAAAAAGATTTAATTGTTTTTGTGACCATAAAAAACCGCCCTAAGGCGGTCTAAATAAAACATATTAATTTTTGTATTGGCTTGCACCATATTCATTTTTATATAGAGCATCTTCAATATCAAGGAATGTCTCAACATTATCCTTATCCACCTGCATTTTCTTAAAATACAAGAAAGACAAGAAACCTAAGGCCATAAGTAGAACTAAAAACAAACGTACTGACTCTTGATCGGGGTGCATCCAAATTATTGTAATTAGATCCCACAGGAAAATTATGATTCCAAGCCCACCAAGTAAGCAGATTAATTCAATATAGTTATTACTGCTTGACTCAATCTCATACAATATTTTCTCGGCTCTAGATCTAAGTCGCTCTCTCTCCGCCCCATGAAAAACATTAGGTTTGGATATTCGAGAATAAGCTCTTTTCGTTCTTGCTGAATCTATTATGTTGAGTGCAGCTTTAGCATCTATTGAAACATAAAATCCCTTTTTATGTTCCCATCCATCTTTTAGTTTTTTAGGCTTAAATATCAGAGACTTTGTAATAAATTTCCACATATGATTTCTTACCAATTTTCCATAGACTGCCAAGACCAAGCCCAGCCGATAATTTGAAATTGTTGATCAATTATCTCCTGAGCTGTCAGCCTTTCTTCTGGAAACTCCACAGTATTATCGGAAACAATTCGCACACCACCGAGAGGAAGGTTGTAAAGTCGCTTAAATTTAAAAAGCCCACCATGGCAAATAGCAAACACCTTGCCATCTTTTATAGTTGTACGCTCTAAATCAACGTAAACCGTATCCTTGTCTTTGATAGTTGGCAGCATTGAATCGCCGCTCGCAGGGAATGCCACACAGTTTTCTTGATGAATGTGTCTATCGTTTAAAGATTTACTATTTATAGTGATTTCCTCATGCTCTTGTTCAAGAACCTCACCAAATGACCCAGATCCACAGGAAATGGAAAGATTTGGATAGTATCTAATTTTCACTAGATTATTTAGCTGATAAGCAATTTCATCTGTATTGCTAACATGTTCAATTATTTGATTAATCGTGCCGTTGGTATAGTCTTTGTTATTCGCAAACTCCTGTTTTCCTGTCAATAAATAACTACTAGAAGTACCTAATGCCTGAGCAATAGCTTCCATATTTTTAGCTGATGTACTTTTTTTATCATTCTCTAAATCAGAAATAGTTGATTGGCCAACTTTCGCTTTTTTGGCTAGTTCAGGCTGAGACATGCTTAGAGATCTTCTTAGTGTTCTAATTCGATTTCCTACGCTCATGATTATTACTCCAAAGTTGATATCGCTATTGTGATGTAAATTTATATCGCTATGGCGGTTGCTTAAATATCGCAATCAAGATAAATTATCCCAATAGCTATTACGGGAATGATGAAATGACTAATTGGAGTCAGTTAATTAAAGACCTTCAGGACAAAGAGAAGGGGAATATGACTCAGCAACAAATTGCAGAGAGTGTTCCTTGCTCACAAAACTACATAAGCGATCTAAAGGCTGGAAAGAAAGGTAAAAGGCTTTCTTATGAAATCGCTGACGGTTTAAAGAGACTACACAAAGAGAAAGTAAACCCAGAAAACGAAGGGGTTGCTTAATGTCAGAGAAATTAACCGAAAGCATCACGTTCAAATGCACGTATGAAGAAAAACGTGATTTAGAAGCTATTGCCAGATCTGAAAACAAAACTCTGTCTGAGCACATTAGAAGTTTAGGCATATCAAATATTTCTGAAGTTCGGGAACGTTTAAATAATCTCGCATCTCTTATGCGTCTGACCACAGATACCGTAGACACGCCTATTTTTGAATTAACGCCTGAACCATTGATGAAACCTACCGGCACAAAAAATGCCCATCTGCGGGAACAGATGAGCATCTTTGCCATTCACTCAGAAAGTAAATGAGGCATGCAACAAATGTTGAATTTAACACGTATCGGGGAGGTTGTGAAGCCATGAATACTGCACAAGTAATTCCGTTTAAGAAGCCTTCACAACCAGCACAAGGGGCTGGGAAAAACATGTATAGCGATAAGTTTGATCAAGGCTATGTGATGTCTAGCCGCTTGTATCGAAAAGAAGTGTGGCCATTCATTAGTGATGCTGCACGTAACGTTTATGCGGAGCTGGAAAACCGTATTAACGGACATAACAAGGAGTCTGATTTTGTCAGCTACTCACAGCTACAGGGTGGTGACTTACCAGGTGCGCGTAAATTAAGCCGTGAAACTGTTAGGAATGGCATAGATGAGCTATTAAAACTCAAGGTTGTTTCAATTGCTGGTACTGGTTCAAGGGGCGTAAAAAAATACGTTTTAAATGAGATCTCACTAAAAGATCAGTTCACTAACAGGACTAGTTCGACTACCGAACCAGTTCGGAAAGTGAACCATACTAGTTCGACTACCGAACCAGTAACTAGTTCGGAAACCGAACACACAATAGATACTCCTATAGATCCTTTAGAAAATAATAAGAATAAAGCGCCGTCCGATTTTGTTCCTCAGGATCGCGGTGCTTTAAATTTTATTGATTACCACTCTGACGATCTAAAGCTGTACACGCTGAAAGATCTATCCGGGACCTACCCAATCAAAAAAGATTTCATGGCGCAAGCAGCTGTGAGTTTTCCAAAGCTGTCACAAGACATCGTACTTGAACAACTCAAAGAGCTGGCGCAATGGTCAGTTGGTCAACCTGAACGTATTTCTCAAAAATGGATGACCACCTGGTTGAACTGGTTACGCAATTACCAACCTGCAAAACCCAAGACTGAAAAACCAAAAGCAGCCAAGAAATCTAACGCAAATCTGAACGTGAATGATGCATGGAAAAATCAGCCAATTAATCACGCACCTGTTGAAAACTTCCAAGTGGATATCCCGGAGGACTTCGTATGAACGCAATGTCATCGTTTTCGTTTGGACTGAAAAAAGTTCAAGAGATCTGCAACAAGCATCAGGTCGCTATGGTTCAAGCAGGCCCATATCACAAGTGCCCAAAATGCGCCGTAGAGTTTCATGAAGCACAACTTGCACAAGCGCAGGCCGAAGTGGATCGTCAGGTACGTGAAAAGCACTTTGCAGGTGCTCAACTTCCAGAGCGTCATGCTCAGTCAGGTTTTAAAAATTACCTGGTGAAACATGCAGGACACCAGAATGCTTTAAGACTCGTTGTTTCTCATGCTCAAAGCATCTTGGATGGTCATAAAAACAATCTGGTGATGGTTGGCCCTACAGGTACAGGAAAAACCCATCTGAGCTGTGCAACGGCGAAAACACTGCTGAAAAATGGCAAATACGCACGCTACATCACCAGTGAGGATCTGGCACAACGAATCATGCACGCATGGGATCAACCAGACGCTACAGAGAAATCTGTAATCCATGATTTCACTCAATACGATTTATTAATTCTGGATGAATACGGATTACATGATCGTGATAAGCACCGGGAGCTGGTGCACAAAGTTTTATATGCACGCTATGACCGCATGAAGCCGACCATGCTGATTTCAAATTTAACCCTGGAAGAACTGCAAAAAGACTTAGGTGATCGTCTTTGGTCCCGTTTTCAGCAGGGCGGTTTAACCATAGTGGAATGCAATTGGAATGATCAACGTACAGGGGGTGCAGCATGATTAGTAAATCTCATAGCCATATGTTTGAGCAAACCCTTGAAATCATGCTGTTCATCACGTTCCGGACAAATAAAACCTATGTGATAGATGTTCTGGAGCAAGTGGTTTCAGGTGTAAGCGAAAGAACTGTGTGTAGGTACTTATCCTCGCTTGAGGATCTTGGCTATGTCACAGGCGATAAAAAGAGCCCACAAGGCTTCCTGCCAACGGAAAAGGCAAAACAACTGTTTGGGGCTACTGCATGACGATACGCATGAGCGAAAAACAGTTAGAAGTTCACTTGAATAAGCACAATTTACGCAAGGAATGCGCGTCAGTGCAATTTAAAAACAAAATTGAAGCAAAGACACATGAAGCAGAAAAAAACGCCGTAGACGCGAAACTAGAGCGAAATAGCGTAGGGGGTGAAAAGGTTATTTTAGATTTTAAGTTACCGGCTATTCCTCCAAGCGTGAACCACTACTGGAAGAAATCTGGACGCGGTTTCAAGTTGAGTGATGAGGCAAGAGATTTTCACGATCTGGTCAGCATGTTGGTACCGCCAACCAGAACAGCAGCACGGTTAAAACTGGAGGTGACGTTTCATTTTCCAAATCGGTTAAGACGGGATATCGATAATTACTTGAAAGCAACGATTGATAGCCTGGTGAAGTGTGAATTTTGCGTGGATGACGAACAGTTTGATGAGCTGATAGTGCGCCGGGGCAATGTGGTTAAAGGCGGACTACTCAAAATAAAAGTGATGGAAATTTAAAGTGAATATAGGGGTTGCTATGGGAAGTTCTATGGGGCTGCAACTGGTCGGTGGTGAGTGTGGAGAGGGGGTTTATACGAACGACCCTCGCGCGCGCGCGCGTTTTATCAATCTGCATACCAAAAAGAAGGTCAAAGAGTTCAAGTTAAAACTTCGAAATTACAAACGTCCAGACTTCAACAGAATGATTCTGGACTTAGGCAAATGCGGCTGGACACACGAAAAGATTGCAGACGTTCTGCCGGTGTCTGGTGCTTCTACAGTTTCAGAATGGGCACGTGGTGGCGTTCCGAACTATGACAACGGCCATGCATTCATTCTGCTATGGCAAACAGAGACAGGCATTGTGCGCTACCCACTGGTAGGTGAATGGATGACATACAAGTACAAGATTGGCCAGATGGATATTTTTGAAGACGGCGGCCTGTGTGATCAGGTGATTGATGAATTGGATCGGGAGTTGGGATTGTGAAACTAACTAAGCAGCAGCGCTCAGAACTAAAGATGAAATTTGGCGGTCACTGTGCTTATTGCGGTGACCAATTGGGTGATAAATGGCATGCAGATCATATTGAAGCGGTGAAGCGTGATTTTGATATGAAAAAGTGCGAAAAGACGGGTTACATGATTCCTGTGTCTAATGGGGTTTTATTCAGACCTCAAAATGACACCTTGGAAAATATGAATCCATCTTGTGTACCTTGCAATATAAATAAATCTTCAATGTCTTTGGAGTCATGGCGTAGATCAATTGCCCATTACCGTGATGTTCAATTACTGCGTGATAGCACTCATGCGCGTCACTTGCATCGTTTTGGATTGATTGAGATCAAACCTGATCCTGTGGTGTTCTTTTTTGAAAAGTTGGGTGGTGCTCAAAATGCCTTGCGAGGTGGCCATGAGTAGCGATTCGGTTTTTTATATTTGCGGAACAATCCTAATTTTGGCGTATTGGTTCAAAGAGCCAATCAGCAAGTTTATAGGGGGTTAGGATTGTGAGAGATTTTAAGGTTGGCCAAACAGTAACGCACGACAGTCCATGCTGGAAACCACAAGGCAAGCTAACCATTGTAAAAGTAGATATTGGCCGTCGTAGTGGATTAAAAATTATTACTGCGACGGATGAAAGCGGAAAGGAGTTCACTGCTGTAGAGGGGGTATTTCATGCCACCTGACTACACCCACATAGAGAATGACGGCACGCCGTGGAAGGAATCCAACGGCGATTGGTTTTACTGGCGTGAATTGTGGGGATGGATTCAGTATGTCGGGCCGAAGAATAGTAATTTTTTTAATAAGTTTAGGTGATCTATGAAAAACACAATTAGAGTTGGGCGCTACTTAAATAAATCTACAAGCGCTAAAGAGCTTATACAGAAATGGGCATGTTTAAATCCTGAAATTAAAGATGGTGATGTTGTTCGCGGTAGAACATTTTTACTTAATCTTGAGAAAATGAACCGCTGTGTTTTCTTTCCTGTGAAAAATAATCTGGCGATTCACGATTGCCACTTTACGGGAGCTAAAGAGGGCTTAAAAGGCGACTGGTTAGCTAAATTTAAATTGATGGAATGCCGTGATGATCTAAGCGTGGAGATAATTTAAATGAATACGATCAACGAGCGCATGCGCAAAGATGAAGGTTTTAAAAAGTGGTGCTTTGATACGGGACTGGTGGGTAATAAAAATTGGTTTAATTTAGAGAATGGCTCTGGAGATGAAGTCTATATAGCTTTTGAAGCGTGGGAACACCAACAAGCTATCATTGAGTCTCACGAGCAGCGCCGCATTGAGTTGGCTAAAGAGAATCAAAGATTGCATAAAGAGGTAGCGGCCTATAAGTCTCAGATCCGTGATGCTATCAATGCGTTCGACAGTCTTCATAGCGAGTCTTTGAAGGATGATGTTCGGGATATTGTTAAACCATTTATCTCGGATGATCTCTGTGAATAGCTTGGCAATAAGCATGCCAATTCTTAAGTTTTCCTGAAAATACACAATAAAGCAGAACACCCATACCCCCACAGTAACCCTATTCAATCAACCACTGAATAGGGTTTTTTTATGGCAGCTCGCAAAGTAAATACACCAGGTGCACCAGAGAAAGCGCCGGAACCAGTCAGCACAGCAGAACAAGCCGATGCAGCGTTAGAGCACATCACAGGTCAGGATGCTGAATCACAAGACCAGTCTACTAATGAAACCAGTTCACTAGGTACACCAGTTGAACCAACTGCAGAAGAACTGGCAGCCAAAAAGGAATATGAAGAATTCCTTCAATGGCGCAAAACCAAAGGTGAATCAGCTCAACCAGCTACACAGCATGCACCTACCGACCCAACAGCAAAGCGCACGCGCCAAGTTGTAGGCCCTAACGGTTGGATCACTGAGGAGTACTAACCATGTGCGGTGGATTCATAGGTAAGGCTATTAGCACCGTAACGGATGCCATTGGTCTGACTGATACCAAGGCAGCATCCAAGGGCTATGACGCTCAGGCGGCAGAAGCAAAGGCCAGAGCAGAGGCACAGACAGCGGAAAACGAACAGGTGGCACAGCGCAAAAAGCGTAAAGCTTCTGAAGTGCTTTCTTCTGCATCTGATGATGAAAAGAAATCAACACTAGGCGGTTAAGGCATGAGTGATCGAGCAAGTCAAATTTGCAAACGGTTGGGTGAGCTTCGGGCAGAACGTGCCAAGTATGAAGCGCACTGGACTGAATGCTATAAGTACGGAGCACCTGAGCGCCAACAGTGTTTTAGTGGCAGTTCAGGTTCCGAAGGCACCAGAGAGAAACAGCGTGCTGATTTGCTGGATTCTACTGCTGCCGAATCTATCCTGATCTTTGTATCTAACCTGATTGCAGGTACCACACCTGCAAACGCGATCTGGTTTAAAGCTGTGCCTGATGGTATGGACGATCAAGCCGAACTTACACCAGGTGAACACTGGCTTGAACAGGTCGCACAATTCTTATTTCGCAATATCCACGGCGCAAACTTTGACAGTGAAATCTACGACATGATCATTGATTTCGCC
Source organism: Acinetobacter sp. CIP 102136 (assembly GCF_000369685.1). GTDB lineage: Bacteria > Pseudomonadota > Gammaproteobacteria > Pseudomonadales > Moraxellaceae > Acinetobacter > Acinetobacter fasciculus. The sequence goes on from NZ_KB850142.1 coordinate 739,055, forward strand.
GTTGCTGGCTGGGGTGTGGTTTATCAAGACATTGACCGTGAAAAAGGCGGTGGCTTCACTTATCAGTGCTGGCCAATTGGTGAATGCTTTATTGCGTCGACTCGATCTGATGGCCAAGTGGATACAATCTATCGTGAATACACCAAAACGGCTGCACAGCTTGTATCTGAGTTCGGCGAAAACAAAGTAAGTGATGCTGTACGTAATGCTTACCAGAGCCGTCCAGATGACCGTTTCAAGATCGTTCATGTGATTGAACCACGCAAGGTCAAAGCATCAATGACCAATCGTGTATTGCTGCCAAAGAATATGCCGTTTGCTTCATATCATGTGGAGGTGGATGGAAAAAATATCCTAAAGGAATCTGGTTATAACGAGTTCCCTTGTGCGGTACCACGTTTTAGAAAGATCCCGGGCAGCGTGTACGGGATCGGCATCATGTCCACGGCGTTACCAGATGCTAAATCAGCCAATGCTTTGATGCGTGACACCTTGCGCAGTGCTGAGATTGATGTGTTGGGTTTCTGGATTGCTGAGGATGACGGGATTTTAAACCCACGTACTGTACGTATCGGTGGCGGCAAGATCGTTACTGCAGGAAAAGTAGATGCAATGAAACGTCTGGATAGTGGTCGGGGCTTTCAGGTCGCAGATCCGCTGTTAGATCGCATTCAATCCAGCATCCGCAGAAAGCTTATGGCTGATGGGATGTCGCAGCATTACAACACACCACCGACAGCAGCAGAGATTTATGCACGTGTCGACATGATCCGGCAGCAACTTGGGCCGTTATATGGCCGTGCACAGGCTGAATTGCTTGTTCCTATCCTTGATCGTGCTTTTGGTCTGGCATATCGGGCAGAAGCATTAGGCGAAGCACCAGAGGATCTACAAGGCCGCAATCTTTCATTCAAGTTTATTTCACCACTGGCACGTGCTCAGAAGCTTGAGGAAGTGGCCAGTATTGAACGTCTTATGGCTTCACTTGGGTCAATTATTGAAGTCGCGCCGGATGCACTGGACAACATCAATCTTGATGCAGTACCGCAAGTACTGGCGGCTGGTCTGGGTGCACCAACTTCAATCATGCGTACCACGGATGAACTTCAGGCATACCGTGAGCAGAAAGCCCAGGCACAACAGCAGGCAGCTGCACAGGAGCAAGAATCAGCTATGGCGCAGCAGATGACAGGCGCAGTTGCTCAAGGTATGGGTAAAGGCTTAGAAGCACAAATGGTCAGTGAGGTGATGCAATGATTTTAATTATCGCCGTTCTGGCCATCCTCTTACTGATTGCGTGTTACGGCTGGTGGAACTGTTACCGGTCTAAGCAGCTTGTAGAAGCTGTGAGCGAATTTAATAAAAATGCGGTTAATGAGATTCAGATTTGGCTTTATGAAGAAAAGCAAACAGTTGAAGCACTTAAGAATGAGCTTGCCAATCTTAAGGCTCAGCCTGATCAGGAATTTAAAGAACTGGTCCAGGAGCAAGAGGACGAATTAGGCTTTGGCCATCACGTTAAATGGCGCTCACACCGAAAGCCAACGGCGCTGACCTATCAGATGCATTTCGATATGGACGTTAATGGCCAACGAATTTTAGAAGAACTCACCGTGCGATTTAAACGTAATGCTTTCACTGACAACGAACGTGAGACATGCCGCCGTTTAGGCCGTGCCGAAGTCGTGGACTTCATTATCAACCGAATTAACACAGCAAACGACCCTCGCTATGACGAGAGCCTAGAACTAGCACACATGGAGCAAAACAATGAATGAACAACAGACAACAGACACACCAGACGTTCAAACAACTGAACAAACTCACACTACAACACCACCTGCAGGAACAGAAACGCAAACGGTGCCGGGTACTGAGACAACACAGCAGAGCCCTGGTGAGCAAGAAACGCAAACAACTGAAACAGATCCAGCAAAAGCGGTACCAGAATCTGCCGATGCCTATAGCGTTTCAATTGATGGCTTCGATTTTGATGCTTTTAAAGCGGATAACGCTGAAGTACTGCAATCATTCCATGCTGAAGGCATGACCAATAAGCAAGTTGAAGCAGTCGTTAAAGCCTATGAACAGCATCAATCCGTTCAGATGGAAGCCCTGCAGGAAGAATGGGGCAATGACTTTGGTGCAAATGTGAATCTGGCTAAACAGGCCATTGAAGCATTAGGTTTTCAGGCTTCGGATCTGGACTCACCAATCGGCGCGTTAAAGCTGGCAGCCGCTATTGGTAAGCATATTCAGGAAGATTTACCACCTTCTAACACACAACAAAACGTTGGTGAATCAGTTCAACAATTAATGATGTCGGAAGCCTACTTGAACGACAAGCATCCAGACCATAAACGCGTCTATGCACAGGTTGAACAGGCTTATGCGAAGCAATATCAATAAGGGGGATTTAGCCAATGGCTAACCAAAACAAAATCACAGCGGCGTTTGTTCAACAGTTCCATGACACATACGACGTTGCGGCACAGCAAAACGAATCACGACTGCTTAAAACCGTTGTGAACCGTGGAAAAATTGAAGGTGAGTCATTCACCATCAATGACATGGGATCTGTGGAAATGCAGGCTTCTGGTGCTCGCTATGGCGACACTCAGTGGACGCATCCGGATGTGGGTGTGCGTACCGCGTTAATGTCTGATTGGGATCTATTCATTCCAATTGAACCGCGTGACCTGCCTAAGCTAAAAGCAATGCCACAAGACAAATATATGAAGTTATTGATCAGCGCACGTGAGCGCAAGATTGACGACATTATTTATACAGCGCTTGTTGGTCCAGTGACTCGCAAAGTAGTAGACGATGCCGGTACAGCAACTGTTTCCACGGTGAACCTACCAGCAGGTCAAATCATCGCACCGGCTTTCGGTACGCTGAAGCAGCAAATCACCAAAGCAAAATCACTATTCCGTGCGAACGAATGTGATGAGCAGAACGGTGAAGAAATCTTTATCACGTACACATCGGATGTTCTTAACGCATTCTTGAACGACACCATCTTGACCAACTCGGATCATGTCAACGTTCAGATGTTGCAGAACGGTGCAGTCGGTCACAAGTGGTTGGGTGTGACTTGGGTTGCTTATGAAAAAGTAGGTCAAGGCGCTACAGCTGGAACCAAGCGTTTAGCAATGTACTGTAAGTCTGCCGTTCATTTCGGTGATGCAGATATTACTAGCTTCGATATCTCGACTCGTCCGGATAAGAAGAACGTAAAACAGGTTGGTGGTGTTCATTCATTTGGTGCTGGTCGTGCCAATGAGAAGAAAGTCGTAGCAATCGACTACACACCGGCTTAATTAAAGGGGCTTTGGCTCGACATCTTGGGCATGGGGTGTCGGGTCTTTTTTATAAGGAGCAGCCAAAATGATTCAATTTCTGATGTGTCTTTTTGGTTTTCATGGTGCGACTGAGATTGGAACTGATACCAAGCCAGAGTGCCGAAATTGTTTGAAAGAAGTGGAATAAGAATATGGAAAATCAACATCGTAAAATTAATGGTTATCGTGAGCTAACCAAAGAAGAAATTGATTTAATGAATCGCATCAAAGAGAAAGGTGCGGAATTACTTGCTTTACAAAATGAACTAGCCAATCGATTAAGCACTGACTTCGAATACAAACAAGCTAATGCTATTCGCTCGCAAGTCGCTCCAAATGATTTTGCAAGCGTTGAATATCAAGAGTTCAACCGATTTAAAGCAGCAGAACCACAACGATGGGCTGCGATTGGTAAGACTGATATTCAGACTGGAATTATGGCTTTAGTTCGCGCTGTAGCACAGCCATCTGGTATTTGATACCCAACAAACCAATTCTTAAAAGCCTTCAAGATCATTAAAACTTGAGGGCTTTTTTATGTCTATTACAACCAGAACATCCATCGTCAATTATGCTTTAAGCCTGATCGGTGATCAGAATATTGCATCATTCGACGAGAACACTGCACGTGCTGAACGTTGCCGAAGTATCTATGACCAGGTGCGAAAATCAATTCTCCGTGATCATCCGTGGTCATGTGCAAAAAAACGTACCATTCTTGCACCAGTGACAACTTATCCGGCCTTTGGTTATACCCATTCTTTCCCATTGCCACGTGATTTCATCCGGATCATCAGTGCCAATACTGAAAAATATGAAGTCGAAAACCGCTACATTCTGGCCAATACCGATGCAATCCAGCTGGAATACATCTTTGATAACGACAATGAAGATTCGTGGGATTCCATGCTGGTTGAAGCTATGTCACTCAAGATGGCCGCAAAGCTATGCAAACCGAATACCGGTAGTGATGCAGCAGGGCAATCGGCAGAAGCTCAGTACCGTGATCTGATCAAGCGTGCACGTACGATCAATGCGCAAGAACGACCTTCTGAAGACATCGTGTATGAGGAATCACGCTATATCGGGAGTCGCTACTAATGAAGCAATGGCTACTCAAAAATAACCTGTCCAGCGGTGAGCTATCACCGTTACTGCATACCCGAACTGATGTGCAGCAATATGCCAACGGCGCTAAAAAACTGCTTAATGCAATCCCCCTGGTAGAGGGGGGCGCAAAGAAACGTCCAGGTACTAAGTTTCGTGGCATCTTCGCTGGTGCATTGCGCCTGATTCCATTTGTACCGAACTCAGACAATCCATTTCTATTGATCTTGGGCATTAATACACTGCAGGTGTATGACCCTTTAACGCAATCTGTAGTCCATACAGGAAGTACGCCGTACAACACAGCGACCAAAGTTGCACAGATCCAAGTGGCACACTCACGCTATCGCATGTTCTTTGTCCAGGGTGATCATCCGGTACATCGTCTGGTATGTAGCAAGGACTTTGATAACTGGAATTTTGATCAATTCACTTTTGTCACCGCACCGGTGGATGAAATTAACACTACACCTAACGTGGCATTAAAGCCAAATGGCACAGATGTTGGTAAAACCATTACGCTGACCGCTTCATCATATCCAAACTGGAAGAACACTGAAAACTACATCATTGGTGAGCGTGTTATTCATCTGCTTAAAACATGGGAAGCGGTAGCAGATAACTCTGCATCCGAGCCGACAGATCTGAATGATAAGTGGCATGAAGTCGCCTGGTATGACATTCCAGTCTTTAATGCCTCTCACATTGGCGCAATCGTAAATATCAACGGTGGCCAAGTCCGTATTACTACAATCACATCGGGTACAGTGGTCTCGGGTGAGGTGTTAGTAAAACTGAATGCAGACGTTCAAGCTATTGCCAAATCATGGACCTTAAATACTGCGGCATTTACAGCAGCTACCGGTTATCCATCCACAGTGACATTCTTTAAACAGCGCCTGGTCTTTGCCAACACCAAAAACAACCCGAACCAGTTATGGGTTAGTGCAATCGGGAATGATGGTGACTTCTTGGAAGCAACGGACGATGCCAGTGCATTTTCTATGGCTTCATCATCTGCACAGGCAGACAATATTTTACACCTGGCACAACGTGGTGGTGTAGTCGCACTCACTGGCGGTTCTGAGTTCCTGATTAGTTCAGCCGGTGCATTTACACCAGCATCTGCCCAGATTGAACAGCACACAACCTACGGCGCACAATCCAACGTCCGTCCGTGCCTGGTGGGTAATGAGCTGCTATTTGTTCAGCGTGGCGGTAACCGTTTACGTGCACTGTCTTATCGTTATGAGGTAGATGGTCTGGTCAGTCCGGAACTATCAGCTATTGCACCACACATTGCAGAGGATCATGGCGGTATCAAGGAACTAACCTATCAGCAAACGCCGTATAGCCTGGTCTGGATGGTGCTGAATGATGGCAAAGTGGCCAGCATTACTTTAAACCGTGATCAGGAAATGAATGCCTGGGCACAGCATGACTTTGGTGGAGCTGTTCGCTCAATCTGTGCCTTGCCTCAAGCTGCCGGCAATGATCTGTGCTTCATGCTGATTCAGCGTAAATCAGCGGTTGTGCTGGAGCAGCTGGACGAAACATCATTCATGGATTGTGAAATTGCGCATAACGGCGCATTGGCAAATAGAAATTTGCATAACAGCACACAGTACCGATTCCAGAATGCAGATGGCTATTTCTACGATGACAACCAGCCAACATCCGGCACGTGGTTTGCTGGCCAGCCGTTCAATATGGAAGTGGAGTTCTTGCCACCAGATCACAGCCAAGTTCCCAATACTGCAATGTTTCATAAGATCCAGGCGCATGAAACGGTTTTATATATTCGCAATTCAATTGGTGGTCAGTGCAACCAGTACGATCTAGAACACAAGTCATTTAACCAGTCTGCATTCCAGAACCTGACCTATACAGGGCCGGTCAGTGTCAGCATGAATGGCTGGTCGACCTTGCACGAAATGGAATTAAAAATAACACACAACAAACCGCTACCTTTCCACGTCCAAAGTGTAGCTATGTTGGTATCAATGAATGAGAGATAAAGATGCTTGTACGTGCAGCAACACTAAAAGATTTAGACACGCTTGTTGACTGGGGCAAGCGTCTGACCAATGAATCACCACGGTTTAAGAAACAGGGCTTTGATGAAAAGCGGGCTAGAAATGTATTTGCTTATCTGATTGATAAACATGGATCAATCCTGATGGTGACAGATGAATACTCGAATCCGGTCGGCACATTAATTGGCGCATTAGATACTGACTGGCGAACAGGCCAGAAACTTGCTTATGAGCAGGGTCTTTATGTTCTGCCGGAATATCGTAAATCGGGTGCAGCCAGTGATCTGATTGAAACATTCAAAGTATGGGCAGATATGAACAAGGCAGACCGTATTCAGATTGGTACCATCACTGGCATACATGCCGAACGCACTGTAAGCCTATATGAATCATTGGGCTTTGAACTGGTCGGCTATGTGCTGGAAATGGAGGTCTAATCATGTGTGGAGGTAAGAATTTTATTAGTGACGCTCTTAGTGGTGTACAGAATTTAGCAAATGGCCAAATGGCATCTGCTACAGCTAAAGGTAATGCCAAAACGGTTAAATCAGTTGCACTGGCAGAAGCTGAAAAGATGAAGCGACAGGGTAAAAGCAATGCTTCAACGGCGCGTGCCGTAGCTGCGGAAAATGGTGTGAATGTTGATGTAGGTGCAGCAGCAATGCTTCAGGATGAGCATATTTCTGATGCGGCTTATAACGCCTCGCTCAATATCTCTGATGCTGATTATCAGGCTAAACAGATTCGTATGCAGGGAAAAATGCAGCGCAACAACTATGGCATGAATGCGGCTTCTGATTTTGTAAGCGTTGGTGCTAAAGCGATGGGGTGGAAATAATGGCGTTAATTCCAAAATCTCAAGGTCGAGATACTTCACGGCCTGTTATGCAGCAACACACTCCAATGACTGGTCTTTCGAAAATTGGAGAAACCATTGGTGGCGTTATTGATGAACGCAGACGAAAATCCGATGAAGCCGATGTATCTGCAAAACGCGCAGAGCTTTATCACAATGATCTGGCGGAAAAAGAAGCCAAGGTTAAGCTGGATGATGTGCTGACTACAGAGCTATCAGAGCAGGTAACGTTGCTTAAAAACGATGTAGCCAACGGCGCAATGAATGCTGATACGGCCAATAAAACATTACAGCAATGGTCTGAAAAGCGTTTCAAAGATATGGAAGGTGAGCTGCCCGGGCATGCTCACCAAGCATTAAGTCAGCACTGGTCTAGCAATGTGACTCGTAATGCTACTGCATTCCTGCCGCTGCAGCTGAGTGCTGATAACAAAAAAGGCGAAGTGCTGGCTGATCGTTATCTTGAGATCGGCACACGTATGGATCGTGAAGCGGGTGCGGAATACGTCAAATCCAATATTCAAAGCCTAAATATCCCAGAAGCACAAAAACAGGCGCTGATTTATAAATACCAAGGCGCACGTGATTTGCAAGATATTGACGGACGTATCACCAGTGCCATTGAAAATAAGGACACGGCCAGCCTGCAGCAGCTTGTCACTGAAATGGATAACGGTGGTTTTGGTTATACAGACGGCCCAACGCTACAACAAAAGAAAGCCCAGGCATTAAGCCGGATCGATGCAATCAATAAACAGGTTGAAGTTGAGGAAAATAAGCGTCTGCAGTTAGCCGGCAAAGTTCTGAATGATTTTAAATCTCAGGTGCTGACTGGTCGTGCTTTGGATGATGGGTATCTGGAAAGCGTAAAGGGTGCAGTAGTTGGAACTGAGCACGAAGCCGAATACAACTTCTACAAATCACAATCAAATAACTTTCAGCAGTTTTCCAACCTGTCTACAGCTGAGCAGCTAAAGCGTATCAATGAACAGAAGGTACGTGCCAAGAATAGCAAGACCACTGATGCTGTGAATGAAGAAAAGATTTTAGGTGTCTATGAATCCATCCATAAGGAAAAGACAGAAACATTAAAAAATAATCCGAATCAGGCAGTACGTGAAGCAGGTTTAGAAACGCATAGCCTGAATGCTGGTGAACTAAAAGCCAATCCAAAATCATTTGCTGCCAAAGCGATTGATAACGGCGTGAGTCAATTAGCGCTTAAAGATCCAAACATTGTGGTGAAGCCTATTGCTGCAGAAGATCTGGCAGAGGCCAAGCAAGCGTTTGAAGCGAAGTCTGTGAATGACAAACTGGATTTTATTGGAGAGCTGATCAACCAATCAAAAGGCGTACCGAATGGCAGCAAGATCTGGTCAGCGACTATGGGGCAGCTTGGCGGTGGTGATCTAACATACCTTATGGCGGGTGTAGCACGTGCTAACAACTATCGTTCAGAACAAGGGGAAGATGTAGCAGCAGCGATTATTTCAGGTACTCAGGCGCTTAAAAATAAGCAGCTGATCATGCCGAAAGATGATCTTCTAAAAACAAAGTTTAATGAATATGTGGGTAATTCTGTATCTGGTGAAACTGCCAATATGACGTATTCAACATTCAAATCGATCTATGCGCATTTGATGGAACGTGGCAATGCACAAGGTGGAACAAACGAAACCATTGAAACCAGTATTGCGAATGCAGCTTTAAGTATGGCTACAGGTGGCGTATATGACCAAGGCTTAAAGTATGGTATCGGCAATAAAACATGGAAGGTATCGAAGCCATACGGTATGGATGATGACCGTTTTGAAAGTGAAGTCAGCAAAGGCTATGCCGCGATTTCTCAGGCCACTGGTATCAGCACAGCCGAACTGCAAGATTTACGCCTACGCCGATCTGACAAGCGATCCAAGAAAGGCGAAATCCAATATGACCTGATCAATGAACGTGGTGCGCCGTTGCAAGTGGGTGGTGTGATGTGGCGGATCAACATGCAGGGAGCAACCAAGTAATGAGTAACTGGCTATCTGAATATTCAAGCAGCGATCAAAAGCAGGTTGATCAGCTTAATGCACCAGGTGTGAGTTATGCACCCATTGAGCAAAAAGAAGAATCCAGCGCATTGTTTAAAGTGGCTGCACCGTTTCGTGGTGCGGCAGCTGGCTTTGCTAAAGTCGGTGATGCGATTGCCGCGCCGATCGATGAGATTGTAGATCGTGTTTCATACTCCCTAGATGATGTTGGCAAAGAGGAATTTAGCGAGCCGTATTCTGCCTACAAGGAGCGCAAGCAAAAGGCGCGTGATGATCTGGTATACGAGTCGATTGATTATCTTCAAGACAAAGAGAATACCGGGACAGTAGGGCGTATTGGTTTTGCTATTGGCGATTATGCTACACGTGCGGCCGCTGGTAGTGCTGTAGCAGGCCCATTGGGTGCGGCAGCTGTTACCGGTGCATCTGAGACTAACTATGTCTATGGTGATTTAACCCGGGAAGGTGTGGACGAAGAAACCGCTTTAAAAGTCGCTTTGACTGATGGTGGTGTAGCTGCTGCATCAACCTTTCTACCTATGTCGTATGGCTGGAAAGGCACAGGTGGTGTGATTAAAGATGGTCTGCTTTCCGTGGGTGGGGCATCTGGTCTATCCATTGGTGGCCAAGCTATATCAGGTGCAATTCTTAAATCTGAAGGCTACGACAAACAGGCGAAAAAATACGAAATCACAAACGAATCAGTCACCACAGATATTGGGCTAAATATTCTATTTTTTGGTGCAGCACGTGGTGCAGGTAAGTATTTCAATAATCCTGATGTCACACCAGAACAGCAGCAGGCAGCATTGGTTTTAAATGAATTGGAGTTTGAGGAAACACTGGCACCAGTGAAGCCAGCTAATCCGGTTCAGGCCAATAACCATATTAAAAACTTGGATACAGCAACTGAAGCCCTGCGCATGGGTCGACCGGTAAATGTGGTGCATCCGGTGAAAGGTGAGGACAAGCAGAAACCTGTTAATTATGAAAGCATGGCTCTACCAACGAATGCCAAAACGATTGCACGCAAAGCACAACAGGCCGGGATTCCTCCAAATGTAGCTTTAACGATTGCCCATATTGAAACTGGCGGCTCATTTAGCCATACAGCCAAGAATCCAACATCATCCGCACATGGTCTGTTTCAGGTGCTGGATAAGTCGTGGAGTAACTTGGGCGGTGGTGATCGATCCAATATTGATGAGCAGATCCGCATCGGCTTCAAGCATATGAAGCAGGCAGAAAGTTATATCAAGAAAAGTATTGGCCGTGAGCTGCAACCACATGAGCATTATTTAGGGCATTTACTTGGACCAGGTGGCGCAAGTGCAGTTTTAAAAGCAGATCCAAATACACCGCTGATTGATGTGGTTCGTAAGTACGATCCAAAGAACGCCAATGACATTGTGAAAAACAATGCCATGGAGGGCATGACGGTCGGGCAGGCTATTGGCAAATGGCGTAACAAGTGGAACAGTCTAAGCGCTCGATATGGTGGCAATGGCACCAGTACTGCAATCGGCATGGATGGATCAAGCTATGACATGGCTTATGAGGTCAAATCACTGGATGAGCTGATTGCATCCAATGATCTGGCTTATGGAGTCAATCCGCTTTATCCATCTGAATTACAACCGCGTGACCGTACCCGAGAAGCATCACGTCAACAGATTGAACGTATGGCTGAGAACCTGAATCCTGAATGGTTAGGTGAGTCCAATATGTTATCTAATGGTGCTCCAATTATCGGCATGGATAACGTGGTGGAGTCAGGCAACGGACGTACGCTGGCCATTGCAAAGGCTTATGAATCGGGCCGTGCTGAAGAATATCGGGCCTTTCTGGAACAGTATGCGGCTGAACGTGGTATCGATATTGCTGGTATCAACAATCCTGTTTTAGTCCGGACACGCTTAACCGATACCGACCGTGTGCAATTTACTCAACTTGCCAATCAAGCCGATGTTGCACAGTACTCCGCAACGGAACGTGCTGTGAGTGACTTAGATCGTCTGCCTGATGCTTCTTTGCTGAAGATCAATAATGATGGCTCAATCAATCTAGATGGCTCTATGGATTTTGTACGCGGTTTTGTAGGGTCGTTGCCAAAGTCAGAACAGGGCACAGTGATTACCGGTGACGGACGATTAAGCCAGGAAGGGAAGCGCCGTATTGAATCTGCGATTATGCAGCGTGCTTATGATGATTCGTCATTGATTGGCCGTATGGCTGAAAATCTGGATGATGACAGCAAGACAGTATTGAATGCCTTGCTCCGTGCTGCACCACAATTGGCACAGCTTGATAGCTTAGTGAAGCAGGGTGGTCGTCATCAAAACACTTTGGCAAAAGACTTGGCACAGGCAGCGCAAAAGCTCAGTGATCTAAAAGCCAATGGCCAGACCGTACCAGATTATTTAAATCAAGGTCAGCTTATTGATGATGGACTTTCACCTGGTGCGCGTGATTTCCTGAATGTCTTTGACCAGAATAAGCGTAGTACGAAAGCGATTGGTGAGAATATTCAATCCAAGATTGATGAAGTTGAAGCCATGGGAGATCCGCGACAAGGTTCGCTGTTTGGTGATGGTCCAGAAGAATCAGCCGCCTTGGATATCATTATGCAGAATCCAGATCAGCAGATTTCTGTCAGTCGTATGCGACCGGATGGTGAGATGGAAGAAATTACCATGTCTTTACGTGAACGACTGGATGAACTGGAAGCCGAAGCGCGTCAGGCACAAGAAGATACTTTGGCCGCACAGACTGCGATTAGTTGTGCTTTACAGTTTGGGGAGTGACGTTATATCTTTTGAAAAGAAAAAAGATTGAACATGAAATCACCTTGAGATAATTGCTTATGAATAATGCAGAGAATTTTGATTGGGATAAGTGGATCTCAAATACAAGTTATATGGATGTAATTAAAAAAAGTCCTATTAGTCATTTCGGTAGGGCTGTACCTACTTCAATATGTCCAGTGGATAATGATGTTTTATATATTAACTCTATTGACGAGTGGATCGATCTTAATGACCAAGATCATGTAAAGCAGTCTTTAGAAAATATAGTGCGTAGCTATTTGAGCAGATCAAGAAATAATAGCGAATTCGGGTTGGATGCATTAATACTCACTCAAAGACAATATGATTTCGAAGTGCTATGCGTACTTACACAGGAACGGTTTGATCATGTAGATGATTTATTTAATGGAGAATATGAGCAATCCCTTTTTGATGTAAAAGAATTGTTCAATGAGATGGCAAATAAGCTTAAGCCTTAAGCTTTACCCAACAAACCACACTCTAACTAATGCTCAGATGATGGAAATTATCTGGGCATTTTTATTATGAAAGACCAATGCAAGGCCGCCGTAGCTAAAGCACTCGGCAAGGCCACACTAAACCAGCAAGAAGCCACCGATATTGAAAACCGGATCAAGGACGCGATGAAGTCTTTGGCCAAACAGGATATCCAGAACTGGCGCAATTTATCCGATGCTGAAAAACTGGTGAAAGCCGGTGAGTTTGTGGCACAGGATATTCAGGCGCAATTAAAACAAAAGCATGCTATTGCTGCACGCGACATTCTCACTCAGAACAAAAACCTTGCGCAGCTGGATCATCCAACCCTGTCAGCCAGTGAAGTGGTAGACCGTATGGTGGCACCGCATGGAGATATGTCCGGCGTTCAATCGATTGACTCTAAAGCACGTGCCATTGCATCTGTTTACCGTGGTGAGCTGGTGGACTTCTACACCAATGTAAAAGGTGCTTTAGGCGTATTCACCGATGCAGAACTGGTACAGAGAATCGTCCGTGAGCGCTTTGGTGATAACACTGGCGACCCGTTGGCCAAAAAGATTTCAGATAAGATGGGCGAAGTATTTGATGGAATGAAAGATAGATTCAATAGAAGTGGTGGAAATATTGGAACTCTAACGAATTGGGGTTTGCCGCAGACTCATAGTCTGGAAAAGATCGTATTAGCTGGCAAACAGGCTTGGGTTGATTTTGTTATATCTAGACAAGACCGCAATCAGTTTACTCATCCAGACGGAAGTTTGTATTCTGATGTGGAGTTAAAAGAATTACTCGAATACTCATTCGACACATTGAGCAGCAACGGTGCCAATAAAACTGAAATTGGCCGGCAGTCCTTTGGAGGTAATTCCAAAGTCACCAGCCGTCATTCTGAAAGCCGGGTACTGCATTTTAAAGATGCTGAATCGTGGATGGAATATCAGGCTGAGTTCGGTGGTATGCCGTTTGTAGACTTGGTGGAAGCACATATTAACGGCTTATCCAAAGATATCGCTATGGTTGAAAATCTTGGTAGTAGTCCTAAAAATGCCATGCGCATATTGATGGATGCAGCAGAGCAAAAGGACTGGCAAAAGGGTATTGATGCAAACGATACAGGCAAATCACGCAAGCGTGCACAAACCATGTTTGATGAATTCTCCGGACAGAACACACCGCAATCTGAAGTGCTGGCCAATATGGGTTTAGCGTATCGATCAATGAACGTGGCATCGATGCTGGGTGGTACCACAATTTCATCCGTCACCGATCAGGCTATGATTGCCAAGACTGCATCGATCCATGGCATTGCCTACCGTAAAACCTTTGGTGAACTGATTTCACAACTTAATCCGGCAAATAAAGAAGATCGGCAGCTGGCACACAGCTTAGGTCTGGCCACTGAGGAAATGCTCGGGTCTATCGCACGCTGGTCGGATGATGGATTAACCTCAGTACATGGCAAGTCACAGAAACTGGCTCGAGTATCCAGTGGTATTGCTTCACAGGTTATGCGCATATCTGGCCTGAATGCACTCACGGCAGCATCAAAAGTCGGTTTTACTAAGATGCTTATGCATAAATACGGCACTTTAACCCGCTCTAAAGCATGGGCTGATCTGGACGCAATGGATCGTGAGCTGATAGAAAAAACTGGATTAAATGAAAGAGCATGGGAAGTCATGCGCCTGGCTGATCCGGTGGTGGATCGTAAAGGCAACCAGTTAATGTCTGCACGTTCTATCTATGAAATTCCAGATAGTGATTTAACTAGGTTTGGCGACCCACAAAAGGTGCGTGACGAAGTGGCCACACAATTTCAGGCACACTTACTGGATGAACAGGGAATGGCCGTGGTTGAAGCTGGATTACGTGAACGTACTTGGATGAGTGCAGGGCAGCGCAAAGGCACAGGCATGGGTGAACTGGTCAAATCCATGCTTCAGTTTAAATCATTCCCAGCAGCATTCTTAATGCGTCATGGTTCACGTGCAATGGCACAGGATGGTGTGAAAGGCAAAGCAGCTTATGGTGTTTCATTATTTGCCATGACCACATTACTTGGCGCACTTGCTGTGCAGCTTAAAGAGCTGGCCAATGGTAATGACCCTTCTACCATTTGGGATAGTGATGATCCGCAAAAGACAATGAATTTCTGGACACGTTCAGCGATTCAAGGCGGTGGCTTATCCATCCTTGGCGATATTCTTGTTGCTGGTACCGATACTTCAGGGCGTAGTACTTCTGATTTTATGGTGGGCCCATTAGGTTCAGACGTTAAAGCAGTGCTCGGTTTGACGGTAGGCAACCTGACGCAGTATTACGATGACAAGGACACCAATGCAGCCAATGAAGCATTCCGTTTGCTCAAGAACAAGATCCCTGCACAAAACTTGTGGTACACCAAAGCCGCGACTAATCGCCTAGTCTTTGATGAAATGCAGGACATGATTGCACCTGGATACCGTGAAAAGTTACTGCGTAAAGCCGAGCGTGAGCATGACCGGACGCGATTCTGGGGTGATGATGTAGGTGATATTCAGATGCCTGATTTTGATAGACTTGTGCAATAAAAATAAGGCTGCAATTGCAGCCTTATTTTTTGATCTTAATAAATTATTATTTACCACCTGGACGACGATCAGCAGCACGGTCGCCACAAGATGAGCCATCTTTAGCAGACTGCCAGCTATGGTCACATGAACCAGCAAAAGTCATAGTTGTAGGCAGTGCTAAGATTGCAGCAAGAATTAAAGTTTTCACTTGAAATACCACTTATTGTAGTTTGCAGATTTGCTCAATCAGCATACATTTTAAACTATTAAAATTCTATGACTACCAAAGTAGGACACCCAACAAAGCTGCTCTAGATCCTCTGTATATATGGCTTATATACGGGGGATTTTTTTATGCGTGATGACCAGATAGAGCGAATCAAATTACTTTCTGAAGAAATTGCAGACGACATGGTCAGTACTGCGGAAGCTGCTATTGATACTAATATCAAAACAAAAGTAGGCCGTGGGGATAAATCTTTTTTGTATGGCATCGTCAAAAATCAGGCTGGCGTTATGGCAACTCTGCAACGTGTACTTGATGTCAAATCAGGCAAGGTCCCACCAATTAGCGCAACAGCAGCAACACAGGAGAAATACGAACAGCAACTGATTAAAAAAGCCGAAGCAGAAGCCGCAAAACTTAAACAACGCCTTAGCTAATGACTAAACCAAAGATTTCATTCTTAGCGTTCTTTCTGCTTTGGGCTGAGCTGCAAGGCTGGAAGGTTCCGCTATTTCATGTTCAGGTCTGTGTATTCCTTGAAGTGTTCTATCTTAAAGGGCGTACAGGCTTGCTTATGCTTCCACGTGGGCATTCCAAGTCAAGTATTCTGGACGTATTTAACGCCTGGGTAATTTACTGCTGGCCACACACACAAATTCTGCACCAGGGAACAACTGATTCAGATGCATATAAGTGTTCAAAAGGCACACGTGATGTATTAGAAAAGCATCCGCTGTGTATTGATAATCACAATGTCAGTATCCGTCAGGGTGAAATTGAACGCTGGTTTGTAAATGGCACGTTAGATGTTCGATACGGCACCATGCTGGCCAAAGGGATTCTTTCTGGTGTAACGGGCCACCGCGCACACTTCATTCAAAATGATGACGTTGAGACACCGCAGACCACCGCCAATCCGGAACAGCGGGAGAAACTACCGAAGAAATTATCTGAGCAGACACACATTGCCATACCAGGTGCAAAAAAGCTTTGGATCGGCACACCGCACACCCATGATTCACTTTATGAAAAAATCAAAAAACAAAGAAAGGTGGATAAATTAATTCTCAAAATGTTTGAACATGAAAAGCGTTTTGAGGATACGCAGAAGGACCAGAAGGTTTTACTTGATTTTGAGCCGGTTCATGGATTCTCAGGTATTGGCGTTGGTGCAAAGTATCTGCATAAAGGTGAGCACTATGAATGCCGAAAGCTAAAAAATGTCTGGGAAATTACCTTTCTTGAATCAAACTATATCGTGGATTTCTACTCCGAAGGACTTTGGGAAGAACGATTCACACCAGAAGAAATGGAGTTCCGGCGCGAAGAATGTAAAACCCTGAATGAATGGGATTCACAGTATCAGATGCATGCCAAACCTATTGGTGATGTGCGTCTTGATCCAGATAAGATTCTTGCCTATGACTGTGAGCCAGTGCTTAAACGCGCCAATGGTGAATACTTCATGATGCTAGGGGAACGCCGTATTGTCGGTATGTCCGCTAAATGGGACCCATCATCCGGAAAACTTAAATCAGATATCTCATCCACTGCATTGGTGCTGCATGATGACCTAGGGAACAAGTACTGGCATAGATCCATTGCCTTGACTGGTCCCGATATTATTACCAATGAGAATGGTGAAATTATTGGCGGTCAGGTATGGCAGCTTTGCGATCTGATTGAAGAATTCCATATTCCAAAAATTGTGATTGAGACTAATGGCATTGGCGGCTTTGCCGGTTCATCACTTAAAGCAGCTTTGAAGAAGCGAAAACTTCGTTGTGGTGTAGAAGAACGTCATGCTTCACAGAATAAAAATAAACGTATTCTGGAAAGCCTAGAAGGGCCGCTTATGTCTGGCCTGCTTTGGGCACACATTTCTGTGCTTGTTGTCGCCAATCCAGATGGTAGTGAAGAAGATGCACCAGCAGCTAAACAGATGCGTGAATGGAATCCAGCCGTGGCCAATCAACCAGACGATTACATGGATTCAGCAGCAGGCGCAATCGTAGACCAGCCGGAACGTGTAGGCAAAATACACAGAAATAACGAGGTCAATGAAGGCCCTAATTGGAGAGGGAATAGTGGCGTGATTGAAGCCACTCTAGACTTTGAAAATTAGGGGCAGATCATGGCAGTTCCAGAACAAACGCCGTATATCGAACACACTGGAAATGGTGCTACAACCAGCTTTGCGCTGAAATTCCAGTGTGAGACCAAAGATCATTTAATTGTATTAGTGGATGATATTGAACCACCGATTGCAACGTGGAGCCTAACTGGTGGAAATGTGGTATTCACCACTGCACCAGCTTCCGGTAGCAAAATAGCCTTGCAGCGAAATACACCATTTGGGCGGACTACAGATTATCAATCTTTCAATAACTCATTTCGACCACAAACGGTAAACAGTGACTTTGACCGGCTTTGGTTAAAGCTGCAGGAATTAGGTGTAGCTGATTGGATTTTAGGCGCACGTATTGATGCGCTAAAAAACTATGTGGACCGTAAAGATGATGAGCTTAAAGCCTACCTCATGGAGGAGATCCGTAAGCAGGGCGTTGCTCTAGATCAACTTGATGAATACTACAACTATTTAATGCAGCGACTTGCACAGATTGCAGTTGATAAAGGCTGGGACGCCTCTTTTGTTGTGTACGAAGGTAAAAACCTTCAGGGAGTTCTTGAGCAGCAAGAAAACCTAAACGCAGCTCAAGCTGAACGAAACAAGGATCAGATTAACGCCCGCGACTGGGGTATTCTCCCAACAAACTCACCAGAGGTAAACTCTGCAAACTGGTTTAAATTAAACAATGCTTTTCCTGAGCGTGGGGCTTTGGATATATTTGTGCCAATAGGAAATTACAAGTTTTCTGAGGGTTTTTTTATATCTCGACCTCACTGTATTCGAGGTGTTGGCTCAGGTGAGAACTGTAAAACGATCTTTAATTTTGCTGGTGCAACCCCTGTTGGTACAGTTAACTATAAAGCAGCCGTGTTTTTTGTACATGGACTTACATGGGATGATGCAGAGTACGGAATTATCAATAAACCACAAGGACAAATAGTCACAGCAGGAACAGGCGCAGTTTTAGAAAATATTGCAGTTATCAACTCAAGCGAACATGGCATTATTAAAAACGCACCCTGTAACTTTTTTGGTGTTGCAACAATGCGCAATGCTAAGCATGGTATTTTAACCACAGCTAATGTTGACCCTACTATGATAGTTTATGGGGGTCGGATATCAGGCATCGCAAATCAAGGGGCAAACGTACAGTGTGCATCGTTATTCAACGGAAAAAGCGGATTTGCTGAATTTGGTAGTGATGCTAACGTCATTAATAATGATACTTGTTTGGCAGCGTACAATAGCGAGTTTGGATTTTACGGTGGTAACTTATTAGGTAGCGTACATACCTCGTGTCAAGCACACGCAAACACATTAGGTGATTATGCCATGCAAGGCGGATTGCATGATAATAGCGGACTGCCAGAAACACCTGCAAGCAACTTGTATAACGGTTGTTACGCAGAAGGTCAGCGTGATAGTACATATAGTATTAATGCACGTTCGCTAGTTATCAGTGCGCTAGGAGGTAGACCGCAGCCCGATACTATCAATTATTTATCACCATCTATTGTTGGGTTGGTATCTAAAGGTATATCAGCAGCAACATCCGCACAACACATTTATGACGGTAAAGGTGGTGCGTTTACTAAAGTCGGTTTAGATGGTATTAAAATTGGTAGTGATGCAGTAAAAACATCATCATTTGATATACAGTCAAATGCACTTGGGCGTGTATATCTTGGCTCAGACGGTAACGCAGGTATTCTATTTTTCCTACAGGATTTTAGCACGACACTTAAAGCAAACCGCCCGTGGTTGAATGGTTTATCAATGGGTAACACGCACAGTCAAACCGTAGGCACAGCAGCCCCGACTACAGGAGCTTGGGACAGAGGAAATATTGTCTGGAACGAATCTCCGACAGCAGGCGGCAAAATTGGCTGGGTGTGTGTGGCAGGCGGTAGCCCAGGAGTGTGGAGACCATTCGGAGCTATTGATGCTTAATAAATAAATATAGTGTTTTCCACACAACAAATCACTATCAACCCTGATCTTTAATTAGATCAGGGTTTTTTAATGTCAAAAATTGGGGGCGGCATGTCCGATCAAAAAACAGCAGTAATGGAAATGGCAGCGACTGTCTCATCCGCTGCATCAAAAACAACGTATGCGGGGGCTGCTTCTGGTTTTGTGGCATGGCTTGCATCAATCGACGTTCTCGCATGGCTGGGTATCACGATTGCTTTAGGTGGCTTCGCAGTGAACTGGTACTACAAGCGACTTGAGAACAAACGAGCCGATGAGATCCACAAACTAAAAGTAGAGCAATGGGAGAAATATTACGATGTCAAACAAGACTAAATACTATGTGATTGGTTCTTCTCTTGTGCTTGCCGCAGGGATGTGGATCACTGGTCCAAGTGAAGAACAGGTGCAAGCCACAGCAATAAAAGAAGGTTATACATCCAAGCCAGTGATTCCGGTTAAAGGAGATGTACCGACCATTGGCCACGGCACTACAGTCTATCCAAACGGTGTGCGCGTCAAAATGACTGATCCAGCGATTGACCGCAAACAGGCATTCGAATATCTCAAATTGCATATGGATAAAGATGCACAGCGATTTAACAAAACCATTCTGAATATTCCAATTTCCCAGCCTGAGTATGATCTCTACCTTGATTTCACCTATCAATACGGCACAAGTGCATGGTCTGGATCGTCAATGCTTCGTCATTTGAAAGCGCGTGAATATGTCCAGGCGTGTAAGTCACTTTTGAAATGGAAGTATGTGGCCAAACGCGACTGCAGTATTCGTTCTAACAATTGCTATGGCGTGTGGACCCGACAAGTTGAACGCTACAACAAATGCATGGGAGTGAACTAAATGCCACTTTTAATGCTGATCTGGAACAACAAACGCTGGTCCCTGATTGTGGTGCTGTGCATTGTAATTGTCTGCCAGCTATTTCAGGCCAATCGTTTAGCCGGGGATTTACGCAAAGCTGAAACGACATGCCAGGACAAAATCAATAAAAAGCTAAAGCCATATCTGGATGCTGAAAAGGAAGCACAGAAGCTGGCCAACAAAGCAGGTGAAGAATATGAGGAATCGAAAGAAGTTGAGCGCGTTAAAACCGAAACGATTACACGTGAAGTGCAAAAGATCGTGGAACGTCCTGTTTATATCCACACTAATTGCTTTGATGACGATGGGGTGTCAGCAGCCAATGCCGCTGGTAATACCAGCCAACCTTAAAATGCCTTGTCCAGATTTATTAGAATTGAAGTCTGGCCAAGCAAAAGAAGTACTGCAGGTGATGGTGGATGACCGGCGAAAATATGTGAATTGTCAGGCTAAGCATAAAGCTATCATTTCAATTATAGAAAAGCCCTCTAAGTGAGGGCTTTAATTTATCCTATTGTTCCCAATACTGGGATCATTCTAGGCCCTGCCTTTCTCGCCTTGCCCACGATCTCGACCAATTCATCATAAGTTAAATTGAATGAGTCCGAACTATCGAAAACATAGACTACATTCTTATCCTTAAGCTCCTCTGGCTTTTCCGGAATAAAGCGAGCAGGAATTAATTGCTGTGTTAGTTTTTCATCAGTTAGTGGTTTAGGCAGATTATTTAAATCGAAGTCCGAAAATTTCATTAACTCTTTCCTCTCTACTGGATTTTTTGCTTATACTAAAACAAGGTATATATTTGAATGTGTACAAGAATGTGTACATAAAAATATAATTTAAATAATCTTTAAGATAAATGTTATTTAAATTAATTGCTTATAAAACTGACCATCCATATCGAAAATTATGGTAGGTTTTTCAGAGCATTTTGACATATTTAGGTTTTCTATGTTTAAAGCAACAGCAGCACCACAAGATCCAATGATTTTGCAGTTTGTGCCCATTTTGACACAAGCCTGTGAAATTTTGCGAGAAGAATATCAGCGTTATTGTTCTGGTGCAGCTTTTGATGTCATCAAAAAAAATGATAATTCTCCGGTGACTCAGGCAGATTTTCGGGTTAATACTTATCTGACCCAAGCTTTGGCAGAGATTTCCAGCTTGCCTTTACTGTCTGAAGAAGGACAGGAACATGAACGCCGCTCATGGTCAGAATTCTGGTTACTGGATCCATTAGATGGCACTAAAGAGTTTTTGCACCAGCGCCCCGAATTTACCATTAATTTGAGTCTGGTCAGAGGCAGTTTGACCACTTTTGCCATATTGGCGGTTCCAGAGCAGCAACTGATTTATTTCTGTCCTGAGCAGGGCTTGCCTTATAAATATGATATTCAAACTAGAACATGGTTTGCTTATGCAATGTCTTCGACATCTAAAATGATTGCTGTGGGACTGAGCCAAAGTAGCCAGCAGAAACCAAAATATCTGGAGTATTTGCAAAGTTTGGCCAAGCTCACGCAATACACTGAATTTAAAGCGGGCAGTGCCTATAAATTTTGCATGATGCTAGAAGATCAGGTGGATATCTATCCACGGTTTCATCCGACCTCGGAATGGGATACCAGCGCTGGTCAATGTATGCTCGAACGGATTGGTGGTGGTCTGGTCGATTTAGAAGGTCGTCCATTTATTTATAATCATCGGGATACCTTGCTGAATGGCGGATTCATTGCTTATAAGAATAATGATATGAAAATTATTGCATTGCAGGCAGTGTCTGACATGCAGGCCGAGCATTGAGCAAAATTCTGAGCGTGTTATAGTGGTGCTTAACCTATTACCAATCCAGAGTTGGCTGTAACGTGTCCCTGAAACTGCTTCCACCGAGTATGTTGAGTGCAATTGATTTATTGCCCGATGTACAAACGCCTGTCACCTTATTCACACGGCATTCGATTCGTGAGGAGGTTCCGGGTCAAGGTTTGGCAGGCTATGATCTGCAACTGACCAATCAGGGACGGGATCTGGCGCAAGAGTGGGGTGCTTATCTGGCTGATCAAACTGATCGTGTGATTCATCACTGTATTTCAAGTCCGATTCAGCGTTGTATTGATACCGCTGCATTGATGATTGAGGGGGCAGATGCGGTTACCCCTGAGCAGAATACCCATCGTATTGAAATTATTGAACAGGGACTTCTAGTGGAGCCTGGCAGCTTTGTGCTGGATATTCAAAAAGCAGGGCCTTATTTTGCCAAGCAAGGTGCGCTCGGTTTTATTAACAGTTTTGTCAATAATGCCTTGCCGGGGATGAAACAGCCGATTCATGGCGTAGTGGATGTACTAGAACTGATTTACAACACCCATCCACAAAATAAATATGGGCTAAGTTTGGCCGTTAGCCACGACACTATTCTCGCAGCCATGATTGCGGTGATGTCAGGGCGTCAGGATGTCAGTCGGGAAGACTGGCCGAAAATGATGGAAGGTCTGTTTGTCTGGTTTGAGGGTGATGTATTCTTGGAATCTAAGCTGAAATGGATCTGGCGCGGTCAGGTACATGAACTGGATATTGCTGATTTTAAACGTTCCCAACTTTCTTAAATGAAAATATTCTTTCAAAACTCAATTGTTCGCAGCAGTTGAGTTTTTTTATTGGGGAGTTAAAAATTATAAAAAGGATGTGGCCTTTCATATTGATCATTCAATAAAAGTCAGGCTAAAACGATAAAAATAAATTCTAAACTGCTTCTTTTACATTTATAGGGTGAAAATTCAATAATGTAAGTATAAAAATTATCTATGCTTAATAAATATAGAAATATTCATCTTGAGGAAAAACTATGAAAATTATCACAATTTTTAGCCTGATCGCGATTCTGGGTTTAACCGCATGTCAAAAGCGGGACACTGACAATACGAAACAGGATAAAACCACTTCGCCATCTTCTATGGATAAAGATCAATAATCTAAAAAGGGGGGCGAATCAGTTTTTTATCTCATCGTATCGGCTAGATGAGGGGCATCTAAACGGATTGTTTTTCTGATTTCTTGAAATTTCAGGCACAAAAAAAGCCCTAAAAAGGGCTTTTTTCATTTGCGATTAGTTAGAAGCTAGTGCTTTAACTTGCGCGTTCAAGCGGCTCTTATGACGAGCTGCTTTGTTTTTATGGATGATGCCTTTGTCAGCCATACGGTCGATTACTGGAACAAGCGATTTGTACGCTTCAGTAGCAACTGCATAGTCATTAGTGCTGATAGCAGCTAATGTACGTTTAAGATAGGTACGAACCATAGAACGCAAGCTTGCGTTGTGTTTGCGTGCTTTAACGTTTTGACGAGCACGTTTTTTAGCTTGAGCAGAGTTTGCCACTCGTGCACTCCTTGAAATAGATTGGTCTGGGCGGGCTGAAACTCAACTGAAAACCAACATCAGAGGAATTATCACCAGCCCGTAAACAAGTGCCATATTTTGATTAAACTAAGCACCGAAGTCAAGTCTTGACATGCTTTGACAACATTTTAGATGCAGAAAAATTCTAAAGAAAACGTTAGATTAGTATTCCACCTAGGAGATCGTATAAAAAATGACTAAATCACTGACTCATCCCATCGTGATAGGTGCCACCGGCTTGGTGGGAAAACAACTGATAAAACGTTTGCAAGATGAGCCGACTTGCCAGCAGATTACTGCAGTGGTCAGAAAACATCAAAATGATCTGGATGCTTTGGATAAAGTTCAACAACTGGTACTGGAAGATTTCCTGATGTTGAATGATCAGGATGTCAGCAAGCATAGCCATGGTTTTAGCTGCCTGGGCAGCACCATGAAAAAGGCCGGATCCAAACAGGCATTTTATAGTATTGACTATACCATAAATGCTCACTTTGCAGAGCTGTTACAACAAACTTCAGCGCATTACCTGTTGCTGAGTGCAATGGGTGCCGATCCACAATCTCATTTTTACTATAATCGGGTCAAAGGTGAGCTGGAAGAATATGTACAAACATTGACTCTGGACAGAATCAGCCTGATTCGACCTTCATTGCTCATTGGTGAACGTCCGGAGCAGCGTTTTTTGGAAGATATCGCGCAGCAGGTTTACCACAAAGTATCGCGTTTTATTCCAGATAGTTTTGCCTATAAGCCAGTGACAGCTGATCAGGTGGCTCATACTATGGTCGAGGCCGCGCTGACTCAGACGGTAAAATTTGAAATTTATGATAATTTACGCATACAAAAAATGAAATGAGGGGAAAACACCGTGTCTACAGCAGCATTTGTCACCTGTGACTTGTTAGATGATCATCCAGAATTAGAGCTTCAGGTAGTTACACCTTGCCTGGACGGTAAATTTTTCAAGAGTTATGGGGCGCGCAAAACCTTTGGCGGTCAGATTGTGACAGTAAAATGTTTTGAAGATAACTCACGGGTGAAAGAGTTATTGGCCACAGATGGAACAGGCAAGGTCCTGGTGGTGGATGGTGGTGCCTCCATGCGCTGTGCCTTGATGGGTGACCTGATTGCCGAATCAGCGGTAAAAAATCACTGGAATGGCGTCATTATTTACGGTTGTGTCCGTGATGTGGATGCGATTGCTGAACTTGATCTGGGAGTGCATGCATTGGCGGCTATTCCACAGAAGAGCAACCGTAAAGGCGTGGGTGAGGTCGATATCGCTCTCTGTTTTGGTGGGGTCACATTTAACTCTGGCGATTATGTCTATGCGGACAATAATGGTATTGTGGTGTCCAAAATAGCCTTAGTGGCTTAATCGGCCAGAATCTGCATTTCTGCATGAAAGAATAACAACAAAACTGATCTATACCCGAAAAGACAGAATGCTTACATTCTGTCTTTCAGTTTAATAAAACAAAAAACAGGAAAATAGTATGTTGGGTCATCAAATTAAAGTTGTACAAGCTTTGGCCTCTTCAATCGCTGAAGGTGGACGTGGGATGGTGGGTACACCGTTTCCAAATCAGCCTGAAAAAGCCTTGAAGCTCTATGAATACGAGGGTTCACCATTTTGTCGTCGGGTGCGTGAAGTCATGACCTTGCTAAATCTGGATTATGAAGTTTATCCATGTCCACGAGGGGGTACTCATTTCCGTCCTGAGGTGCAGCAATTGGGTGGAAAACTGCAATTTCCTTTTTTAGTTGATGAAAATACCGGTGATCGATTCTATGAGTCTCAGGATATTATCGATCATCTGTTCAAGCATTATGGCAAAACCGGCAAAACTCCCAAGAAATATGCTCACTATCCTAAAATTCCAGTGGCTGCAATTGCGGGAACCGTCCTCAATGGTTTACGCGGCGGAATGGTGAATCCCAAGATTAAGGATCGGCCAACACCTGAACTGTTATTAGAATTATGGGGCTTTGAGGCCAGTCCTTATACCCGAATTGTACGCGCCGTTTTGAGTGAACTGGAAGTGCCGTTTGTTTTTCATAATGTCGCTAAAGAGCGCTGGCAAGATTATGGACCGGCCAAATTGCGTTTAAAACCGGGAAAATATGAACCACTACCAGGCGGTAAGCGTGAACATTTGTTTGAAATGATGGGAAATAATATTCAGCTTCCCTATCTGGTCGATCCAAATACAGATACCAAAATGTTTGAATCGGCTGAGATTGTGAAATATTTAAAACAGCAATACGGTACTGCTTAAAGTAGACAGCTCGTATAACTTCAAAAGATTTTCTATCTTGAACTGCCATCTGCTAAACAGATGGCATTTTTTATGTCTATGATATGGAAAACGGGCGTAAGCGTTTCTCGCTGCTTAAAACTTCAGATAATAAAAAATAAATAAATCATGATTTTTAGTGTGATTTTGTTTATATTTTAATCTTAAAGGGGATATATAAAAATAAATATAAGGGGCGTGCTTATGACAGCATCGGAGGCAGTCTTGCCAGTACCAGTATTAATCGTTGAAGATGAATATGTCATCCAGCGCCGTTTAAAAATCATATTAAGCAATCTAGGTTATAACGAAGACGTTCTGCTATTTGCCAACACGGTTAAAGAAGCATATTCCATAGTTCAGCAACAGCCGATTGCACTGGCCTTGGTGGATCTGGGATTGCCGGATGGAAGTGGAATTTCAATTATTGAAAAAATTCGCGAACAGGACGCACAAGCGTTGATTCTGGTGGTGTCTGCCTGGAGTACTCAGGATAGTCTGTTTAGCGCAATTCAGGCCGGTGCAACCGGTTATGTGCTGAAAGAACGGGATGATGTTGAAGTCGCCTTGGCTATTCGCAGTATTTTGCGTGGCGGTGCGCCGATTGATCCCTTTGTTGCCCGTGAAATTTTAAAACAGATCTCTATTCCTGCCATTTCAGCAACAGTAGAGCACAACAGGTCAACTGCGGATCAAGAAACACTCACACAGCGTGAGCAGGAAATCCTGTCCTTGGTTGCGCAAGGTCTGAGTAATCGTGAAATTGCCGAGCAGCTCTGTGTGTCACGCTATACCGTCGAAAGTCATATCAAGCATATTTACCGCAAACTCTCGGTCAGTAAACGTACTAAGGCGGTCAGTACAGCACGGCATCTGGGAATTCTGTAATGTCATCTGCCTGTTCCAGAAGCAGCAAACGGCAGCGATTGAAATGGATTGCTATTTTAATCCTGTGCAGCTGGCTCTGTCTGTTCTGTAGGATGAGTCAGGCGCAAAGCCATTTTCAGATTAATGATCTTTGTCAGGTGAAGATCGACTATATTCAGAAGGTTCAAGCTCAGAGTCCTACCGAGATGCCGACATCAGGCTGGCAAAGCGTACGTTTGCCGGATAACTGGCAGAACAACTGGAAGAGTTATCATGGGGGTGCCTGGTACAAGATCGTCTGGCGTTGGTCATGCCAAGACAACATCCGCCTTGCAGAACCGGTTGCCTTTTCTATTGATTATATTAATTCGGCAGGTGCCGTATTTCTGAATGGTGACTTGCTTTGGTCTGACCGGAACTTGCAAGAACCCTTGTCGAAAAGCTGGAATATGCCGCGTTACTGGGTTTTCCCGATTAGTGGTTTGCGTAAAGACAGTAATGAAATCCTAATTTATGTAAATGGCTACAGTTTCCAAAGCGCGGGCCTGGGCAACATTCAATTTAATAATGTGCTGGTGAATAGCCAGCAGTATTTGGAAAAAATCTGGGATCGTCGTACTGTATTTCAGATCAATATGATTTTCTCTGCCACGATTGGGCTGATCTGTTTCATTATCTGGTTATTCCGGCGTTCAGAAACCACTTTTGGCTGGCTGGCACTCAGTTCACTGTTGTGGATTCTGTTTATTTCCAATGTTTTGACTACAGAAAATTTTCCATTTCGCTCCACGATTTCGGCAGCTAAAGCCAATATGCTTTTTTTCATTGCCTATATCCATTGTTTTTGTCTGTATTTGATCCGCTTTGTAAAACAGAAATTTAAGCAGTTGGAGCGAGGATTTATTCTGGTCAGCATTCTGTCCAGCCTACTGGTGATGATCAGTCCTTTGGATTATTTGGAGCAGGTACTGGGTGGAGTGTTTATCATCTATGTATTGCTCTTTGTCAGTTGTACTGTGTATATCAGCTATCAGGCCATCAAAACCCGAAATGGAGAATATCTCTTCCTGATGCTGTGTCTCTGGGGAATTCTGCTGTGTGTAGTCATCGACCTGATCATGTTGAACCAAACCAAGATCAATGAATTTTCACCTTTATCTCCCTATACCTCACCAATTATTACCTTGTTTGTCGTGCTGATTATGGGCACACGCCTGAATCGTAATGTCAGGAAAATCGAAAAATTTAATAGCCAGTTAGAGCGTAAAGTCCAGCAGGTCAGTGCTGACCTGAATAAAAGCCTGAGCGATAAACATCAATTGGAGCTGACGAATGTTCGTCTGCAAGAGCGGATTAATCTGTCACATGAACTGCATGACGGGTTGGGAGGGTCTATTGTCCGTTCCATGATTCTGGTGGATCAAAGTAGCGAAACAGTTTCTAAACAGCAGTTTCTTTCCATGCTGAAACTGCTCAGAGATGATCTCAGACAAATCATTGACAGTGGTTCATCTATTGAAAATAAAGTCCCACAAACGCCGGTACTCTGGATCGCACCGGTACGTTATCGTTTTACCCAGCTGATGGAAGAAATGGGGATTGTAGTTGAATGGTCATTTCCAAAAGTCTGGCAGCGTGAACCGACGGCATTACAGTGTTTGACCTTGATCCGAGTAGTCGAAGAAAGTCTGACCAATATCATTAAGCATAGTCAGGCCAGTCAGGTAAAAGTCAGTCTGGAATATTCCCAGCCACATCAGCTTACTTTAAGCATTCAGGATAATGGCATCGGTTTCGATGCTGACATGGTGCAAAAAAATGGTCTGAGTATTGGAATGCGCAGCATGAAAATGCGGGTTGAGCGCATGGGAGGATTGTTCCAGATTGAATCTGAACAAGGAGATACGCTGATTCGTGTTGTATTAGAGCTGTATCAGCCTTAATTAGTTAGAATTCTAGACTCTAAAAATAAAAAAGAGGATCATGTGATCCTCTTAAAATTATTGCCTAAATAGAACCGTGGAAAGATTACTCGTCTTCTGGCGGTGGAACCAGCATCAACACGGCTTCATTTAATAATGCAGCAACATCTTCCAGAATTTCTTCATCAGCGAAGTCTTCACCGAATAACAGCGCTTCACCATCTGCAAGCTGTTTGAGTTTTGCGGTAAATGTCTCAGAGATGCACACACCCTCACCATTTGCCCAGAACAGAACGTCGCCGTCCGTTTCAGTATAAAGCAGGCGTGACGCAGGTTCGAGCATCAGGCTATAGCCCTGATCGAGTGCTTCTTCCAGATCACCTGTACCGATTTCTTCTGCTTCAGGCAGGTTTTCAGGATATTTAGGTTCGGACATCAAGCTCATGATGGCATCTTCGAGAACATTGGAATTATGCAGTTGCTGCATGATGTGTTCTTTCAGATATTCCAGCTCATTGCTGCTCACTTCACCGATAGCACCGACTTGATCACGGATGATATCCAGCAATGGGTTACGCAGCGTTTCATTTTCAGAGAATTTATCCCCGACACGATCCATCATGTCACTGATATTCGGCATGCGGAAACCGAATGAATAAGTCAGGCAGTCATCTTCAGCTACGCCGTAGTGAGCCAGACCGGGCGGTACATAGAGCAAGTCGCCAGGTGCCAGCACTTCATCAAAGTGGACATCAATTTCAGGCAGTAACTTAAGCGGTTGGCCCGGAACGAAAGCGGTTTCAGCATCACACATTTGCCCGAGCTGCCAGCGACGATGACCATGGCCTTGTACCAGAAATACATCATAGAAATCGAAATGTTTGCCCACTGAGCCGCCTTGCGGTGCATAAGACACCATGATGTCATCGCGACGCCATTGTGGAATAAATGGGAATTTTTTCCAAAGTGCCGATAGGTCAAATGAATAGTGATCTACAGCCTGAACCAAAAGCGTCCAGAGCTTGGGCATCTTCTGGAAATCGGCCTTAAGCAAAGGCGAAGATTTTACGCTCCACTGATTCGGATCACGGTCTTTTTGCTTGATGAGACGGGCAGTGACATGTTCTTCAAGCGCAAGCTCCATCACATCATTGGGTTCAAGCAAACTGGCGATTTCAGGCATCGCATTACGCACCAGTAAAGGTTTCTTTTGCCAGTATTCGCTAAGGAATTGTTCAGCGGTCATACCGCCTAATACGTCTAAAGGTTGAGACATAGAGTACAGCCTGAATTTAAAGGGAGAGATTAAGGAACCAAAATTTTTAATTCACGAAGAATATGACAGAGCTTGATCATCGGCATGCCCATCAGCGTAGTCTGATCTTGTCCGATCATTTCTTCAAACAGGCTGATACCGAGGCTTTCGCACTTAAAGCTGCCTGCACATTGCAAGGGTTGTTCAATTTCGATATAGCGCTCGATTTCGGCCTGAGACAGTTTGCGAAACTTGACTTTATAGTGTTCGACCAGACTTTGTTCAAAACCGGTCGATAGCTGCTGCACACTGAGCGCCGTACTGAAATAGACAATCTTGTCCGAGTTGGCTTGCAGCTGGCGAATAGCTTTTTCAGTCGTTAAGGGTTTGCCGATAAAAATATCCGGTGCACCTTCACGCCATGCCACCTGATCTGAGCCGATTACAATCGCTTCTGGATTTTGTTCGGCAATATATCTGGCTTTTTCGAAAGCCAGTCGTTGTGCCAGATCATCTGCGTGATTTTCCCCGCGAGGAGATTCATCAATATCCGGTACCATGGAAACGTAATCAATATGCAGACGATCCATCAGCGCTTTGCGGGTTTGACTGGATGATGCCAAAATAATCTGTACAGAACTCATTAGACAGCATATTCCTCAAGAATATTTAATGGTACATAAGCCAGAACAGCTTTGTGACAGGCTTGCAGCTTGATTGGAGGTGCTTGACCTGCTTCATAGGCTTCGACCCAGCGCGTCACACAGATACACCAGAAATCGCCCGGTTGCAGGCCCGGGAAGTCCAGCTCAGGCAAAGGCGTAATCAGGTCATTACCGACTTTTTGGGAAAAATTCAGAAATTCTGAAGTCATTTGCGCGCAAACCGTGTGCTGGCCCAGATCAGTGGTCGCAGTATGGCAAAAGCCATTGCGGAAATAACCGGTAATCGGATCGAAGCAACAGCTGGACAAAGGCTCACCTAACACGTTCAAACGGTTAAGATTTGGATCAGGATGTATCGACATAGGGACTGAATCTAAAAGAGGCTTTTTTCTATCATAACAAAACTTTGGCATTCATAATGTTTTCTGCAAAAGATGCTAACCTTTTTCTGCATAATCATTTAAAATCGCCTGGTTTTAATATCTATAAAGTGAGCTCTACATGAACTTTCAGCGTATGACTGACCTCGATTTAGCAGGTAAACGTGTTCTGATCCGTGAAGATTTAAACGTTCCTGTTAAAAATGGTGTGATCACCAGCGATGCGCGTCTTCGTGCAGCATTGCCAACGATTAAAGCAGCATTAGAAAAAGGCGCTGCAGTAATGGTGTATTCTCATCTGGGTCGTCCGGTTGAAGGTGAGCCTAAAGTTGAACAGTCACTTGCTCCTGTAGCGGCTTACTTGACTGAAGCTTTGGGTCAAGAAGTGAAACTGTTTACTGACTATTTAGATGGCGTTGATGTTCAGCCAGGTCAGGTCGTTCTGCTTGAAAACTGTCGTTTTAACGTCGGTGAGAAGAAAAATAATCCTGAACTTGCGGCAAAATATGCAGCGCTGTGTGATGTATTTGTAATGGATGCCTTTGGTACAGCGCACCGTGCTGAAGCCTCTACTGAAGGTGTAGCACGTTTAGCGAAAGTTGCAGCAGCAGGTCCTTTATTGGCAGCTGAACTTGATGCGCTTGGCCGTGCACTGAAAACTCCAGAAAAGCCGATGGTGGCAATTGTTGCGGGTTCTAAAGTTTCTACCAAACTTGACGTTTTGACTTCACTTTCTGATATCTGTGATCAATTGATCGTGGGTGGTGGTATTGCTAATACGTTCCTTGCTGCAGCAGGTTATAACGTGGGCAAATCACTGTGTGAAAAAGATCTGATCGATACAGCAAAAGCCATTGCTGCAAAAGTATCAGTTCCGCTTCCTACTGATGTTGTGGTTGCAGATGCCTCTGAAATCAACTTTGAAGATTTCCTGGGTTCATTGGCTGCTGCGAAAGCAACGGTGAAAAACGTTGCAGATGTTGCTGATAACGACATGATTCTAGACGTTGGTCCGGAAACTGCGAAAGCATTTGCAGAAATCCTGAAAACTTCTAAAACCATTCTTTGGAATGGCCCGGTAGGCGTATTTGAAGTAGATCAATTCGGTGAAGGGACTAAAACTTTATCTTTAGCGATTGCTGAATCGGAAGGTTTCTCGATCGCGGGTGGTGGTGACACGCTTGCTGCGATTGATAAATATGAAGTAGCTGACAAGATTGGCTATATCTCGACGGGTGGCGGTGCATTCCTTGAATTCGTTGAAGGCAAAACCCTGCCGGCGGTTGCAGTACTTCTAGAACGTGCTTAATTGCATGTCTTGAGCTAAAAAAGCTGGCCCAGTGCCAGCTTTTTTTTATGTCATTTTTTTGACAGTGAAAATTTACCCTTCATGGCTTCGTCATTAAAATGCAATAAATCTGTCATAAGATGCAGTCATTAAATCACCAAATGACGAGAATACGTGATGAAGAAACAGTTAACTCTAGCAGTATTATTAGCCGCATCTTTAGCCCTCACTGCTTGTGCCAAACAGGAAAGTGCACCAGAAGCTGAAGCAGAAAGCTCGGCAGCAGTGGCAGATCAGGCTGTAACTCCAGAACAGCAAGCCGCCATTGATGCCATTGACCAGCCAGTTTTAGATGAAAAGAATACCGATATTCCAGCTGAAATTGCCAATGCACCAGCAGATGCAGCCACTGCAGATGCGTCAGTTGCAGCGACTTCCGAGCCTGTAGCACCTTAATCCAGTCCATGTGACACAAAATCCCTGCAAAAGCAGGGATTTTTTTTAAATAGTGTTATTTGTTGCTGAATTGCAACCTTTGAACATGTAGAATATGTGGCATTCACTGGGAGGATATTATGGCTCTTATTTCATTGCGCCAGCTCTTGGATCACGCCGGCGAACATGCTTACGGCGTACCAGCATTTAACGTAAACAACTTAGAACAAATGCGTGCAATTATGCTTGCAGCAGATGCAACCAATTCACCTGTAATCGTACAAGCATCTGCGGGTGCGCGTAAATATGCAGGCGCTCCGTTCTTGCGTCACCTTATTCTGGCTGCAATTGAAGAATGGCCACATATTCCAGTGGTAATGCACCAAGATCACGGAACCAGCCCTGACATTTGCC
The DNA here is from genome assembly GCF_000369685.1 of Acinetobacter sp. CIP 102136. Taxonomy (GTDB): domain Bacteria; phylum Pseudomonadota; class Gammaproteobacteria; order Pseudomonadales; family Moraxellaceae; genus Acinetobacter; species Acinetobacter fasciculus. The sequence goes on from NZ_KB850142.1 coordinate 772,431, forward strand.
AGCGTTCAATCCAGCTTGGTTTTTCATCAGTCATGATGGACGGCTCGCTTGGTGAAGATGGCAAAACCCCAACTTCATACGAATATAACGTTGATGTAACTCGCCGTACAGTTCAAATGGCACATGCGTGTGGCGTATCTGTTGAAGGTGAAATCGGTTGTTTGGGTAGCCTTGAAACAGGTATGGCGGGTGAAGAAGATGGCGTAGGCGCAGAAGGCGTACTGGATCATTCTCAACTCCTGACTTCAGTTGAAGAAGCGCGTAGCTTCGTTGCTGATACCAATGTTGATGCGCTTGCAATTGCAGTAGGTACTTCACACGGTGCGTACAAGTTCACGCGCCCACCTACAGGTGATATTCTGGCGATTGACCGCATTAAAGAAATTCACGCAGCACTTCCAAACACGCATCTTGTCATGCACGGTTCAAGCTCTGTGCCACAAGAATGGTTGGCAGTGATTAACCAGTATGGCGGCGATATCAAGGAAACTTATGGTGTTCCTGTTGAGCAGCTGGTTGAAGCGATCAAACACGGCGTGCGCAAGATCAACATCGATACTGACTTGCGTTTAGCATCTACCGGTGCAATGCGTCGTATGATGGCAGAAAAACCAAGCGAATTCGATCCACGTAAATTCTTCAGCGCAACTGTAGAAGCAATGAAGCAAATCTGTATCGATCGTTATGAAGCTTTTGGTACTGCAGGTAATGCAGACAAGATTCGCCCAATTTCTTTAGAGAAAATGGTGTCACACTATAAATAATTCCCAGTGAATCATTTATAAAAAAAGCCCACTGCAAATGTGGGCTTTTTTGTAGACCTATAAAGACCAAGAATAAGAGCAGCATATGGAACTGATTTTCGCAGCAGCGCTATGTAGCGTTGCGGTCTCAATATTATTAAAAGTCGCCAAAAATAAGGGACTGAGTCCGATACACATGATTAGCTGGAACTATATGACAGCCAGTCTCTTGTGTTTTTTCTGGTTCCAGCCTGATATTCAGCATATTTCAATGTCTCAGACGCCTTGGCTGCTTATTCTGGCTCTGGGTATTTTGCTTCCGAGCGTATTCCTGTTTCTGGCCAAGGCTTTGCAAACGGCTGGAATTTTAAAAACCGAAATTGCCCAGCGACTCTCGGTAGTTTTGTCACTGGCTGCAGCCTATTTCATTTTTCAGGAACAGTTTAATCAGCTGAAAATACTCGGGATCGCTTTAGGCATTGGTGCAGTGCTGTGCATCCTGTTTTCACATCGACAAAGTACAGGACAGGGCAGTCAGGGAATGTTGTATCTAGGCTTGGTCTGGGTCGGTTATGCGCTGATAGATGTATTGTTGAAATATACAACCAGTCTGGGTCTGCAATTCGCCGTGGCGCTGAATCTGATGTTTGTTTGCGCCCTGATCATTTCGATGGGCTATCTGTTATTCAAATATAACAGCTTGGGTTCGATGCAGAATATCGGCGCTGGTCTGTTATTGGGTGTCCTGAATTTTGCCAATATTGCTTTCTATGTCAAAGCCCATATGATGCTCAAGGATTCACCTGCGATCGTCTTCGCCGGCATGAATATTCTGGTGGTGGTGTTTGGTGTCATTGCAGGTCTGGTATTCTTTAAAGAGCGGCTCAAACCTGCAAGTACTGTAGGATTGCTGCTAGGCTTGGCTAGTGTGATTTGCCTAGCTTATGCAATGTCTGTTTGACATAAGAAGATGCAAATTCAATAGGATGTCGGAGCAGGTCACCTGCTTCGGCCAGTCCAAGTAGTAAACCGGCCTGTTGGCAGTCTGGACAGTGCGGATAACGATGCTGTTGATCTTTATAGTGCTGGAGATAAATTTTATCGCAATGATGGCATTCAAATTTCAGGGATTTGGATGTAAGGAGCGACATAGATGACCTCTATTGTTATTCTATTAGATGTAAATTAAATAAAGCAAAAAATAGGCCCAAATTGACATGGAAAGGGGCGCTTTACCCCTTTTATATGATCACAGATACGTTATAAAGTAGTTTGAGACTTTTTTAAATCCGTCAATGCGTAAGTCCTAGATAATAATGAATATAACCTGCACGGGTATTTTTCTGACCTTCTTTTGCGGATTCATCTTTAAAACGGCCACTGAGATCATCGCGGTTCAATAAGTTTTCCAGATGTAGCTCATTAATATCAGCTTTGGTGCAGAATAAAATGGTATGGGATGAATCCAGAACTTTGGGTGCATTGTAGGCATAAGTACCGACCAAGGCTTTGGCAATGCGCTGTTTGGCGGCATCATGATCGGCAATAAAAAAATGCCAAGGCTGAATATTGATCGAAGAGGGTGCCAGACGCAAAATTTCTAATAAGCGCTCGAACTGTTCTGCCGGGATTTTCTTGCTGGGATCATAGGCTTTAGTGGTATAGCGGGTCTGTGTGATCTTGAGTAAATCCATCAATGGACTCCAATCTTTTTAAATAAACAGCGAGTAGAAGTTTTAAATAGACCTCTTGCGAAAGTATCGTTTTACCTAATTTTTGAATTGGCTAAAACCTTATAAAATGTAGCTTTGGGCTGTTTAAATTTTGACTAACGCAAGAAGTCTAATATATACATTTTTCACATCCTCCGATTATTACAATAAAAAAGCATCAGGCAAAGCCTGTTCTGAAATGATCTTGAGTTGGATTCAAGCAAAACTTAGAGTTAAATCAGATTAAAACCCAGTTTTTGTCTATTGGCACTTTTAAGCGAGAAGCGTTTAATAAGAGACATCGCCGGCAACATGAAAATAGGTTAGCGGATGCAAGTCACCAATTATTTTAAACACAAACTGAAAACCCAGCAGCAAATCGGCTTATGGATTGGACTGGCGGATGCCTATGGCACCGAGATTGCGGCAAATGCAGGCTATGACTGGCTGCTGATTGATGGTGAGCATGCGCCCAGTGATTTGAGAACGACTTTGTCGCAACTGCAAAGTATTGCTGCTTATCCCTCGCAAGCAGTGGTACGACCGCCCATTGGTAGCGTGCAACTGATCAAGCAACTCTGGATATCGGTGCACAAACGCTGTTGATTCCAATGGTAGAAACCGTGGAACAGGCCGAACTCATGGTCAAGGCAGTCCGTTATCCGCCTGAAGGGATTCGTGGTGTTGGTGCTGCACTGGCACGTGCCACCAGCTGGAACAGCATTCCGAATTATTATCAGACTGCACATGAAGAAATCTGTCTATTAATCCAGATTGAATCGGTCACAGGACTGGAAAATCTGGATGCTATTCTTCAGATCGACGGGATTGATGGGGTATTTATTGGTGCCGTCGATCTGTCTGCCACTATGGGTTATCAAGGTGATCCGAATCATCCTGAAGTACAAAAAGCTGTAATTGATGCAATTCAGCGGATTCGTTCTGCAGGCAAAGCTGCAGGAATTCTGTCAACCCAGCATGAAGTGACGCAAAAATATATCGAACTTGGCACTGAGTTTGTCGCAGTCGGCGTAGATACCAGTGTTTTGATGAACTCCTTGCGTGATCTATTGGGGAAATATAAAACGGATATCAATGTGAATAATCCGGCAGGTGGTTATTAATCAACAAGAGATTCTGAATGAATAGCTGGCTTAGGTTTTTGGTTTATTTTTAACCAGAAATTGTTTGGGATGAGCTATTCATTCAGCTATAAGAAAATCATAATGAAGCTTCAAGAAGCAGAACAATTTTTATAAGAACAGCAGAACATATTAGAGAATATTAGAAAATAAACGTTAGCAAATAGCTAGACGAGCGCAACAAGCTTTTTTATGATTCACGTACTAGACTTCCTTTATAAATCATTTTTCAACCAATTTAATTGTTTATCTTTCACCCAATCTAAATTGTATATGCCAGCAAGTAAATTAAACCGCAGGTTTAATCTTTTACGACGATTTCTATATACACAAGATAAAATCTTAAAACATTTCATCCTTCCAAATACATGCTCTACTTGAATTCGTCTACGACCAATCTCTCTATTTAACTTTTTTAATTCAGAATCTAGTTTTTCAGTTTTCTTTGCTTTAGATGGCATGAGGCATCCAAAACCCAATTTCTTTATCCCTAAATAACCCTTATCAACGATAAAAAAGGGCTTAAATTTTAATTTCCTCATGCTTTTTTTAAATATTTTAAAATCATGCATGCTTCCATGACTTCCACATACACTCAGTATTTCACCTGTTGTATAGTGCATAGATAGCTGAAATTTAAAGGTATGTCGCTTTTTTTTACCGCTATACCATTTCTTCTGTTTTTTTTGGACGTTGAACTAATATTTCAGTGGCATCAATCACAACAACTTCCCAATCCACTTCATCTCGATTAGGAAGTTGTTTTGGCAAGTTGAATTTTCCAGAACGGATTAAGGTATCTTCAATAACACGTGTGATACGAATTGCACTCGTTTCAGATACACCGTAACTTATACCAAGATGGAAAAATGTTCGATATTCTCTCCAATATTCTATACATAAGAGCAAACGATCTTCTAACGGTAATTTATGCGGTCGTCCTTTACCAATATGACGAGGTAACTGCTTATTTAGCTCGGCCAACATCAGGTTAAATGTAGCCCAACTAACACTGGTAAGCCTACGAAACTTAACGTCTGATAATTTTTGAATATCTTTGAATTTCATCCAAGGATTATCCATTGAATTAAATAATTTTGCTGATTAATTTAAGATCAAATAAATTGTACATTTTTTGATTTATGACGGAAGTCTACTGTTTACAGTTTTAAATGCTATTTTTTTTATCCTGAATTATCAAAAGACAGGAGAATAGAACTTTCTGTAGCTCAGTCTTAGTTTCATGTCTCTAATATTGATTTTCAAGTATTTAAAGACAGGTTTTGTTTATCAACACAAATGAAATAACGTTAAAATGAATTTTAGATAATAAAAATCAAAAGCCTAATAATTAACAAAGCATGAAAAAAACTCTTAAGAATCCCATCCTCTCGTCATTACAATGTAATTTTGCTTTTAGTGGATAAATAGCTTACAGTGGTTGCACTTCAAGCAAGTACTGTTCTTGCTTCTATTATTATTTTAAGCTGATTGTGATGTACTTTTTAGTTCAAGTATTTGAACTCAAATAAGATCTACTAACCATAGAACTATTATGTAAACTAGGTTGTTATTAATCTCTCTCCATATAGTCACAAAAAGCTCATATCGTGTGAGTAAATATTTTGATCAAAATCAATGAATGGCATATTGCCACGGCCACTGATGGCAATGAAATTAACGTGAAACTGGTTCCATTAAAGCGCAAGCAAAATACAATGGACGGTTTTATCTGGGTTGAAGTCGGTAAAATGATTCAATTGCCAACGGGTGAGGAATTTCAGTTCAATCTCGATGGTAAAAGTTTCTATACTGGGGTAAACCAGCTTTATCGTCTGTGTTAAGCAGATCAATATCGTAAAAAGTGGCTGATTAATATCGCCACTTTTTTAGTTTCAGGGGATCAAAATTTTGATCTTCCTGAATTTCCAGAATCTCTGCACTGTCTTCTTTCCAGTCGCCCAGCACAATTCTTCTCTTCTGAGCTAACTGATGAATAGCTGCGCGATGTGTATGACCATGGATCAGCACATCTACGTCCTGTAATGCCAGCTCAACTGCATGCAGGTTGACATCCATCACTTCATAGCTTTTAAACTGTTGTGCCTCATGGCTTTGCTGACGAAAGCGGTTGGCTAGTCTGGTTCGAAATGAAAGTGGGGTTTTTCTTAAGAAGCCCAGTAGCCAGGGATGGCGAATAATCTTCTTAAAACGCTGATAGGACACATCGTCGGTACATAGTGCATCGCCATGTTCCAGGCGAAAACGTGTTCCGGCAATAATAAGCTGATCGATTTCAGGAAGAAGCTGCCCGCCAAATCGAGCTAAAAATTTGCTTCCCAAGACAAAATCCCGGTTGCCGGCCTGAAAATAGATTTTATTCCCAGCCTGAGTAAACTGTCTTAATGCAGTGACAATCTCGTCCAGCCATGGAGAGGTATAGTCATCACCGATCCAGGCATTGAACCAGTCGCCCAAAATATACAGTTGGGTATTTTGATCTTGATATTCAGTTAATAAATCTAAAAACCCCCGAACGAGTCGAGGGTGATCAGGTGACAAATGTAAATCTGAGATAAACAGATAGGTCACGAATCTTTTCCTTTTATTCCTCTCTAGATCCCTCATTCATATGAGGGATTTTCCATTACACCGTTTTAAAGCATCGCTTTAAAACTCATAAAGAACGGAGAGGACGTTTTTTATTCAGAAATGATTTTTGCAGATTCGATGACTACGTTTTCTAGAGGAACGTCAGCGTGGTAGCCACGGTTGCCAGTACGTACATTTTTGATTTCGTTCACAACGTCCATACCTTCAACTACTTTACCAAATACGGCATAACCCCAACCTTGAGCAGTTTTGCCAGAGTGGTTAAGGAATGAATTGTTTTTCACGTTAATGAAGAATTGAGCAGAAGCAGAATGCGGTGCTTGAGTACGCGCCATTGCAATCGTACCTTCGTCATTGGTCAAGCCGTTGTCTGCTTCGTTTTCGATTGCATCACGTGTTGCTTTTTCTTTGAAGTTTTCATCCATGCCGCCGCCTTGGATCATGAAACCATCAATAACACGGTGGAAAATTACGCCGTCATAAAAACCGTCACGTACGTATTCTAAAAAGTTAGCTACGGTTTTAGGTGCTTTTTCAGCATTGAGTTCTAGAACAATACGACCTTTATTGGTGTTTAATTCGACTTGAGGAAAACTCATTGTGTAATCTCCTGATCATGGACGAGTGCCATGGTTTTTTCTGAATGAGTGAAGCATAAGCAAACTACATTCGACAAGGCAAGTAAAAACATTATTTTCTTTGTTAAAAGCATAAAAATAATACCTTATTTATACGTTGATTTATCAAGGCATTTCAAATGCTGCCAGACAGGGCGTTATATTCCAGACAGGCGCGAATTGAATCATTTTCTGATTCCGTAAAGCGTTGATATTTTAGTTTTGGGCAGCTTACTGTATTTTCAATTTTTAAAATGAGTGAATTGAAATCAAATACCGTAGTTAGCGGTTGAGAGATTAAGCACCTATAGTTAAACTAAGGAACTTTGATAATGAATATACGTACAACTTGTACGATGAAATATTCGTTAATCCCTTTTTAACTTTAGAAGTGAATGATTGATCATGAAGCCAAATGATGTTGTGATATCTCTGCCCGAGAACCCGACCCAGAAGAACAATGCAGTCGATTCAGTGCAGCAGCAAGAACAACAACCAGGCTTGGACTTTGTACGTCAGGTCATTACCGATGATTTAGCCGCTGGTCGTACTCAACAGGTGGTGACGCGTTTTCCGCCTGAGCCGAATGGCTATTTACATATTGGCCATGTGAAAGCAATTTGCTTGAACTTCGGTATTGCTGAAGAATTTAAAGGTGTGTGTAACCTGCGTTTTGACGATACCAACCCGGATGCCGAAGAGCAGGAATATGTGGATGGTATTGCCAATGATGTGAAATGGCTGGGTTTCCAATGGGAAGGCGAGCCGCGTTATGCATCAAGCTATTTCGATCAACTTTATACCTGGGCAGTTCAGCTGATTGAGCAGGGCGATGCCTATGTGGATTTGCAAAGCCCTGAAGAGATCCGTTTGAACCGCGGTAATTTCATTGAGCCAGGCAAAAACTCGCCACAACGCGATGCAACGGTTGCAGAAAACCTGGAGCGTTTTGAGAAAATGCGCAGCGGTGAATATGCAGAAGGTCAGGCTGTATTACGTGCCAAGATTGATATGACTTCACCGAACGTGCATATGCGTGATCCGATTCTGTATCGTATCCTGCATTCTGAACACCATCAGACTGGCGATAAATGGAAAATTTATCCAATGTATGACTATGCGCATCCATTGTCTGATGCGATTGAAGGCATTACGCATTCACTGTGTACCCTGGAATTTCAGGATCACCGTCCATTTTATGATTGGGTAGTGGCAAAAGTTAAATCACCATCAGTGCCACGTCAGTACGAATCGAGCCGTTTAAATGTGGACTATACCATCACCTCAAAACGAAAATTGCGTAAGCTGGTTGAAGGTGGTCATGTAAATGGTTGGGATGATCCACGTATGCCAACCGTAGTCGGTATGCGTCGTCGTGGTTTCACACCTGAAGGTCTACGTGATTTCTGTCAACGTGTTGGTGTATCGAAGGTTGATGGCAGTATCGTCGATGTGGCCATGCTGGAATACTGTATTCGCCAGTCTCTGGAAAATACCGCCGCTCGTGGTATGGCGGTGTTAAATCCATTAAAAGTGACGTTAACCAACTTGCCAGCCGATATGGACCTGACCCATTCACGTCATCCGAATGTCGATATGGGCGAGCGCGTTATTCCATTGACGACTGAGCTGTATATTGACCGTAAAGACTTTGAAGAAGAACCACCAAAAGGCTTTAAACGTCTGATTCCAGGCGGTGAAGTCCGTTTACGTCATGCCTATGTCATCAAATGTGACGAAGTCATTAAAGATGAAAATGGTGAAGTGGTTGAACTGAAATGTTCGATTGATCCTGGAACTTTAGGTAAAAATCCTGAAGGTCGTAAGGTCAAAGGTGTGATTCACTGGGTATCTGCGACTAAAGGCGTTCCTGCGGAAGTGCGTATTTACGACCGTCTGTTTACTGAGTCTGATCCTGAAGTGGGTGATGACTTCTTGGCAAACCTGAACCCTGAATCATTGAAGGTGGTTCAAGCCGTAATTGAGCCTGCTTTGGCGCAAGCACAACCGGAAGATCGTTTCCAGTTTGAGCGTGAAGGCTATTTTGTGGCTGATCAATATGATCATTCCAGCGAAAAACCGGTATTCAACCGTATTCTGGATCTTAAGGACAGCTTTAAACTAGGTAAATAAGCTGGTTTAAGTCAGAATGTAAAAAGCCCAACTCTGGTTGGGCTTTTTCAATACAGCAGGGAAAATTGCATGATTGTGCGTGATAAGAATAATAGTTTGGGGTTACTGTTTGCCTGGCAGGGAACGATTCTGCCCAAGGTGCTGCCCGCATTAATCTTGGTGGTTTTTATTTCCGCTTTGCTGGTGTATTTGAGTCAGGCGCATTTCGTCAGCCTTCCTGCTGTCCCGGCAATTGGCTTTACCATCTTTGGTGTCATTCTCTCGATTTTTTTAAGTTTTAGAAATACAGCCTGCTATGATCGCTGGTGGGAAGGGCGCAAGCTTTGGGGTGCGTTGATTGCAACCACGCGTCATTTATGCCGTGACAGCCATGTGCTAGATGAGCAAACCCGTGAAATCTTATTGTATCGCATGATGCTGTTTACTTATCTATTGCGGGACCGGCTGAGACAGCAAACGCCTAGCATTCAGGCTTATCAAGCCACTGCCAGGTTTGAACCCAAGTCATTTGAGAAATTGCCCATGCAAATCAATCCATCACAATGGGTGCTGGAACAGATGCAAAAAGAGCTGGTACAGCAATATAAACAGGGCAAGATCAGCGACATTATTTATAACAACCTGAATCAGCACACTGTGGCTTTGGGAGATATTCAGGCCGGTTGCGACCGGATTTTGTCAACGCCATTACCATTTTCTTATTCGGTATTGTTACATCGTGCAGTTTATTCTTTTTGCTTTATCTTGCCTTTCAGTTTGCAGGCGAATTTGGGCCTTTGGACGCCGATCCTGGTCGGATTAATTGCCTATATGCTACTCGGACTAGATGAGCTCAGTGCAGAGCTAGAAGAACCCTTTGGCCTGCAGGACAACGATCTGCCGCTAGATTCAATTGTACGACTGGTAGAGCGGGAAACCCTAAGCTCTTTAGGCAAAGCACTACCTGAGGCGATTCAAGCCAGAAAAGGCTATTTAACCTGATTCCTTATCTGCATCATCAAAATGTAAATGCGAACTTAATTTCTTGCTCACAAAAAATCATCGGCAGGCTGAGCTTTAAATTAACGATGTTTAAGATTGGTCAGGTCTGACACCTTGGTTTTAGCCTGATCTTGCAATTCACGGTATTGTTGCAAACGTAAATTGGCTTTATCTCTGAGTTTCTTCTTGATGTATAGCACCAATGCGAAACTGGTCGTGGTCAGGGTCAGGAACATGCTGTTCATAAAACTCATCATCGAGCTGATATAACCAATCGTGGTCAGACGATTCATCATGTAAATCACTTGCGGGCTGCTTTCCACACCGGTAATCGCCCAGGTACACAAATGTTCGCAATTATTAATAATCAGATGATAGTTGTTTTCATGCATTCTAGAACGCATGCGACGTACGACTTTACGACCTTTATATTTGGCCGAGTCATAATGCTGCATATGAATCGGTTTGCCATGACTGAATTTTTCAATCGAGGTGATTTCAATGGGGCGTTTCTTGAATAAATGCGCAAAGCCGGAATAATGAATGACACGACCACGTCCGGCATAAATCCCATGATGGGTATAACCGAAATGTTTGACCATAAGATGTGCGCCTATGGGAAACCGTTTAGTCTGTTGCATATCAGAATTAAGCCATTTAAAAAGCATTGTCGTTTAATAGGAAGTGTACTGTGTTTTGCTAAATTAATCGATGCTTTGCCTGAGTTTCAGACCAGAATTGAAGCGTTATTAAGCCAAGTTTAAAGGGATTAAAAGAAAGCACTAGTTAAGAAATATACTTCTGACAAAGGTTTTAAATAGCCTAAGCAAGCCTTAACATCTCTTCAAAATCACAAGTAGGGGAGCAAATGAGTTGTTCAGCGTTTTTTGCCTGATTGTGGAGGTTTTAAAGTTGGAGTAAATGAACTATGGTGAAATAGAGAAGACCAAACCCTTTAACTAAACTTTCAAGCATAAAAAAAGCACCTGACTACGCAAGTGCTTTCTTTATACGGCTGTAACCTTGGCCGATTATTGCAATGGCAAGTGCTGAAGTTCATTCAGTTCTTTGCGGCTATAGCCTCGAGATACCAGAACCTTTTTAATTCCGATGATGATTTCTTCATCAGTGGCTTTAGAAAGTGCTTCAAGAAGCTGTTCATTTGTCTTGCAAGAGCAATCATTTTCAACACAAGCAATTTGATTCTTGTGTTCATTGTGTTGTTCATTAGAAAACAACTTTTGCCAAAAACTCATAGAGCCTTCATACAACAACCTAACATAGAGTGAAATATAGCCAATTAAATAAATAAAGCAATAGGACCTATGTGATAAAAGCAGCAGTCAGGCTAGAAAATTTCCGATTGAAGCCCGAAGGTCTAACGATATTTCTTGCTGTACAAGTCAATATTTATTATTAAACATATGATTTTAAATATAAAAAATGGAGCTTTAAAAAGCTCCATTATTGTAACAATATAATAAATTGAAACAAACTCTTTATACTTTTTCCAATAAGACACCCGTCTCAACATGGTGCGTATACGGGAACTGGTCAAACATGGCGAACTTGCTGATTCTATGCGTTTGAGACAACTGTTTCAGATTGTCATATAAGGTATCTGGATTACAAGAAATGTAAATAATACGCTGGAAACGCTGTAACAGTTTCAGCGTTTCATCATCAATACCAGCACGCGGTGGATCGACAAATACCGTATCAAAATCATAAGTCGAAATGTCAATTTGTGCTTCCTGCAAACGACGGAAAACACGTTCGCCATTATAGGCTTGAGTGAATTCTTCGGCAGACAGACGCGCAACCTGAATATTTTCAATCTGGTTCTGCTCAATATTCCACTCAGCTGCATAAACTGAAGATTTGGCTAATTCAGTGGCCAAAACACGGCGGAATTTGGTCGAAAGCGGCAGGGTAAAGTTCCCATTGCCACAGTAGAGTTCCAGCAAATCTTTATCTGATTGTTCCGCTGCATCACATGCCCATTCCAGCATTTTTTGACAAACTTGTGCATTCGGCTGAGTGAAGCTGCTTTCGATCTGCTTGTATTTATAGCGACGATCAAAGACCGATAGCTCTTCCACCACATATTCATCAGTCAGGACGAATTTCTGGCCACGGCTTCGGCCAATCAGTTTAATATTCAGTTTTTCCGCCAGTGCTTTTGCTGCAGGTTCCCAGCTTTCATCCAGCTTGCGGTGATAAATCAGGGATACCAGAACCTGACCACTTAACGTCGCCAGAAAATGGACTTCAAATAAACGATGACCCAGATTGGCATCTGCCTTGAATGCTGCCAGTAGTTGCGGCATCAAGTCATTAATACTGCGGTCTGCAATTGGAAACTCATCAATACGAATCACTTTTTTATTGTTGTTTTCGTCACGTTCGAACATGGCATAAAACAGATCATCTTCAGTATGCCAGATCCGGAATTCAGCACGCATGCGGAAATATTTTTCAGGAGACTGGAATACTTCTAAAGCAGGTGGTTGATATTCGGCAAACTGAGCGCTGATGCGTTCAATTTTGGCTTCAAGTTGTTGCTGATAAGATGAAGTCATATGCAGTAAGAAATCGCAAATATTTTAAAGCGCAAATGGTAGCAAAAAATTGCCGATCTGCCTAAGCCTATTGTAGTCAAGCCGCTTTAAAAGCTGCATAAAAAAGACCAAACCTTCTGAGGAGAGAGGTTTGGCCATAAAGAGGAAAGATTTAAGCTAAAAATGCTGAGATGATTGGACTGATTTAGAGATTATCCATCGTCATCAAGCTGGCATTGCCGCCTGCCGCCGCCGTATTGATACTGATCGCGCGTTCAATCACAAATCGCTCGACCGGAATATCATAGTTGCCCGAACTTAAATGGGTGATACCAATAATTGCACCTTTTCGGCCTGCAATGCGTTTTTGCAAATCAATCAGTTCAGAAGAATCACCATGATGCATGACGGCATCAAACGCGCCTGTTTCAATATCCCGGACCACTTTAAATTGCTTGCTGATCGCGGCTGGCATGGTTGGTAAATATTTCAGAATAAAAGTATTGTCAGCTAGGAATGCAGGACGACTGCCGACCGATAAAATTGCCAGAATTTGCTGAATCTGGTCTTGCTCCGTGTGTGCCAAAGATAGAAGACTTTCTCGTGGCAAGATTAGGTACTGATTTTCCTCACCGGTTGGACCTTGCAGGCTAAAGCTTTGACCAGTCGCAATTTGCATAGGTGCTTTTAAAGATAAAGTTGGGAAAGTTTTAGCTACCCAGACTTTAAACTCCTGAACAAGTTTATTTTCAACAAGTGCTGGACCCGCTTGAACTGCATAAGCCTGCGCCAGTTTTTTCTCGGATACTTGATGCATTAAACGGTAGATATACAACGGGCCACCTGCTTTCGGGCCGGTGCCAGACAGACCTTCGCCACCAAAGGGCTGGACGCCCACGACCGCACCAACGATATTGCGGTTGATATACAGGTTGCCGACTTCCGCTCGTGCAATCACGGTTTGCATGGTTTCATCAATACGCGTGTGCAAGCCCATGGTCAGGCCATAACCCTTGCTGTTGATCTGATCTAACAACTGTTCCAGTTCGCCATATTTATAGCTGATCAGATGCAGTACCGGGCCAAACACTTCACGTTCCAGATCATCCAGATTTGGCAGTTCAATCAGGGTTGGTGCAATGAATGTTCCTGGAGTTAATTCAGTCTGGTCCTGATTAAACATCAACTGATGAACTGTATGACCTTTGCTGCGCATCTGCTCAATATGCTTTTGGATATTTTGCTGGGCTTCTGCATCAATCACTGGACCAATATCGGTTTTCAGCAAGACCGGATTGCCAACGCGCAACTGTTGCATGGCACCTTTGAGCATGTTGCGAACAGCCTCCAGATTATCCTCTTGCACACAGAGGACACGCAGGGCAGAACAACGTTGACCGGCACTGTCATAGGCAGAGCTCACCACATCCAGCACCACCTGTTCAGTCAGGGCGGATGAATCCACAATCATGGCATTCTGACCACCGGTTTCAGCAATCAGGTTGACGCTTTCTCCAAACTGGTTTATTCGTTCTGCGACGGTTTTTTGCAGAATTTGTGCGACCTCGGTGGAACCGGTAAACATGATGCCTTGAATACGCGAATCTGCACTGAGCTGTGCACCAATAGTTTCACCACGGCCCGGCAACAGCTGTAATACATCCTGCGGAATGCCGGCTTCCCATAAAATCTGCACGGCTTGTGCTGCAATCAGCGGTGTTTGTTCAGCCGGTTTGGCAATCACAGTATTGCCAGCGACCAGCGCTGCTGCAATCTGACCGGTAAAAATCGCCAGCGGGAAGTTCCATGGACTGATACATAGCACGGTGCCTAAAGGCTGGATCTGTACATTGTCACTGAGATCCAAAACTTGAGCTGAATAATAACGCATGAAATCTACCGCTTCACGCACTTCGGCAATGGCATTGGCATAGGTTTTACCTGCTTCGCGAGAAAGAAGAACCATGAGCGGTAGCAGGCGCTGTTCCATCAGTTCTGCGGCTCTATTCAGGCAGGCAGCACGCTCATTTTTTGACAGATTGGCCCAGAAACTTTGTGCATTAACTGCTTGGGTGAGTGCAATTTCGGCCTGTTCAGAAGTTGCTTCATAGACCGTACCGATCACATCCTGATGGTGTGCTGGATTAATGATTTGCACTACGTTGCTTGTATCGATAACTGTAAACGCCGTTCCCATAGCAGCTGCCTGAAATTGCGTATTTGCCAGACTGGAGGCGACTTCATTTAAAACACGGAGTTCAGCATCATTGGCCAAATCGAGTCCTGAAGAGTTAATGCGTGCATCGGCATAAAGATCTTGCGGATATGGAATATGAGGATGCTTGGCTCCCAATACGTTTTCCTGTTTTGATGCCTTTAAAATCGTTTGTTGAGGATTTTCAATCAAATCCTCAATGTTTAAAGTCTTGTCGGCAATACGATTGACGAAGGAGGTATTAGCACCATTTTCCAGTAAACGGCGCACCAGATAAGCCAGCAAAGTTTCATGATTACCGACTGGCGCATAGATCCGGCAGGGTATACCCAGTTTATTTTTCGATGGATCGCCCACAACATTTTCATACAGCGGTTCGCCCATGCCATGCAGACATTGAAACTCATATTGACCGGCATAGTATTGCTCAGGTTGCGCCAGTTGATAGATCGTCGCTACCGTTTGTGCATTGTGAGTGGCAAATTGCGGATAGATATAGTCCGGTTCAGCCAAAAGCTTACGTGCACAGGCGATATAAGACAGATCGGTATGTACTTTACGGGTAAATACCGGATAATCCGACATTCCATCAATCTGGGCTTTTTTGATTTCGCTATCCCAATACGCGCCTTTGACCAGACGAATCATCAGGCGTTTCTGACTGCGCTTCGCCAGATCAATGATGTAATCCACCACATAGAAGCAGCGTTTTTGATAGGCCTGAATCACAAAGCCAATGCCTTTCCAGTCCTGCAGTTGCGGTTCAAAACACAGGCGTTCTAACAGTTCCAATGAAATCTCAAGGCGATCGCTTTCTTCAGCATCGATATTTAAACCAATATTGTACTGCTTGGCCAAGACTGCGAGTTTAAGTACTTTTGCATAGAGCTCATCATGCACGCGATCCATTTGGGAACGCTGATAACGTGGGTGCAGCGCAGAGAGCTTGATAGAAATTCCAGGCCCGTCATAAACATCTTTATCCTGTGATGCTTGACCAATAGCATGAATGGCTTGCTGATAATCCTGATAATAACGTTCAGCATCCGGATCGGTCAGTGCCGCTTCACCCAGCATGTCATAGGAATAGCGAAAGCCTTTTTCTTCCAGCGGCTCCGCATTTTTCAGGGCTTCATCAATGGTTTCACCCGTAACAAACTGCTCGCCCATCATGCGCATGGCAACATCGACGGCCTTACGGATAATCCCGCGACCACTGCGTGCCAAAAGACCGGTCAATAAGCTAGACAGGCTTTTTTGCTGTGGGGTTTCCATCAGCTTGCCGGTCAGCATCAGTCCCCAGGCTGCTGCATTCACAAACATCAATTGGCTCTGGCCCAAATGTTCTTTCCAGTTACCTTGATTGATTTTGTCACGGATCAGCAAGTCACGTGTGGCTTTGTCCGGAATCCGCAGCAAGGCTTCTGCCAGACACATCAGGGCAATGCCTTCCTGAGAAGATAAAGAAAATTCCTGCAATAAGCCTTGGACAATACCGGCTTTCCCAGTGGAACTTTTGCGTTCACGTAAGGAATGTGCGAGATCAAAGGCAAGCGCCTGAATCTTGTCACTCATCTCGGAAGAAATTTCACTATGGGCCAATAACTCTTCGACGCATTCAGTTTCTGCACGACGCCATGCCGTATTAATACGTTCTTCGTATTGGTTTTTGTGTTTAAATTCAGCAATATAATTTGAGTGCTGGGCTGAATCTAAAATTGAATCTGGGCGGAGAGTGGTTGGCATAGTGAATTCCTGTACTGCGTCAATCAGTTCTTTGAGGTGAATGAGTTTTAATCTATAATCACAGAATATTTGACGAATATCTCACTATAGTTTTCGCTTTTTTTAGAGAATAATTCTAATGCCAAGTCCTTATTTGAACCTTGACCGTATAGATATTCGTATACTGGGTTTATTGCAATCCGATGCCAAGCTATCCAATATCAAACTGGCTGAACTGGTCAATTTGTCGCCTACAGCAGCCTTGGCGCGTGTACAAAAGCTGACCCGGGAAGGTTTTATTGTGGGCTATGAAGCGCGCCTCAATCCAGTCATGTTGAATAATGGTTTTGTGGTCTTTGTTGAAATTTTATTGGATAAAACCACGCCGAATGTTTTAGATGAATTTTCCCATGCTGTGCGGCAGATTCCTGAAATTATCGAGTGTCATATGATCAGTGGCGGGTTTGATTTCGTGGTAAAAATCCGCTGTGCCAATATGGATGAGTTCCGGAAAATCTCTGGTCAGATCTTGTGGCAATTGCCCGGAATTAAAGAAACGCGCAGTTATCCGGTGATGGAAGTGATTAAAGAAAGTCAGCAGATCCATCTGAAAATGCCGGGAAAAGCCAAGTAATTTTCAAGAACTTCATTTGTGAATCTAAGAAACATAAAAGGGACGATTAAGTCCCTTTTATGTGCAAGAAAAAAGGTGATTATTTTTTCATTTCTGCCATTTCTTTTTGATACTCGGCTTTAGCCATTTCAAAGCGTTTGACCACATCAGCACTCGGTGCTTTATCCAGCAGGCTGACGATGATAATGCTGAGGGTGGCCAGAATAAAGCCTGGAATGATCTCATACAGACCGGTATCACCCATATAATTTTTCCAGACAATTACAGTCATGGCACCAACCACCATACCCACAATTGCGCCGTTGAGGGTCATTCGTTTCCAGAATAGCGACAAGATAATCAGTGGGCCAAATGCAGCACCAAAGCCGGCCCAGGCATAAGCCACCAGACCCAAAACCTTACTGTTCGGATTAATTGCCAGTGAAATGGCAATCAGGGCAATCACCACGACCATGCCGCGACCGACCCAGATCAGTTCTTTTTGTGAAGCATTTTTACGCAGGAAACTCTTATATAAATCTTCGGTCAGGGTGGTTGAGCAGACCAGAAGCTGACAGCTCAAGGTGCTCATAATTGCCGCCAAGATAGCAGCCAGAATGATTCCGGCAATCCATGGATTAAACAGGATTTTGGTCAACTCCATAAATACAGTTTCAGGGTTTTGATTCACCACCAAAGCCAATGCGGGATTGACACTGAAGTAGGCAATACCGATATAACCGGCAGCCACTGCACCGCCTAGGCATAGAATCATCCAGGTCATGCCAATACGGCGTGCAGCAGGAATGGTTTTGACCGAATCTGCTGCCATAAAACGCACCAGAATATGCGGCTGACCAAAATAACCCAAGCCCCAAGCCAGACTGGAAATAATCGCAACGGTGCTTAAACCTTCAAGCATGCTTGAAGCATGTGGGCGAGCCGATTCAAGGATGACACTCACTTGCTGGCTGTTGTCGCCCAGAGCCAAGAAGGTAATGATCGGAGTCAGCAATAAGGCAAAAATCATTAAACCGGCTTGGAATGTATCTGTCCAGCTGATCGCCAAAAAGCCACCAATACAAACATAAAGAATCGTCGCCATAGCACCAATCACAAGCGCTGTGGTGTAATCCCAGCCAAACAGGCTTTCAAACAGTCGTGCACCTGCGACCATACCTGAGGCACAATAAATTGCAAAGAACACCAGAATCACCAAGGCAGACAAGACCCGTAAAATACGTTTACGATCGGAAAAACGGCTGGTGAAATAATCCGGCAAGGTCAGGGCATTGTTCTGATATTCGGTATGGGCACGCAGTCGACCTGCCACCAGTAACCAGTTCAGCCACGCGCCGATAATCAAACCGATCGCAATCCAGGCTTCTGACAGGCCAGACAGGTAAATGGCTCCCGGAAGACCCATCAACAGCCAGCCACTCATATCCGATGCGCCCGCCGAAAGTGCAGTAACGACACTGCCCAGACTCCGTCCACCTAGAATATATTCGTCAAAATTGGAGGTGGCACGATAAGCATATAAACCGATTGCAATCATGGCGATAATATAAAACATGAAAGTAATCAGGGTGGGGTTTAAAAGAAGTCATGGGCAGGTCATCCTGTAAATATGGAAATCATCGTCCAAGATGATTTTTTGTACTGAGATTGCAAGGAGGTGATTCAAGCATGGTTTAAAAATTACACTCTGTAACAATTACACAGCTTTTATGTATACCTATTGTAAATAGAGTAGTAATTCACTGAAATTGAATTAGGAATAACTTAAGCGGATAAAAGGCAATATGACGTCGAATTCAGGGGAAAAGTGGAAATTTTGAATAAATAATGAAAATATTTGAATTTTAGCTAACTGCTTACACAATCTTACAAAACTCACAGCCTTAGCGTATTGGTAATAAATCGTAGCAAATCTAGGTTAAAGTCTTCCTATTAGGCCTGTATTTGTTTGCTCATATTAATGTCACACCAAATACGGTGCATCGCCAAGAGTATTTTTTAGTGGACAATATGCTTCAAATCGAACCGACCCGCATTGAACGTGATTTATTGGGGGAAAAACAAATCCCGTTGCATAGCTATTATGGGATTCATACCTTACGTGCCATCGAAAATTTTAAGATTTCTGGATTGGCGGTGGGGCAACAAACGCACTTTATTCGTGCTTTGGCCCAAGTGAAAAAAGCTTCGGCACAAGCCAATCTGCACTTTCAAAAATTGTCCGAGCAGACCAGTACTGCCATTCAGAAAGCTTGTGATGAATTGATTCAGCATCCGGAAGCGTGGCAAACGGCATTTCCACTCGATCCTTATCAGGGCGGTGCCGGAACCTCCATCAATATGAATACCAATGAGGTGATTGCCAATATTGCCCTAGAAATGTCGGGCCATCAGAAAGGTGATTATCACATTCTGCATCCGAATGATCACGTCAATACCTCGCAATCGACCAATGATGTCTATCCAACGGCTTTGCGTCTGGCGACCTATAACAGTCTGGATGAGTTATTGAGCGTGCTTAAAGCATTGATTGACTGTATCGATCATAAAGCTGCCGAATTTGAATATGTCATCAAGATGGGACGTACCCAGTTACAAGATGCCGTGCCGATGACCATGGAACAGGAATTCCGGGCATTTGCCACCTTATTAAAAGAAGACCTGAAGCTGATTGGACAGATGCGACAGTTATTGCTGGAAGTCAATTTAGGCGCCACCGCCATTGGGACCGGGGTGAATACACCGCCGGGCTATGCCAAGCGGGTGGTGGAAATCTTGGCGCACCTGACAGGTTTACCTTTAAAAGGTGCAGCAGATTATGTCGAGGCGACCAGCGATTGTGGCGTCTTTATTATCTTGTCGAGCAGTTTAAAACGTCTGGCAGTGAAATTGTCCAAAATCTGTAATGACTTGCGCTTGCTCAGCTCGGGGCCGCGTACAGGGTTAGCTGAAATTCGCTTACCTGAGTTACAGGCAGGTTCTTCGATCATGCCGGCAAAAATCAATCCGGTAATTCCAGAAGTTGTGAATCAGATTGCATTCCGGGTGATTGGTAATGACTTAACCATTACTATGGCTGCGGAAGCCGGGCAGTTACAATTGAATGTCATGGAACCTGTGATTGCCGTGGCGATGAATGAATCAATTCAATTATTGACCCAAGGCATGCAAACCCTGAATCAGAAATGTATTGCTGGTATTCAGGCCAATGAACAGATTTGCTTAAGTTCCGTCATGCGCAGTGTCGGGATTGTGACCTTGCTTGAACCGATTCTGGGACATGCCAAGTGTGATGAAATCGGCAAACAATGTATGTGGGAAAATAAAACAGTGCCACAGGTGGTATTAGAGTTAGGCTTATTGAGTGAAGCGCAATTAGAAGAGATTTTTGCATTTGAAAATCTGGTGTCTGAAATACCTGTAGCAGAGAGTCAGCTCGAACAGGTTTCTTGATAGCATAAATTGTCTTGAAACAGCTCAAATCAACTGATCGTTGTGATTTTGACAATTTGCCTCAAGTTCGATATGTGGATTTGAGGCATTTTCATCTAGACTAGGGTCTGAACTTTATTTGGCTGGGTAAATGGCGATGTTTGATAAAATCAGTGCATTATTTAAAACTAATAAACCGACTGCTGCACAGCTATATTTAGACGAGCAGAATATCCAGCATGTCGAAGGCACAGGTTATATCGTGGATGGCATTGATTTAAATCAGGAACTGACCACACGCTTAGAATATTTGTCCAATCGCCGTCTAAAACAGTTTGATGATTTAAAAGCTTTATACGACACCGCGATGCTAATCAATGAAAAGATTGATCTGGAAATTGCCCATCAGCGTTTTAATGTGACTTTGGGAAATACCGAAGAGAACCTGCTGCAATTTAAAATGATCCTCAAGAAGTTAAATGATTATTATCGTAACTTTCTGCGAGAGAAAAAATAAGTGTTAAAAGTGGCTTGAAATCGAAGCGTATGGATGTGGCAAGACTGCATAAAAATAACAAAATATCCTGAGATCATCGTGCTAGTATAAGCCTCAGGTTATTTAGACTTTAAAGCTATATCCATGTTCCAACAAGAAATTTCCCAACTCAATTTACCACAACTCAAAGCAGGCGAGAAACGCTGGTTAGGCAATCTGCAAGGTTCCTCGACGGCATTGTTGCTCAAAGAAATCGTGCAGCAGCAATCGCGTTTATTTATCGTGATTGCACGTAATAATCAGCATTTGGGTCAACTGGAAAGTGAACTGGAATTTTATGGGGTTAAACCCACGATTTTTCCAGATTGGGAAATCTTGCCTTATGACCGTCTCTCCCCCCATCAGGATATTGTCTCGGAACGTCTGGCAATCTTATCCAATATGCCAAAAACTGGCGTACTGTTGCTGTCCGCCTCAACTTTGGCACAACGTGTGGCGCCGACCTCATGGATTCTGGGTGAGCATTTCGATATTCATGTCGGTCAGAAATTTGATCTGGAACAACAAAAGAAAAAGTTGATTCAGGCCGGTTATCATCTGGTCGATACCGTCTATGATCCAGGTGAATTCGCGGTACGCGGCAGTATCATGGATATCTACGCATCGGGACAGGAAGCACCGATTCGGATTGACCTGTTTGATGATGAAATTGAAAGCCTGAAATTTTTCGATGCCGAAACTCAGCGCACCACGCAAAGTTTACAGCAGTTTACCGTATTGCCGGCACAGGAATTTCCGCTCAAGGAAGGTCGTGCCACTTTCCGTGACCGCTATGCCGAATTTTTCCCGACCGCGAATCCAAAGAAAAACCCGATCTATCAGGATGTGATGGATGGCATAGTCTCGCCGGGAATCGAGTTTTATTTGCCCTTGTTTTTCAGCGCGGAAGCCATGCAAGGCCAAAGTTCACTGATTTCGTACCTACCGAAGAATGGCATTGTCATTACAGATAAGGCTCTGGACGAAAGTCTCAGCCAGTTTTGGCAAGATGTGGTGCGCCGTTATGAAGATCGTCGCCACAATGTCGACCAACCGATCATGCCGCCTGAAAGCCTGTTTTTTCAGACCAATCAGGTGCTGGAGCAGCTGAACCAGTTTGCACGCATCATTGCCGCACAAACATCTTTTGATCAAAAAGCTGGGGTATTGAATCTTGATACCCAGTTGCCACCGCGTCTGCCCGTAGATCCGAAACGTGAAAAACCGTTTCATGAAATCAAAAAATATATTGATCAGGCTAATCATCCGGTATTGCTAGTGGCTGAAAGTGCTGGACGCCGGGAAAGTCTTAAAGATGCCTTAAGGCCAAGTCTGGGTGATATCCCCACGGTTGAAAATTTTGATAGTTTTATTCAATCTCTGTATGCAATTGCCATTACCAATGCGCCTTTAGAGCGTGGTCTGGTATTGACCGATCGTGTCAGCGTAATTTCTGAAAATCAGCTGTATGAACATCGCGTGGTACAGCGCCGTCGCAAACGTCAACAGGAAGTTTCCGAAGAGTTTCTGATCCGAAGTCTAACTGAGCTGACCATGGGCGCGCCTGTGGTACATATCGATTATGGGGTCGGACGTTATGCCGGTCTGGTCACCCTAAGTATTGATGATCAGGATCACGAATTTTTGCAGCTGGATTATGCGGATGCCGCCAAAGTCTATGTGCCGGTGACCAATCTACACTTAATCAGCCGGTACAGTGGTGGTGATCCGGATCTGGCACCTTTGCATAAACTGGGTACGGACGCATGGAATAAAGCCAAACGTAAAGCGCTGGAACAGATTCACGATGTCGCGGCCGAATTGCTGCATATTCAGGCACGGCGTTCTTCCAAGCCCGGGATCAGTTTTGAAATCGATCAAAGCCTGTATATGCAATTTGCCAGTGGCTTTGCCTATGAAGAAACACTGGATCAGGCCAATGCGATTGAAGCGACGTTGCATGACATGCAGCAGGCCAAGCCGATGGATCGTCTGGTGTGTGGTGATGTCGGGTTTGGTAAAACAGAAGTCGCAATGCGTGCCGCATTTGTTGCAGTACAGAATAACCGGCAGGTGGCGATTCTGGTACCGACCACTTTGCTGGCACAGCAGCATTATGATTCATTCAAAGACCGCTTCGCCGACTGGCCAGTCCGGATTGAAGTGCTGTCACGTTTCGGCTCTTCCAAAGCACATACCAAGACCATTGACGACCTGATTGAAGGTAAAGTCGATATTGTGATTGGTACACATAAGATTTTGCAGGAAAATGTTCAGTTTAAGAATCTTGGCTTGATGATTGTCGATGAAGAGCATCGTTTCGGGGTGCGCGACAAGGAACGAATCAAGGCGATGCGTGCCGATGTCGACATGCTGACACTGACTGCAACTCCAATTCCACGGACACTGAATATGGCCTTTAGTGGCATGCGTGATCTGTCGATTATCGCCACACCGCCGGCACGCCGTCTTGCGGTGAAAACCTTTGTGCAGGAACATACCGATGACACCATTAAAGAAGCGATTCTGCGTGAATTGCTGCGCGGTGGTCAGGTTTATTTTCTGCATAATGAAGTTGATACAATCGATCGTGCCGCCGAGCATATCCGTAAACTGGTGCCGGAAGCGCGGGTGATTGTGGCCCACGGGCAGATGCGTGAACGTGAACTGGAGCAGGTGATGCAGCAGTTCTATCACAAGGAATACAATGTTCTGGTATGTTCGACCATTATTGAAACCGGGATTGATGTTCCGAATGCCAATACCATTCTGATTGAACGTGCTGACAAGCTGGGCCTGGCACAATTACATCAGCTACGCGGACGTGTAGGACGCTCACACCATCAGGCTTATGCCTACTTAATGGTGCCGTCTTTAAAAGCCTTAAAAGGTGATGCAGAAAAACGTCTGGATGCCATTCAGCGTGCTTCGACCTTGGGTGCCGGTTTTATGCTGGCAACCGAAGATCTGGAAATTCGCGGCGCAGGTGAGTTACTAGGTGAGCAGCAGAGTGGTTCGATGCAGGCTATTGGTTATAGCCTGTATATGGAAATGCTGGAAAAAGCCACCAAAGCCATTCAAAAAGGCAAAACGCCAAACTTCGATGCACCATTGTCATTGACTGCCGAAATTACCCTGCATATGCCAGCGTTGATTCCAGATGAATATCTGGGTGATGTGCATCAACGTCTGTTGTTCTATAAACGCATCAGTAATACTGATACCCAGGAAAAACTGGACAATATCCGGATGGAATTGATCGATCGTTTTGGTATACCGCCGCAACCGGTCAAACAGCTCTTTGCTGTACATCAGATTCGATTGAAAGCCGAGCAGCTTGGTATTACTAAAATTGATATCAGCAGTCAGGGTGGGCATATTGAATTTGCACCGGATACTCCGGTTCAAGCCATGACGATTATCCAGATGATGCAGAAACATCCGACCTATTTCCGGATGGATGGCGGTCAACGTCTAAAAGTCATGGTCATGCTGGAAGACTATCAAAAGCGGATTCAGTTTATACAGGATTTACTGGACAGTCTGCTTAAAGAATTGCACTGATTTTATTCGATTAAATCAGCCTGAAAATTCAGTTTGGATTTCATTTTCCAATGAAGTTTGCAGGAACAACAGGCTTGATTTTTTTAATGAATTGTTTACAGTAATTGTTGTGATGTGCTTCGCAACAAATCATGAGAATTTGTCTTTAAACACATTGCTTTCAATATTCAGCTTCAGTTGGATATGTTAGTATTAGCCATCATTCTAATTTTGCATCATTTATAAAGATATGTTTAGTTTGCATCCACAACTTGCTCAAGATACGTTTTTTGTAGGCGACTTTCCTTTGTCAACATGTCGTTTGATGAATGATATGCAATTTCCCTGGCTCATTCTGATTCCACGTGTGCCGGGTGTCTCTGAATTATATGAATTGAGTCAAGCTGACCAAGAGCAGTTTTTAAGAGAGTCAAGCTGGTTATCAAGCCAGCTGGCACGTGTTTTCCGTGCAGATAAAATGAATGTAGCAGCGCTGGGTAATATGGTGCCGCAATTGCATTTTCATCATGTAGTTCGTTATCAGAACGACGTTGCATGGCCGAAGCCTGTTTGGGGTACACCTGCTGTTCCTTATAGCAGTGAAGTATTGGCACATATGCGTCAAACCTTAATGCTGGCTTTACGTGGTCAGGGCGACATGCCATTTGACTGGCGCATGGACTAATCAGCCAAGGCATTCCGAGAACCATGAACAGTTGCGGACTTCAGGGAGGGAGTGAGTGCAATTAGACGACTGGATTCAAAAAGAACCCCATCAGTTTGAGTATTTCCATCGCATGATGGGATACATCATGCTGTCTGTGGTTCTGGTCGTCTTTCATTACACTGAACCAGATACCCAGTATCAGCTTTTTGTTCCATTTTTTTTGTTTCTGGTTTTGCTAATTACACCGAAACTATCTCGCTGGCTGATCTATCGTCATGATTATCACATCCGGCGTAATATTCTTTTCCTGATTGATGTCATTGTCATTTCGGTGGTTTTGGCGGCCGTGCATCTGGACTTGGTCTTGTCCTTGCTGGGTCTGGTCGCAGTGCTCTATACCGCGATCAGCAATAAAATTTCATTTATGATGGCATCTCTAGCCAGCCTGATCGGGATTACGCTTTTTTATCTGGCCAATATTCTGGTCTTTGGGTTTAATAATTATTTCGAACCGACCAGCAGTGAGTTGACCGTTTTAGGCTTTATCTGTCTGATTACCTATTTTGGTGTCGGAAGTTTTTATCAAAGTGGTCGTGTGCAATACATGACCCAGAAAAAAGACCATTATTTCGAACAGATGAACCGTTATATGGAATTTGCCAATCAGCTGAGTCGCTATGCGCCCGTGCAGTTATGGCAATCCATTATGAAAGGTGAATCTGAAGCCAAAATTGAATATAAACGTAAAAAGTTGACGATCTTTTTCTCTGATATTCAAGGCTTTACAGAGCTATCTGAAACTCTGATTCCAGATGATTTAGCATTCCTGTTGAATGACTATCTTCGGCATATGACCGAAATCGCTAAAAATTATGAAGCGACTGTCGATAAATTCATGGGTGATGCCATCCTGATTTTCTTTGGTGATCCGAACTCCGAAGGTGTGGAACAGGATGCTAAGAACTGTATGGAAATGGCATTGGCGATGCGTCAGCAAATGAAATTGCTGCGGGAACGCTGGATTAAAATGGGTTATCCGCCACTGCATATCCGCATGGGGATTTCAACCGGTTATTGCCACGTAGGGAATTATGGGGCTACGCATCGTATGGCTTATACCATTGTAGGACGTGATGCCAATCTGGCAGCGCGTTTGCAAAGTGCAGCGGAAGTCGATGAAATCCTGATTTCGGAAGATACTCATAATCTGATCAAAGATGATTATCTTTGTGCACCGAAAAAGCCGATATTCTTGAAAGGCATTAAAGCACATGTAAGAACCTGGCAGGTCATGGAAAAATATGCGTCTCAGAAAGTCGAGTATCAGCGCTGGTTCGATTATGAATATAAGGGCTTTCATTTATTGCTGAATCTGGATGAAGTGCAAAACTTTGAATATCCTGAGCTGATTCATGTACTAGAAAAAATGATTAAACGCATTGAAACTCAGCAGAAAATGACCAATTCACAAGGTATTGTCAAATTGAAGCTTGAGGATGAAGTAATTGAACACATTTAAAGTTCATGTAAATTTACTTTAATTGTTTCTTATAAAGAGAAAAAACCACGCATGAGCGTGGTTTTTTATTTTAGCCTGCAACGAAAATCTTAGTGATTTTCTGACGCATGGTTAATGGTGTATTTTGGAATTTCAATTTCCAGATCTTCATCGTCCAGTTTAACCTGACAAGAAAGACGTGAATCAGGTTCTAAACCCCAGGCACGATCGAGTAAGTCAGCTTCAACATCATCCATTTCTTCCAGGCTGTCAAAACCTTTGCGTACCACTACATGGCAGGTGGTACACGCTGCTGACATATCGCAAGCATGTTCGATTTTAATGCCATTTTTTAGCAGGCTTTCGCAAAGATTGGCATTTTGTTCGACTTCAAACTCAGCACCTTCGGGGCAAATCTGCGCATGTGGAAGAACTTTAATACGTGGCATAGTCGTTACCTTAAATTAGTTTGAGTTTGACCAGTCGTCGAGTTTAGTGCCCTTAAGAGCTGCATCAATATGTTGATTCATACGTGCTGCTGCAAAAGCATCACTATGTATTTTAAGCTGTTCAACGGCAGATTCAATCGCTTTGATATCTGAACCCTGAAGCTGAGTTTCAAGTTGTGCTTGCGCAGTTTGCAGTGCTGCAAGTTGATCTTCAGTCAACAGACCGGCATCCGCTTGGAGTGCCTGAACCAGTGCTTCCAGCTCACGCTGTGCTTCCACTTTGGTTTCATTCAAATGACGAAGATTCTTATCTTCTTCAGCGAACTTATAACCGTCTAGCAACAGACGTTCAGTATCTTCACCCGATAAACCATAAGATGGTTTGATATCGATTTGAGCCGTCACGCCAGAGGTGGTTTCTTTGGCAGATACAGTCAGCAAGCCATCTGCATCGACCTGGAACGTCACTTCAATACGTGCCTGACCGGCAGTCATTGGTGGAATGCCATGCAGGACAAAACGCCCTAAACTACGGCAATGCTCAACCAGATCACGTTCACCTTGAACCACATGAATCAACATGGCAGTCTGGCCATCTTGATAAGTCGTAAATTCCTGACGACGAGCGACTGGAATCGCAGTATTACGCGAAATTAATCGTTCAACCAGTCCGCCCATGGTTTCAAGACCAAGAGACAGAGGCGTCACGTCTAATAGTAATGAGCCATCAGTTGAGTTGCCAATCAATTGGTTCGCAGTAATTGATGCGCCAATCGCAACCACTTCATCCGGATTAATAGTGCATAGTGGTTCTTGATTGAATACTTCACGCACGGCTTTTTGTACTGCATAAGAACGGGTTGAGCCACCGACCAAAACGACATTTTGAATGTCATCCAGTTCAAGCTTGGCATCACGCATCACACGCTTACATACGCTGATGGTCTTATCCAAAGCAACTTTAATGATCTCTTCAAATGTCGGACGGTCAAGCGTCAATACCTGATCAAGCAATTTGAGTTGAACTGAATCTGCATCAGACAAAGCTTCTTTGGCTTTACGTGCTGCAACCACAAAATGTGCATATTCTGCATCATTCAAGGTGTCAATATTCAGTTGTTTCTTGGCCCATTTCAGGATCAAACGATCTAGGTCATCACCACCGAGGGCAGTGTGGCCACCGGTTGCCAGAACTTCAAACACACCTTGACTAAAACGCAGAATCGAAACGTCAAAGGTACCACCACCCAAGTCGTAGATCACATAGTTGCGATCTGTACTTAGATTGCTTTCCTGATCGAGACCATAAGCAACAGCAGCAGCGGTTGGCTCATTCAACAAACGTAAAACATTCAAGCCAGCAAGTTGAGCAGCATCACGGGTTGCCTGACGCTGTGCTTCATCAAAGTAGGCCGGAACAGTAATAACGGCACCATTGACCGGATTTTGCAGACTGGCTTCAGCGCGGTCTTTCAACTGCTTTAAAATTTCTGCAGAAATCTCAACCGGCGTCTTACGGCCTTGTGCGGTTTCAAAAGCCGGCATTTCATTCGCTTCACCAACCAACGCATAAGGATGCTGGAATTTGATGTCAGCTTTCGAGCGACCCATAAAACGTTTTACAGAAACGATGGTGTTTTTAGGGTCAGTAGTAATGAAAGGCGCAGCTTCATTGCCGTATTGAGTCTGTTGTTCTGCATAATGCACGATAGAAGGAAGTAGCACACGACCTTGTTCGTCATTAAGTACTTTGGCTTTACCTGAAAGAACCGTGGCAACCAAAGAGTGGGTGGTGCCTAAATCGATACCAATCGCAATGCGGTGTTCATGTGGTGCACTTGATTGACCTGGTTCTGCAATTTGCAAGAGAGCCATAGTGTTACATCCTTTGCACGTTAAATATTAAATACTAAAAATTAGAAATCATCATCAAGATCAAAGCTGTCATCGTCCAGGAAGCGGTCTTCCGCTTTGTCGATATCGGCCATGACTTTAACGAAGAAGCGTAGTTTGCGCACTGTATCGCGTGCTTCGGCCCAGTCTTCATCCGCATAATCAATTTTGAACTCGCGAACCAAGCCCTCAATCCATTGCTGGACTTCGACTTTCAGTGAAGTTAAATCTTCAGCAGAAGTTGCATCGTCAAGTTGTTCACGAATTTCCAGAGCGTCCTGCAAGAATTCAAAATCACTGATCGACTGATCTAAGTGATAATCCTGTTTCTTGAGAGACAGTAAATACGCTGCACGGCTATCGACCGCTGACAAGGTTTTAAATGCCTGATTGATATCACTTGATTTAATCAGAGCCTGATCTTTGTCTTCAGCTTTATCTGGGTGATATTGTTGCTGCAACTTTAAAAATTCAGTCTTTAAAGCCGCTAAATCAATATCGAGTGCTACAGGAAGGTTGAACAACTCAAAATGATTCATGGGAGATGGGATCCGCGATTAATGTGCAAAAGTAACTGTATAAATGCAATTAAAACAGTGTGAAACACACTGTTTTAATGTCAAAAAGAGAATAACTGCCGGGTTTATACAGTGAAAGATTCACCACAACCGCATTCGCCTTTTTTGTTGGGGTTGTTAAATTCGAAGCCTTCGTTCAAGCCGTTTTTAACATAGTCCATCTCCATACCTTCAAGATAAACCAGGCTTTTCGGGTCAACGAATACTTTAACCCCAAACTGCTCAAAGGCTTGGTCATGTGTATCGACTTCATCGACGAACTCGAGCACATAGGCCAGACCAGAACAGCCTGAAGTTTTCACACCAACGCGAATGCCTTCACCCTTACCGCGATTTTTTAAATAATTGCTGATATGAGTTGCAGCATTTTCAGTTAAATGGATCATGAAAACTCCGTTAAAATTTCAAAACGTGGAACAATTAAGCTTTAACTTTCTTGCTACGGTAGTCTTCTACAGCTGCTTTGATTGCATCTTCAGCAAGAACAGAGCAGTGTACTTTTACTGGTGGAAGTGCAAGTTCAGTTGCAATATCAATGTTCTTGATCGCTTGAGCTTGATCCAAAGTTTTACCTTTGAGCCATTCGGTCACAAGTGAACTTGATGCAATGGCAGAACCACAACCATAAGTTTTGAAACGTGCTTCTTCAATCACGCCTTCATCGTTTACCTGAATCTGTAAACGCATCACGTCACCACATGCTGGCGCACCAACCATACCAGTACCAACGTTTTCAGCATTTTTATCTAAAACGCCAACATTACGAGGGTTTTCGTAATGATCAATTACTTTTTCGCTATAAGCCATGTTGCTTCTCCAAACCTCGGGGTCAGCCTCAGTATTAAATATGGGGGTAAAAAAACTTTTCTCAATGAGATAGCAACGGATTTGTCACTATCTCAGAATGAAAATTAGTGCTCAGCCCACTCAACTTTAGAAAGGTCAATACCTTCCTTATACATATCCCAAAGCGGAGAAAGTTCACGTAACTTCTCAACAGCAGCTTTAGTGATAGTCAATACGTGATCGATATCTTCTTCAGTGGTGTATTTACCGAAGCTGAAGCGGATCGAACTGTGTGCAAGTTCGTCTGAAAGACCCAATGCACGAAGTACATAAGATGGTTCAAGTGTTGCAGATGTACATGCCGAACCTGAAGATACCGCAGCATCTTTCAATGCCATCATCAATGATTCGCCTTCAACGAAGTTGAAGCTAATATTCAGGTAGTTCGCTACGTTTTGTGTTGGATGGCCGTTCAGGAACACTTGTTCAAGACCTTGTAAACCATTCCACAGCTTGTCGCGAAGTACACGTAAACGAGTCTGTTCAGCTTCCAAGTTTTTGCCTGCAAGTTCAAACGCTTCACCCATACCTACAATCTGGTGAGTCGCAAGGGTACCTGAACGCATACCACGTTCATGGCCGCCACCATGCATTTCAGCTTTAAGGCGTACACGCGGGCTACGACGTACAAACAGTGCGCCAATACCTTTAGGGCCATAGATCTTATGCGCAGAGAAGCTCATCAAATCTACTTTTAAAGTTGAAAGATCAATTTCAACTTTACCCGCTGCCTGAGCTGCATCGACATGGAAGAAAATCTTGTTGGCGCGAGTGATTTCACCAATCGCTGCAACATCAGTCACAGTACCGATTTCATTGTTTACCATCATCAGGGAAACAAGAATTGTGTCTGGACGGATCGCTGCCTGTACCATTTCAGGCGTAATTAAACCGGTTTGAGGTTGAGGCTCAATATAGGTAATTTCAAAACCTTCAGACTCAAGCTCACGACAGGTATCTAAAACTGCCTTATGTTCGATTTTAGAGGTAACGATATGTTTACCTTTAGATGCATAGAAATGAGCCACACCTTTAAGCGCAAGGTTGTCTGACTCGGTTGCACCTGAAGTCCATACGATTTCACGTGGATCAGCTTTAATTAAATTCGCAACTTGTTCACGTGCATATTCAACTTTTTCTTCTGCTTGCCAACCATACGCGTGTGAACGAGATGCCGCATTACCAAAGGTACCATCGAATGTTAAGCATTCCATCATACGTTCAGCAACCTGAGGATCTACAGGAGTTGTAGCTGCATAATCAAGATAAATCGGACGTTTCATGTCAAATACCTGTAACCGATAAAAGGGCTGAATCTAAAGGTGCTGATTTTTGGCGTAATGACACAGTCTGGACGTTGTCACGTGCAACCAGATCAGCAAGCGAGATTTTTTCTAAATAATCGGCGATGTGATGGGAGAGTTCCTGCCATAAATCATGAGTCAAGCACATCGCGCCATTCTGGCAATTGCCTTTATGGTCACAGCGAGTCGCATCAACTGTTTCGTTTACAGCTTCAATAATTGCTAACACAGTAATTTCATCTGCATTACGTGCTAAATGGTAACCACCATTTGCGCCACGAACACTAGAAACTAAACCATGACGCTTGAGCTTCGCAAATAACTGCTCAAGATAAGCAACAGAAATAGTTTGACGTGCTGCAATTTCAGCGAGCGTTATCGTTTTTTCAGAAGGCTGCAAAGCTAGATCAAGTAGAGCAGTCACAGCGTAGCGACCGCGAGTGGTTAGGCGCATGATTCGATACACATGGTTAGACTAGATGTGTAGATTTTATGAATCCCGACTAAATTAGTCAAGTTATTTTTAGTAGACCTTAGTGGGATTTAATTTTTGGAGAATGAAAGATTTACATGCTCAGCCAATTATACACTAATAACATAATCAAAAGTACGCTGCTCAGGCCAAAAATGATATTAATACGCTTTTGACGGCGTTCGATCCGTTTCAGGCGGTTTTTATACTGTTTGACTTCCACTTGCAGGGTATTGATCTTGGAGCGCTGTTCTTCAATTTTCTTTAAAAGCGGTGCAATACGCTTTTTAGAAGCAATAATTTCCGCTTCATCCGTCGGCGCATCAGACAGCCAGTGTTTCCAGTCGGCTAGTACTTTTGGCAAGCTGAATACGGTTAACAGATCACGAAACTCATCTTTTAAAACCTGATTGCCATCAATGCGCATGCTGCGAATGCTACGACGATTGCCAAAAATGAAAATTTTAATCAGATCGGGAAGTGTAGTGCGCACATCCAGGTCGACAATGCGGCCCGGTGCTTTGTGGTCAAATAATAGTCCATTGGGGGTGAATTGCACATAAAAGTCGAAATATGGAATATAGCTATTGATTTTAATCGAGATGTTTTTATCTACAAACTTTTTGGCCTGTAATGCAACGACACGATCATGCTTGAGAATGAAAGTAAATATTGTCTCTAAAACAATTAACGTCATCGTAAGCAACAAATGCGGTTGATTTTGACTTTGTTGCGATTCGCTCATATACAACCAATCCTTACCTGAAATATAAAGTGAAAAAGCTTCCTGCTTGTGAAGAGATTTCAGGGTTAAATCAAATTAGACTTGAAATAAATTGCTTTGTAGAACAGTTTATCAAATCTATCAAGTACTAAATTTGCTATTATGCAGTGGTTTTGTAGAATAATTTATAATAATTGCGCAGAAAACAAACAGGAGCCGTGCACATGGACAAGTCAAAAACAGCACAAGACTCAGCTGAAGCTTCGAATGAGAAAATGCTGAAACCCAAGTCTAAATCTGCCTCGGAGCGCAAATCGGTTCTTGATTTTCGTAAATACACCAAACAGATCTGGTTGGCTGGACTTGGGGCATTTTCACGTGCAGAAGAGGAAGGCAATAAACTGTTTGACTCGCTGGTCAAGGTCGGGGAAGAACTTGAATCTAAAACTGCAGATATTGCCGATCAAACTGTAGAGAAGGTTTCAGAAAAAGCCAAAGAGTCGGTCACAGACACCAAAGACAAAGTGGAAAAATTAATCGACAACTCTGTTCATCACTCATTGAATCGTATAGGATTAGTCACACTGAAGGATGTACAGTATTTGGAACGTTTAATTCTCCAGTTGCATGCCAAGGTTGATCAGTTGACTGCGGAACAAGAAAAAATGAAAGAAGAATTGCCGAAAAAACTTAAATAAAATGACTTTATTTATTATTCAATGTTTTTTTCGCATATTTTTTGAAAAAAAAGAGGTTCTTAAGTATTGCGTTTATACCTAAAGCATTGCTATAAAGGCGTTATGGCATGTTAAACCAATTCTTGAACCTTAAATAAACGATATTAAGAGGACGTAATCTTCATGAATAAATCAGAATTAATTGATGCAATTGCAGAAAAAGGGGGATTATCTAAGGCTGACGCAGGTAAAGCTTTAGATGCTACAATTGCTTCTGTTACTGAAGCTTTAAAATCGGGTGATACAGTAACTTTAGTGGGTTTTGGTACTTTCGGTGTGAAAGAACGCGCTGCACGTACTGGCCGTAACCCACAAACTGGTGCTACTCTTGAGATCAAAGCAAGCAAAGTACCTAGCTTCAAAGCAGGTAAAGGCTTAAAAGACGCTGTAGCTTAAGCTTACCCAGCGACGAAACGCGCCTTCTTTGGCGCGTTTTTTATTGATAAATTTAATTGTGATGATTAACACATTCATTCAATGGGTATTTTCGGTTAAAATCCTTTGCAAATAAAATATTGGAATACTTATGGAAGCTTTTCGTAAAGTTATTAAGGGTTGGTTGGGCAAAGTCTTGCTCGTTCTGTTTTTGACCCCGTTAGCACTTGTAGGTATTGAAGGATATTTTAGCAGCGGAAACTCTGATGCGGCAAAATCAGTGAACGGGACTGAAATATCTCAAAAAGAATTAGAGTCACTGACCAAATCATTTAAAGAACAATATCTCAGTTATGCCAATGGGGATGAAACTTTACTGAATCAAAGCTTAATTGACCAGAAAGCCATGGATACTCTGGTTGCACGTACTTTATTGCTGCAACAGGCTGAAGAATTAGGGATCAGTCTGAGTGACCAGCAAATTGAACAGATGATTGCTCAGCAGCCTACTTTCCAGCAAGATGGCAAGTTCTCGAATGCTTTATATGAAAATTATCTAAAATCAATTGGCATGACCAATCGCGCTTTGATTGAAAGTTTACGTAAAGATCATGCGCTGAAGATGCTGTCATCGACTTTCCTGGATTATCCACTGGTAAGCCCAGTCGAAATGCAGCAGATTGCCGATTTACAAACTGAACAACGTCATATTCATATTTCCAGCATTAATCTGGACAGCTATAAAAAAGATGTCAAAGTGACGGATGCAGATATTGCTGCTTATTATGAAAAACACAAAACGCTATTTAAACAGCCGACCAGTGTAGATGTCGACTATGTGGTGTTAAAGCCAAGCGATATTCAGGTGGAGAGTTTAGCGGTTACAGAGGCTGAGCTTCAGGAAGCCTATACCGCCTTTGTTGCAACACAAAAACAGACAGTTAAACCAGATGTGAAGCATATTTTAATTACGGCGGACAGTCGTAGTGATGCTGAAGCAAAAAAACTGGCGACCGATATTGCAGCCAAAATTAAAGCCGGTACTACTTTTGCTCAGGCAGCAGCACAATATTCTGAAGACCCTGAATCTAAGTCTAAAGGTGGCGCGCTTGCCGTTTATGAAGAAGGTGTATTTGGTACTGCATTTGATCAGACGGTTAGTTCTTTAAAATCGGGTCAGGTGTCTGCACCAGTGAAAACAGATTATGGTTACCACATCATTTCTGTGCAAACGCCAGATGTTGCAGTTCCTTCTTTTGAATCACAAAAAGCACGTTTGTCTGAAGAAGCCTTGGCTGCTAAAAAATCCAATGCATTCTCTGATACGGTCAATACGCTAAATGATATGGTGGTAGGAAGTGATTCTCTGGATGTCGTTACACAGGAAGTTAAAGGTGTACAAGTCCAGAAAGCCCAAGGTGTAACACTTTCGACCCGTGATCCTGTGCTGAGCGATGCTAACCTCAAAGTCAAATTGTTTAATGACGATGTTAAAAATGGTGATCGTAATGCTTCATCAAGCATTCAGTTAGCCAATGGTGATGTAGCCTGGATAAAGGTGCGTAATTATCATGCAGCCGGCGAACAAACATTGGCAGAAGCAAAACCCCGTGTTAAGGCTCAGTTGATTGAAGACAAGGCAGCTGCTTTGGCAAAAGCAAAAATTCAGAAAGCTTTGGATGAGTTCAAAACCAAACCGGCTGCAGCAGTGGCGAAAGGTGATTTGATCTTTGAAGATGCTGGCGTTTACACACGTGCTGAAGGTTTACTAAAACGTGATGTACAGCGTGCGGCCTTTAGTCTGCCGACACCAAAAGCAGGCCATTGGTCAGTGACCACAGCGAAAATGCCGAATGAACTGGTTGTGGTTGCGGTATCAGAAGTGAAGAAAAATCCGGTGGATGTATTAAGTGCAGAACAGCGTAGTGAGTTGGTGAAGTTATATCAGCAACTTCGTGGTCAGCAGGAATTTGATGACTATACGCGTTACCTGAAATCTCAGGCAAAAATCAAATAAAATTGTTGTATAAAAAAACCAGCCTGCGGGCTGGTTTTTTGTTTTCTAGGCAAATAATGGTTTAAGCACGAATAATCAGTTGATAACCGGTATATTTGCGCATATTAATCACGCCAGTATCCAGAATTAAATACTGGCCCTTGATGCCTTGTAATTTGCCACGAATCACAGGAGTTTTATCCAGATTATGCGATTTAATCTTTTCCGGATATTGTTCTACCGGATAAATAAACTCTCGTGCGAATTCATCTTCCAATACTTCAATATTTTCATTAAATTCTAGATTCTGATTAAATTCTTCGCGAATGCTTTGAATTTTAGGCGCAAATTCTTCCAGCAGTTGTTCACGCACTTCAATCAGGTTCAATGGTTCTGCTTCACCTTTCAGTAGCTTGCGCCAGTCAGTTTTATCAGCAACCTGCGTACCAAACATGACCTCAAGCTTTCCGGAAAGACGACGTGAGCCCACTTTCATAATCGGCAGGGCTTGGGAGGCACCCTGATCAAGCCAGCGAGTCGGCATTTGGCTGGTACGGGTAATGCCGACCTTTAATGCACTGGAATTGGCCAGATAGACAATATGTGGTTGGAAGCAGACATTCTGTGCAAATTCATCTTCGCGGCAAGTGCCCAAATGATAATGGCACGTCTCTGGCTTCATGATGCACATATCACATGAAGCATTGGTTTTAAAACATTTAAAACAGTGACCTTGCGAAAATGATTTGGAAGTTTTGTTGCCACAAGACACGCAGTAAATATTACCGGTCCATTCAATCTCGATTTCTTGGCCTAAATTAAACGGAAGATCAATTTCTGCACGATCTAAAATTAATTTATATTCAACATTTGCCCGCTGTATCTGTTGATCAGTTACACTAAGGTCCTTGAGGCCGACGTGCATTTTATGACAAATGCCCTGAAGTTCCATAAAAATTACTCACTTAAATCATAAGGATGCAGTTATGGCTGAGCAGAATGTCATTACTTCAATGCTAGACGATTTCGCACAGGAACAGCCAATTCATACTGCTATTTGTATTGGGCAGGACTTGAGCCAAGTCCAGTTTCAGCCAGCTATTCAATGGTCCTATTTTAGCGTATCTGACTTTTTAAATCTGCCTTTTCAGCAACGTTATGACTTGGCTGTGGTGATGCTGGATACTGCAGAAACAGAACATTTGTCTGAACAGATCATGAGTCAAATTCTGGTGAAATTACGTGATTTGTTTGCCAAACGGCTAGTGGTGATCAGCCGGCTGCAAAATGAAAAGTTATTGAGAGCTTTAGGATTTACCCAGCTGATTGACAAGACCACACATGAGGCCGATTTTGCGCTGTGGCAGTTTAATATTTTAACCTATAAGCACGTGCCAGACTGGTTTAACTCCAAATTTTGGGCTAATCCGGAAAACTGGGATAAATTTCGCTGGTAAACCGAAAACCTGCTTAACCAAGATTGCAAATATTAACACAATCTTGCCTAGACAATATGAGGGCAGGCCGTATTCTGTAATTAAGATGCACATAGGATATAGGACATGACAAACCTGAGTAGTATTGTGGAAATATTAGCAAAGCAGGCATTGGGTGGTGGGCAGTCGCAGCAAAAGTCCTCACAACAAGGTGGCTTGGCAGATATCCTGGGGTCTGTGCTAGGGCATTTAAACCAGTCAAATTCTCAGCAAAATCAAAATACTCAAAACCAGCAAAATCAAACCGGCCAGCAGACTCGACAAAATGGTCTGGGGGCAATTTTAGGTTCAGTAATAAGTCAGTTCGGTGGTAGTGGTACTCAAGGTACTGCTCAGCCTCGTTCAGGATTGGGTGGTTCTACTGGTAAAACCTTATTGATTGCAGTACTGCCTTTAGTGCTGGCCTGGATTCAAAAACAGGGCGGTTTACAGGGTGCATTAGACAAGCTAAAAGGACAGGGGCTCAATAGCCAGGTCGATGATTGGGTGTCGACCGGCCCCGGTGAAAATGCCAATGTCGATCCGCAGCAGGTGCAAAACCTGTTTGATGATCAGGAAGTTGAAGCAGTTGCACAACAAACCCATGCACCGAAGCAGGATGTGTATAGTGCGATTTCACAGGTCTTGCCGCAGATTATTGATTCGCTTACTCCACAAGGTGAGCAAACCAGCAAGCAGGAAGCCAATAATGATATTCAAAATGTATTGAATATGGTTTCAGGACTTCTTAAAAAATAAATATAGACATTAAAAAATCCCGATATCTGTCGGGATTTTTTAATAACTATCAAATGATTTAGAATTTAATCTAGATTCATGCTGAACAGCTGATTAGATTTACAAATTTTCTTGGCAACATAATGAGATTTTCTCATGCGAATCAGGATAATCTGCGACTGAAAACCGAGTTCACCAAACTCAGGTTCTACCTGTACATAATGCAGTTGCCCATACTCATCTCGCACCCGCGCTTGAGCAGAAAAACCGGGTCGGGCATTGCCACTGGAAATTGTCGCCAAACGGCCAAGTAAATTGACATTGTTCTTTTTATATTTAGGTGGAATGACCTGATCCAGACAGTGAATCATAAAAATAGTAAAAAAAGTCGCAATGATTAAAGCCGGAATAATCAGGTAATAAGCAGGCAGAAATTTAAATTCCTGAGAATAGATCAGGAACTGTAAAACATAGCCGGCAAAACTAAAATTCATCAGGAAGAAAAACACAATCAAGGTTTTGGAGAATTTGACGTTTAGTAGATCCATCTGCTGAAAGTCATAAGGTGAAATTTTTTGCAGAAACTTGCTGGGTCTGAGTCCAAAATAGAAACCAATGGTTTTCACCACACCGAACAGAATAATCGCCAATAAACTCAGATGAAAAGGCATCAGGTTATAGTCTAGAAAAAATGCAGGCATGGTGAAGTCCGTTTTAGTCTTATTCTGAGAGGTAAATTCCACCATCAGAATGCACGGTAATCTCTACTTTTTCAAGTGCTTGACCTTGGCAAGGCCCAGAAATGCATTCACCGCTTTCTACCAGAAACAAGGCGCCATGCGTGGAGCATTCAATAAATTCCTGATCGCGATCCAGAAACTGGTTTTCCAGAAATTCCAGTTCGACCTGCAAATGCGGACACAGGTTTTGATAGGCATAGAAGGCACCGTCACGCTGTGTGATAAAGATATTATCTCCATCGGGAAGCTCAAAAGAGCGTGCTTCGCGTTCTGGAACGTCTTCGGTCATGCAAATTTTAAACATTAAGCACATTCCTTTTGAAAGTCTTGTAATAATGCCGCATAGTCTTCAACTGCCAGGCGTGGACCAAATTGTGAAACCACCTGGCTCGAAATGAGAATCGCCAGTTCAGCCGCAGCTTGAAGACCCAAATTAGCATTCAATCCGTACAGGAAAGCCCCGGCAAAAGCATCACCGGCACCGTTGGCATCTACTGCAGGCACTTTACGGCCAGGAACAGTAAATGTATTTTGATAATCCGAAATCAGTGCGCCTTCAGCTGACAATGTAATGACAACGTGCTGACTGATTGTTTTTAATTTAAGCAGGGCTGCCTCAAGATTATCTGTTTCTGTATACATCAGCGCTTCTTGCTGGTTACATAACAGCAAGTCTACACCATCTGCAATCATTTCATCCAAACCGGCACGCGCGTATTGCACCATGGCAGGATCAGATAAAGTTAGGGCAATTTTAACGCCATTGGCACGGGCAATATCACGTGCTTGTTGTACCGCATGACGTGCTGTGTCAGAAGTTGATAAATAACCTTCGAGATATAGCCATTTCGCGCTATTTAGTGCGCTGAAATCAATTTGTTGATCAGTCAGTTCGGCCGTAATACCCAGATAGGTATGCATGGTACGTTCAGAATCAGGGCTGACCAGAACCATACATGTCCCTGTTACGCCTTCACTGATCGATTGGGTGGTGGTCTTAATACCTGCATCATTCAAACCCTTCAGGTAGATGTGCCCCAGTTCGTCATTTCCGACACGACAGCCATAAAATGCAGAACCACCGAGCGCAGAAAATGCCACGGTAGTGTTGGCTGCTGAACCGCCTGAAGCCTGACCCTTATACACTTGAGTCGCTTGAAGATTTTGATAAAGAGTGGCCTGAGTCTCACCATCTGCAAGTTGCATGGTGCCTTTTTGCAAGTGATGTGCAGTTAAAAAGTCATCAGAAACTTTAAATTCTTGGTCAATCAGCGCATTACCAATCGCAAAAAGATCAACAGTTGCCATGTTCAAATATCACATTAAAAATGAAAGTCCTAAGTTTACACGATTGCTTGGGATTGCTGTAGTTTGCTGAATCATTTTCAAATATTTTTCAAAAATGCTGTATTTTGTTCAGCAGCTATCTTTGGTCTAAAAACTGACTTATTTTTGTGCACTGGTGTGCTGCAGCATTGATTTAAGGATCACATTTTATTTATAAAGAGATATCGCTCCTGGCATGATACTTTAAGTCGCTTGGCAACAGTGATTCTTCACAACAATTTCAAATAGTGTGCGTATATGAATATTAAAATTGTAACAGCCGAACAACTCCCGGATCAGATCGAAACACTGGCAACTCTGGCACGTAAAGAAGGCTATAATTTGGTAGATAAGTTAATAGAAGAATATCGCACCGGGAAAAACTGCTTTAGCCACGCCAATGAATATTTGGTGGTGGCGCATGATGGCAAGAAACTGGTTGGCTGTGGTGGCTTAAACCAGCAATGGGGAGATAACGGCATTGAAGACCGCATTGGTCGTGTACGCCGTTTTTATGTGCATCCGAAATATCGTCAGCATGGCGTAGGCAAACAGCTTTTGGCTTACCTAGAGCAATTGGCACGTCCGCATTATTCGGCTTTATGCTTACAAACAGATACCCGACTGGCCGCCAGTTTTTATCAAAAGCAGAATTATGTATTTGTAGAAAATAATCCAAGCTATAACTATTTTAAATATCTGATTTCTTAAGCTTGTAAATACTCATCTAGATGCAGGAAGTAAATTTGATGATTTAATTTTCAAATGATCAAGTTTACTTAATTCGATCAAAATCCTCGGTTTTCAACGTGAATAATTCAAACAACTAAAGCTATAATGCGCTTAGTTATTTTAATTAAAGCATTAGGAGATCGCATGACTGTAGATGTCACTGAAACCATTTCTCAAACTGTACATCCTGCGTTTCAGTTGGTACG
Source organism: Acinetobacter sp. CIP 102136 (assembly GCF_000369685.1). Taxonomy (GTDB): domain Bacteria; phylum Pseudomonadota; class Gammaproteobacteria; order Pseudomonadales; family Moraxellaceae; genus Acinetobacter; species Acinetobacter fasciculus. The sequence goes on from NZ_KB850142.1 coordinate 813,773, forward strand.
TCAACAACATGTTGAAGCTTTAGACATTTTCGTGTCTGAATATAAACATAAAGTGACTGGCGCCACGCATTATCATCTGGCGACCAATCACGACGAAAATGTCTTTCTGGTGGCGTTTCGTACCCAGCCGATGGATTCTAAAGGCGAAGCCCATATTCTGGAACATACTGCGCTGTGTGGTTCAGAAAAATTCCCGGTGCGTGATCCATTCTTCCTGATGATTCGCCGTTCATTGAATACTTTCATGAATGCCTTTACTGCGGCTGACTGGACTGCGTATCCATTTGCGACCCAAAATAGTAAAGATTTCCAGAACCTGCTCGAAGTGTATATGGATGCAGCATTTGCTGCGAACCTGAATCCATTGGATTTTGCCCAGGAAGGCATTCGCATTGAGCTGGAAAATGGCGAGCCTGTCTATAAAGGCGTAGTTTTTAATGAAATGAAAGGTGCGATGAGTTCGCCTTCAGACCAGCTGTATCACACGCTGGCGCATCATTTATATCCGCATACCACCTATCATTATAATTCTGGTGGTGATCCTAAAGATATTCCTGACCTGACTTACCAAGAGTTAGTAGATTTCTATAAGTCACATTACCATCCAAGTAATGCAGTCTTCATGACCTTTGGCAATAAAACAGCATTTGAATTGCAAGAGCAGTTTGAACATCTGGCATTATCCAAATTTGAAAAAGGTCAGACGCTGTATCCAACACCTGAAACCCGTTTGACTGCACCATTGACGGTTACCGACAGCTATGCGGTCGATGCCGAAGATCTACAGGACAAGACCTATCATGTGCTGTCATGGTTATTGCCGGAAGCTAGTGACATTAAACTGCGTTTGGGCATGCGTTTAGTTGAAGGGATTCTGCTTGAAGATTCAGCATCACCACTGCGTCATTATCTGGAAACGTGTGGTTATGCAGATGCAACAGGTCCATTCATGGGCGTGGATGATTCTAATTTTGAAATGACTTTCTACTGTGCGGTGCAGGGTTCAAATCCTGAACATGCAGAAGAATTTAAAAATGGTGTGTTTAAGGTTCTAGAAGATGTTGCCTCTAAACCGGTTGATCAGAACATGGTCGATGCGATCCTGCATCAAATTGAATTGCATCAGCGTGAAATCAATGGTGATGGTACGCCGTATGGTTTGAGCCTGATTCTGAGCGGTCTGGGCAGCGCGATTCATCACCGTGATCCGGTTGAAGTTTGGGATGTGGATTCTGCGATTGCCGCAGTTAAGGAAGAGCTGCAAGATCCGATGTGGCTTTCCAATCTGATCAAAGAGCATCTGCTGGATAACCCACATCGTGTCCAACTGACACTGGTTCCCGATGCGACCAAATCTGCCAAAGAAGCGGCTGATGAAAAAGCGCGTCTAGCCGAAATTGGAAAGAATCTGACTGAAGAACAAAAAGCTGAAATTATTGCCCAGACTGAAGCATTGAATGTTCGTCAGGACACGCCGGATGACTTGAACTTATTGCCGAAAGTCGGTCTGGAAGATGTCCCTGCGGAATTGCAAATTGTTCAAGGCCAGTTGCGTGAGATTATCTGTAACCGTGTTGATACGCCGTTGAACCTGTATCATGCCGGCACCAATGGGATTTATTATCAACAGGTTCTGGTCAATATTCCGGATGAAGTGGTGCAGTCGCCTTACTTTAACCTGCTGTCGATCCTGATGGGTGAAGTTGGTGCGGGTGAGTATGATTATCTTGAGTTCCAGCAACTGCAAACAGCGGTAAGTGGCGGTCTGGGCATGGGCGCATCTTTGCGTTCTAAAGTCGATGACAAAAACAAAATTACTGCCTGGTTGACGTTGACCACCAAATCTTTGGTGAATCATCTGGATGCAATTCGTCTGTTAAAGATCGGTTTTGAACAGCTTCGTTTTGATGAGAAAGACCGTATTGTTGAACTGTTACAACAGCGTAAAACGCGCTGGCAGTCACGTATTTCTGGTTCTGGACATAGCTATGCAATGCAAACGGCTTCACGTCAGCATAGTGCATTGGCTTTGCGTGATTATCACAATACCGGTTTGGGTGCATTGAACTGGCTGATCGAGCTGGTGTCTAAGATCGAAAAAGATCCGGCTGAATATGATCTGCTGATTGATGAATTAAAACGGATTCATCGGGTCTTGTTGCAAGCACCAAAGCAATTCCTGTTAGTCTGTGAAGAGCCGCAGTCTGAGCATCTGATCGAAGAAATTCAGAATGTCTGGGACAAACTTGCTGTTGATCCAGCACCGGTTGCATTGACTCAAGTCGAAAAAGTAACCCATGATCAGCACGAAGCCTGGTTGATTCAAGCCAATGTCCAATTCTGTGCGGCTGCTTATCCGGCAGTTGAAGTCTCACACCCTGATGCTGCTGCCTTGATGGTACTAGCGGGTTATTTGCGTAATGGCTTCCTGCACAGCGCCATTCGTGAAAAAGGCGGTGCCTATGGTGGTGGTGCGAGCTATGACGGCAATGCCTGTTCGTTCCGTTTCTACAGCTACCGTGACCCACGTCTGGCAGAAACCTTCCAGGATTTTGATGCGAGTATTCAGTGGTTACTCAATGCACCACAACAGCCGCATCAACTGGAAGAAGCCATTCTGGGGCTGATTGCCAGTATGGATAAACCAGGCTCACCGGCAGGCGAAGCCATTACTGCATGTTATTCCTACTTGCATCAACGTACGCCAGCGTTCCGTAAAAAATTACGTGAACGTTTATTGAATGTCACACTGGATGATTTGCAGCGTGTTGCACAGACCTATCTGGTCGAGCAGCAGGCGACGAAAGCCGTTGTGGCACCAGTGGCAAAACGTGAAATGCTGGAGCAGCTTGGTTTTGTAATTCAACAAGTTCTATAAATAAAAAAAAGAGGATAAGGGATGGCGCTTAATTCGTTTAAGCGCTCAACTCTACAGCTGAGCGTGTTGCTGGGCTGTGCAGTTGGGACGCAAGTGAATGCGGAAGAAACAGTAGTCAACAGTCCCACGCCGGCAACGGCTGAAGCCTGTGCTGCACTGGAAATTAGTGCAGAGCGTCTGGCCTGTTATGATACTTTATTTAAAATTCCGGTTACTGATAAGCCTGCAATCGTTTCTGAACGTCGTGCAGCAGCAGAAATTGCGCCTGAACCCGACAATTTAAAAGCGAAAATTGGTCAGACTGTTTCCAATATTTACGCTTCTGAAGGATCAAAGCTGACGCCGAATCTGTCTTTGCTGGATAGCCGCTGGGAACTCTCTCCGGAAAGTAAATTAGGCACCTGGAACATTCGTTCTTATCAGCCGGTGTATTTGATGCCAGGTTTCTGGACATCAAACAAGAATGAATTACCCGAGAGTGAAAATCCCAACAATATAGAGACAGAGAAACAGAATCTCACCTCAACTGAAGCTAAGTTTCAACTGTCTTTAAAGACCAAGGCGGTTGAAAATATCTTGGGAGATAATGGCGATCTCTGGCTTGGTTATACTCAGTCTTCGCGTTGGCAGGTGTATAACTCGGAAGAATCACGTCCGTTTCGTGAGACCAACTATGAACCCGAAGCCAGTTTGATTTTCCGTACCAATTATGATCTTTTGGGTCTGAATTGGCGTATGTTGGGATTGACCATCAATCATCAGTCCAATGGTCGTTCTGATCCGTTATCACGTAGCTGGAATCGGGTGATGCTGAATCTTGGTTTTGAAAAAGACAATTTTGCCTTGATGGTTCGTCCTTGGTATCGCTTTGAAGAGAAGCGAGAAGACGATAACAATCCAGAGATCAAGAACTATATTGGCCGTGGAGACATGACCGCATTTTATCGTTATAAGGAGCATGATTTTTCATTGATGCTACGACATACCTTAAAAGGTGGAGATGAAAACCGTGGAGCGGTACAGTTCGACTGGTCATTCCCGATCAGTGGGCGTTTGCGTGGCCAATTCCAGCTTTTTGATGGTTACGGAGAAAGCCTGATTGATTATAACCATCGTGCCACGTATGTCGGTTTAGGTGTTTCCTTGATGAACTGGTTCTAGGATTCCAACTTTAAACATCTTGGAATGAAAATAAAAAACCATGCCGCTGCATGGTTTTTTTATAGATAGATTAGCCAATCTGGATTTCTGAAGGCGGATGTTTGAGACGACTCTTTTTCGGAGTCGCAATAAAATAAGCAAGCGTCAGTGGCCCTAGACGCCCTGCGAACATTAACAGCATTAGAATAATCAAACTGGCAGGTTGTAGTTCCTCTGTTACCCCTCGGGACAAACCGACGGTACAGGCCGCAGACACGGCTTCAAACAACAGATCCAGAAAATCCTGCTCAGGTTCCAGGATTAATAAGCTCATAAAACCCATCATGATCAATGCTGCAGTAATACACACGACGGCCAATGCTTTAAACGTAGTTTTTTCAGGAATAGAGTGATTAAACAGCCGGATCTCATCTTCGCGTCTTAAAAAACTGATTACGCTGATGACCACAATAATAAACGTACCAACCTTAATGCCGCCCGCCGTACTTAAGGAGCCGCCCCCGATAAACATGAGCAGCATGGTAACGAGACTGGATGCATCGCTCATTTGTTCCATTGGCAAGCTATTAAAACCTGAAGAGCGGGGAACGGTGGCATGGAACCAGGCATTCACGGCCTGATCGCCCAAACTCATGAGACCCAAGGTGTGTGGATTGGAAGCCTCTAGTAGCCAAAGTACGATAAAAGCACTTAGGTTCAGACCCAGAATCGTTGAGAGGATTAGCTTGCTGTTGGTACTCAACTTACGCCAGCGCTTATGTTCTTTGACGTCCATCAGCACCAGAAAACCGATACCGCCAATGATATACAACATACTGATGGTAAAGGTAATCAGATATTGCCCTGAAAAACTCATCAAGCTATTTGGAAATAGTGAAAATCCACCATTATTAAAAGCGGAGACACTATAAAAGGCTGCATAAAATAATGCATCAGTGAATTGATATTCTTTAAGCCAGGACAAGGTCAGAATCAGCGTGCCGATCGCTTCAAAGAATAGAGAATATAAAAACACGGCTTTAATGGTAAAACTGACTTTTTTCAGACTAGTTTGTCCAATGGACTCCTGTGCCATGACTTGTTGTTTTAGCCCCAGTTGCGGTGCCAGACTCATCACTGCCAGAATGGCAAAGGTCATAAAACCCAAGCCGCCGCATTGCAACAAAAACATAATCACGATTTGACCAAATACGGTATAGGCTTCACCGACATTCACCACCGATAGCCCGGTAATGGTCACAGCAGAAGTTGCTGTAAAAATCGCCTCCAGCCAGCTGATTTCTCCATGATGTGCAATAGGCAGCATCAATAGCAGTGAGCCGATCAGAATTAATCCGAGAAAACCCAAAGCCAGTAAGCTCGGAGGACTGAGGTTAATCGTCCTGTGTTGCTTTAAATCAGAACTTTTCATAAATGTTTAAAATATTTAGCAAGACGGCGCAAAGGTTCCAGCAATCCTTCAACCAGTAAAATGTCGCCTTCTTGAAGAATCTGATTGGCATCTACGTGGTATTGCAGCGTAGATCCGCGTTTATGTAATAAGGTGGTAATTTCAGGTATATGCTTCATCAACTGATTCAACGGTGTACCATGATGATCTGCATGAATCTCGATCTTGACAATATAGTGATCATCTTCAAGTGACATATAACGGCTAACCATCGGGTAGCTGAGTGATTGTGCCACACGGACGCCCATATCTTCTTCTGGGTGAATAATTTTTTCGACGTTCAGATGGGTCAAAATCATATGGTGGGCTTTGGATTTGGCTTTGGCCCAAATTTTCTTTACACCCATATTTTTCAGATGCAGTACACACAGAATGCTGGCTTCAATATCTTCACCAATTGCGACTACGACCGCTTCACAGCGCTGGATATCCAGTTCATCCAGGACATGCTCATCGGTTGCATCGGCAATGACCGCATGGGTGAGCTGATCGGAAATATTTTCCACATATTTTTTATCGAGATCGATTCCAATCACATCATGTTTCAGGCTGATCAGTTGAGTCGCCACTGTTGCACCGAAGCTGCCCAGCCCAATGACTGCAAATAATGCCATGCATATTTCCTTAAATCTTTTTATTTCAAATCAGTTCATGTCTAAGTATGTATCTTAAAGATTTTTATAGTTTTCAGCTATCTGGCCTTACATAAATACTTCATACATTTTCATTCAGCCGGACATAAAAAAACCGCCTCGAAAGGCGGTTTATGTTTGAAAGAATTACTTCAAGAAACGTTGATAACCCAGATTATTGGTAATTTCCTGATATGGATAGGTAATGGTTTCGAGAGTTTCGATCAAGCCATCCGGATTCTGTTGTGCATCGGTTGCTTCAAGACCCACCAGAACACGTCCTTCAGCAGCGCCGTGGTTCCGGTAGTGGAACAGGGTGATATTATGGGTTGGGCCAAGACGTTCCAGGAACATCAGTAAAGCGCCAGGACGCTCCGGGAATTCCACGCGGAACAGGCGCTCATTTTCAATATCGGCATGACCACCGATCAGGTAACGGATATGCAGTTTGGCCACTTCGTCATCAGACAGATCGTCAACGTCATACTGGAACTTTAAGGTTTCATAAATTTCCTGACGTTCTTTCTCGCCATTTTTCAGACTGATGCCGACAAAGACTTGCGCAGCAGAAGCATCGCTGGCACGGTAGTTAAATTCAGTAATATTACGGCCTTGTAATGCACGGCAGAAACTCAGGAATGAACCTTTCTGTTCCGGAATGGTCACGGCAAAAATCGCTTCTTTGCGTTCACCCAGTTCGGTACGTTCAGCGATATAACGTAAACGGTCGAAGTTCATGTTGGCGCCGCAGACAATCGACACCATGTTCTTCCCTTCGATGCCATGTTCAGCCACGTATTTTTTAATACCTGCCAGAGCCATTGCACCAGATGGTTCTACAATGCTACGGCATTCGTCATAAGTGTCTTTAATCGCTGCACAGACTTCATCCGTATTCACCAGCACCACATTCGGTTCCACGATTGGGCCAGAATTGTCCGATTTTTGCAGACGAATCACATCAAATGGTTTTTCACCAATTTGGGCTACCGCTGTACCATCAGCAAACAAGCCCACAGATGGGAGAATCACACGTTCATTTGCTTCTAAAGCAGCTTTTAAACAGGCAGATTCGTCGTATTCCACTGGAATGACTTTAACGTGGGGTGCGACATCACCTAAATACGCTGCAACACCTGCGATCAGGCCACCACCGCCAACTGCGACAAACACGTAATCCACATCGCGCCATTGACGCAGGATTTCATTAGCAATCGTACCTTGGCCAGCAATCACCAGTTCATCATCATAAGGCGGAATGAAGGTCATGCCATCTTCCTGGGCACGTTGAATCGCATACTTGTTGGCGACATCAAATGAATCACCATGCAAAACCACTTCGCCACCAAGACGCTTAACCGCCTGTACCTTGATATCAGGTGTGGTTTTAGGCATCACAATAATCGCGCGAATACCCAGCTTTTTCCCTGAGAGTGCCACGCCCTGTGCATGGTTACCCGCTGAAGCAGTAATAACGCCACGTTCCATTTGTGATTTCGGTAATTGACTAATACGGTTATAGGCACCGCGTAGCTTGAATGAAAAAACCGGTTGTAAATCTTCACGTTTAAAGCGGATATTATTATTGAGTCGTTCGCTAATTCGTGGCGCTGCTTCGAGTGGAGTTTCGATTGCAACATCGTAGACCGTTGCTTGTAAAATTTGTCGAACCAAACGAGACAGCATGTTAATTTTCCATCTAACAGTTTAAAATAGGGGCTTATTGTAACAAACCACACGGCTTTGCGGTTTAAAAAAGCTGCAAAAGTCCAAAATAGTTGAGTGAAGCCATGAGTCTATATGCAACCCAAGATGAGAAAAAACAAGCAGCAGCCAAAGCCGCTTTAAAACACTTGCCAAAAGGGGGCATTTTAGGCGTAGGTACAGGCAGTACTGTAAACTTTTTAATTGACTTATTGCCTGAGCTGCAATTGGAAGCTGCGGTAGCCAGTTCAGAAGCAACTGCACAACGCTTGAAAAAACTCGGCATTGAAGTGGTAGATATGAACTCTGTCAGTGGTCTGGATGCTTATGTTGATGGTGCAGATGAAATTGATCGTCATATGCATATGATCAAAGGTGGCGGTGCAGCGCTGACACGTGAAAAGATTGTTGCCTCTATTGCGAAAAAATTTGTGTGTATCGTGGATGATTCTAAATGGGTTGGACAATTAGGGCGTGAGTTCCCGCTTCCTGTAGAAGTGATTCCAATGGCGCGTTCTGCAGTCGCGCGTAAAATCGTATCTTTAGGTGGCGATCCTGCGTACCGTGAAGGTGTGGTCACTGACAACGGTAATGTGATTTTAGATGTGTACAACCTGAATATTCTAAATGCACTTGAACTGGAAAAAACCTTAAACGATATTCCGGGCGTGGTATGTAACGGTATCTTTGCGATCAACAAAGCAGATATCGCCATTGTCGCGACTGATAACGGAATTGAAGAGCGTACAGCGGTTTAATTAAACTTTCTAGAAAAAATCCCTCTAAATCTCCCTGAGCGAAGTTTTGAAGCACTGCTTTAAAACAAGTGCAAGAAGGGAGACTTTTAAAAGCCCCTCTTTGAAAAAGAGGGGGTTAGGGAGATTAAAAAAACTATAATGACCTTATCCGATCTACCCGAAATCCAAATCACCCGAAATGTCCGTTCAACCCGGTTACGTTTGCGTGTCGATGCGACCCAGATTCGCCTCACAGCCCCGGTTTTTTGCAGCAAAAAACAGATACGGCATTTTATTGAACAATCTGAAAGCTGGCTGATTAAAACCTGGCAATCCCAGCAAGAAAAAATCGAAAATATTGACCGGACGTTACCGATTGAGCTGCGGTTATTTAATCTAAAAGAACCTGTACAAATTTCTTATCAAAGCCAGAAGAGCAACTTCATTTTTGATCATAAAAATTTACAGCTTTGCATCAGTGACCGACATCCTGAAGAATATTTAAAAACTTTCGTGATTGCCTACGCAAAAGAACAGCTTCCTTCATATTTAAATCTTGTCTCACAGCAATGTCATTTGCCTTTTAAAAACTGCAGTATTCGACAACCTAAAACCCGGTGGGGCAGTTGTTCGGCCAAACATGACATTATGCTGAATAGTGCGCTAGTATTATTTCCTGAAGAGGTCACGCATTATGTCGCTGTCCATGAACTGGTACACACAAAGCATTTTGATCATAGTCCACGCTTTTGGGCAGAAGTTGCTAAGCATGATCAGCATTTCCAGCAGCATCGTATAACGCTGAAAAATACGCCGTTGCCATATTGGTGGGGTGCCTAAAACCATAATTAATAAGTCCATATAACTCTATTGAAATAGCCTAAGCAAATTAAAAGTTTCATGATCAAAATCGGACTTATCCTACTGATCAATTAAAAAACCAGCAAACCCCAGTGAAATGGTTTAGAAAACCTCAACTTCCTGTCATACTAGGCTGTATAAAGGAAACATTTATTTGAGGTAATCATCGTGATTTCAGTGGGTATTGTGGGTGGTACGGGTTATACAGGCGTTGAACTTTTGCGTCTTTTGCTACGACATCCAGATGTAAATGTAACAGCACTGACATCACGTACTGAAGCAGGTCGTCGTGTAGATGACATGTTCCCAAGCTTGCGCGGGCATACCAATCTTAAATTTTCTGATTTGAGTCTGGGTTTATTAAAATCATGCGATGTGGTGTTCTTTGCAACGCCGCATGGTGTCGCAATGAAACATGCCGAAGAGCTGGTTGCTGCAAATACCAAAGTGATCGACTTGGCGGCAGATTTTCGTTTACAAGATCTTGAACAGTTTGAAAAATGGTATGGCATGCAACATGCATGTCCAGAACTGTTAAAAGATTCTGTTTATGGTTTATCTGAGCTAAATCGTAAAGAAATTAAAAAGGCCAGTGTGATCGGGAATCCGGGGTGTTATCCAACTACAGTTCAGTTGGGTCTGGCGCCGGTCTTAAAAGCGGCTGAAGCATTGGTGAAACCTGAAAGCATTATTATCGATGCCAAATCTGGTGTATCAGGTGCAGGTCGTAAAGCCAGTCTGGGCATGATTTATTCTGAAAATTCCGATAATTTTAAGGCCTATGGTGTAGCGGGTCATCGTCATCACCCTGAAATTGTCGAAGCATTGGAAAAAATTTCAGGTCAAAAAAATGTGTTTGATCATATTTTATTTGTACCGCATTTGGTGCCGATGATTCGTGGTATGTTGTCGACCATCTATATCGATTTAACTGAAGCAGGCCAATCAGCAGATTTACAAGCGCTATATGAGCAGTTCTATGCCAATGAAGCATTTGTCGATGTTATGCCGGCGGGTAGCTCACCCGAAACCCGTTCAGTGCGTGGAGCGAATCAGTTGCGTATTGCCTTGTATAAGCCACAACCAACGAAACTGGTTGTACTGGTTGCACAAGACAATCTGGTAAAAGGGGCAGCAGGTCAGGCTGTACAAAACATGAACCTGATGTTTGGTTTTGCTGAAGACGCTGGCTTAAATAATATTGGTTTATTACCATAAAAAACGTATTAGAACTTCACACACATTTAGATTTGCATTTAAATGTGTGTCTTGATTAAAGCAAACAAGAGATCAAAATGCCGAATAACGAGTCAAATACGACGCTTCCTCAGGAACCCGGGACTAAGAAACCATTCATGAAAGGTAATACGCCCTTGGCCATTGGTGCGGCTGTATTGATCTTAAGCAGTGGCGTACTCGGATATACCGTAGGACATCGTCAGGGTTTGACTGCGGCGGGTTATGATGCAGATGCAGAGCAACTGGTCGATGTGGTACAGACTCAGAAAGCCAGTCTTGAAACACTGAACAAGACGCTGAATACTGCGGTTCAGGAGCGTGATCTAGCTGTCAGCAACGCCAATGATCTGTATCTGGCCATGACCAAGGCACGTGATGAACAGGTGCAGGCTGAAAGTGTAGGAACCATTTATCGCGAAATTTTGCGTCAGCGTGGTGGTTTGGCATTGGCGGTTCAAAACCTGTCGATTAAACCATTACCCGAAAATGCCTTTGAATACCAGATTGATCTGGTTCAGGTCAGTCCAGGCAAAAGTCGTGCTTCAGGTAGTGTGGAACTGCGCCTGATTAAAGGGACTGAAATTCTGGTGGTACCACTGGAAGATAAAAACTTTAATTTTGAAAATTATGAGCGACTCACTGGCCGCTGGACCATGCCGAAAGGCTTTAAACCAGAATTTATTGAAGTGCGTCTTACTGGTGCCAAGCCTGTGATTCGTCGTTTTAGTTGGGAACAGGGCAAAGCAGTCGAAAATCAGTCTGCCACCTTGTCAGAAATTCCGAAAACCGAAGCAAATGCAAATTAAGTGTGAAATATAAATCTTATGCCAAGCAATAAACGTCAAATGTGTTTAAGTGATATTAAAAATTCTTTTAATGAGTCTGGAATCGTTGATTGGCATATCAGCCCACGTTTAGCAAATGAACCCTCTGAAGACGGTGATTCTGACTTAGCTGTACAGACTGCACCGCCAGAACTGAAACGTCCACCGTTGTATGCGGTTGTTTTATTAAATGACGACTATACGCCGATGGAGTTTGTAATTGAAATTTTACAACAATACTTTGCAATGAATCTTGACCAAGCTACACAAGTAATGCTAACTGTACATTATGAAGGAAAGGGTGTAGCTGGGGTTTATCCTCGAGACATTGCGGAGACCAAAGCGAACCAAGTCAATAATTATGCTCGATCACAAGGTCATCCGTTACTTTGCCAAATAGAGCCTAAAGATTAAGGGGGTTACATGCTCAGTCGTCAATTAGAAGTATCACTACGTTTGGCTGTCAGCATGGCTCGTCAAAAGAGACATGAGTTCCTGACCGTAGAACATTTATTGTTAGCCTTGCTCGACAATGATTCAGCCGTGAATGCTCTCAAAGCATGTGGTGCGGACATCATCGTGTTGCGTAAGGAATTAGAAGAGTACGTAGAACAACATACCCCTAAACTTGGTGAAAATAGTGATCAGGCACCACACCCGACAGAAAGCTTCGACCGGATCTTGCAACGCGCGATTTTTCACGTGCAGTCAAGCGGCGGCGATCGTACTGTAGAAGGTGCTGATATTCTGGTTGCCATGTATTCTGAGCGTGACTCATTTGCAGTCTATCTGCTGAAACGTCATCAAATTAACCGTCTGACCCTGACTCAGTACCTGTCTCATGGTACCCGTAAAGAAGATGTACAGTCTGAAGAAGAAATCGAAGATCTAGATGGCGAATCAGCATCTTCAGCAAGTTCAGGTCCACTTGAACTTTATACCACTAACCTGAATGTTGAAGCACAAAAAGGTAAGACCGATCCACTGATTGGTCGTGAAAAAGAAATCGAGCGTGCCGCGCAAATTCTTTGCCGCCGTCGTAAAAATAACCCACTCCTTGTCGGTGATCCAGGTGTCGGTAAAACCTCGATTGCTGAAGGGCTGGCTTGGTTAATTGTCAATGGTAAAGCGCCAAAACCACTGGAAAATGCTGAAATTTTCAGTCTGGACATTGGTGCTTTGGTGGCAGGAACCAAATACCGTGGCGACTTTGAAAAACGCTTGAAACAGCTTTTAAATGCGTTGAAAAAGAAACCTGAAGCAGTGCTGTTTATTGATGAAATTCACATGATTATTGGTGCAGGCTCGAGTATGGGCAGTACCATGGATGCATCGAATCTGATCAAACCGGCGCTGGCAAATGGTTCTTTACGCTGCATCGGGTCAACCACATTCCAGGAATACCGTCAGGTCTTTGAGAAAGATCATGCTTTATCGCGTCGTTTCCAGAAAATTGATGTGAATGAGCCATCTATTTCTGAAACTATTGATATCCTACGTGGTCTGAAATCGAAGTTTGAAGATTTCCATCATGTGGAATATGAAGATCAAGCCTTAGTGTCTGCGGTAGAACTTTCTGCGAAATTTATCAACGACCGTTTCTTGCCAGATAAGGCGATTGATGTCATTGATGAAGCCGGTGCTCAGCGCCGTCTCAAAGCAGAACAAGATGACAGTTTAATCACCGTAGAAAATATTGAAGACATCGTTTCTAAAATTGCGCGTATTCCTCCGAAAACTGTCTCTAAAGATGACAAGAGTGTGCTGGAAAATCTTGAGCGTGATTTAAAACGTGTGGTCTTTGGTCAGGATGAAGCGATTGAGGCCTTGGCTTCTGCAATTAAACTGTCACGTGCCGGTTTGAAGTCTCCAGATAAGCCTGTAGGTAGTTTTGTCTTTGCGGGTCCTACAGGTGTTGGTAAAACCGAAGTGACCAAGCAGCTCGCGAAACAGATGGGTGTGGAACTGGTTCGTTTTGATATGTCGGAATACATGGAACGTCATGCAGTGTCACGTTTGATCGGTGCACCTCCGGGCTATGTCGGTTTTGATCAGGGTGGCTTGCTCACCGATGCGATTCACAAAAATCCGCATTGTGTGCTGTTGCTAGACGAGATCGAAAAAGCGCATCCAGATGTGTTTAACCTCTTATTGCAGATTATGGATCATGGTTCATTGACTGATAATAACGGGCGTAAATCTGATTTCCGTAACGTGGTCTTGGTACTCACCACCAATATTGGTGCTGAAAGTATTTCACGTGTCAGCATTGGTTTTATGGAACAGGACAATAGTAACGATAATCAGGAAGCGATGAAGAAAGTTTTCTCGCCAGAATTCCGTAACCGTCTCGATGGCGTGATTCAGTTCAAGGCATTACCAAGCAGCATTATTGAAAATGTTGTAGATAAATTCCTGACTGAACTTCAAGCACAACTAGATGACAAAAAAGTCATGTTGGAAGTGGATCAGAGTGCACGTGAATGGATGTCAGAACATGGCTATGACCGTTTAATGGGCGCACGTCCAATGCAACGTTTGATTCAGGAACACCTGAAAAAACCGCTGGCTGAGATGATCCTGTTTGGTGAGCTGGCTGAAAATGGCGGCAATGTTGCAGTATCTGTGAAAAAAGAAAATGGTAAAGCGGTTGGCTTAAAACTTGAAGTTTTTGAAGACCAGACTGCTGAACCAGCTTAATTAATAAGAAGGATCAAACCCGTGCTTGCACGGGTTTTTTCATGGACTCATATTTTAAATTATCAAATTCATATCATTTAAAAGATAAATTATGGATATTCAAGTTACCAAGCTGTTCACGACATTTTTACTGTTTTTAGTCACGGCATTGATGGAAATTTTAGGTTGTTATTTTCCCTATCTGATTTTAAATCAGGGGAGAAGCCACTGGTTATGGATTCCGACAGCTCTGGCTTTGGCGGCTTTTGTCTGGCTGTTAACCTTGCATCCAGCTGCTTCAGGACGGATCTATGCCGCTTATGGCGGTATCTATATTTTTTCAGCACTGATGTGGTTGCGCTTCGTTGATCAAGTGACTCTATCGCGTTGGGATCTACTTGGTGGCATGGTGGTAATACTGGGCGCGTTGATTATTATTTTGCAGCCGCAAGGCTTGGTGCGTTAGCAAGATATAACAGTAAACCTTATTAAAAAAGGTAGCCACGGCTACCTTTTGTTTTCAGGATTCTTGAATCCTGAATCGAAATAAATGTCTTATGTGTTTAGATTATTTTAATTTGCAATCTTTCTGGGAAATATCCGTTTTATATGTTTGTGTCTGCGAGTTCAGGCTGAGTTCAACCTTGTAAGGGTTCTCAATCTGATAGCGATGCTCAAAGAAAATTTCACAATTATTGAGCAGATTATTGCGAATGACTTTCATCACTTCTTTGCGCCCCAAGTCTTTTTCAAACTGGCTAAAATCGGGCGTGATGATCATGCCTTTCAGTGTGGTTTTATTGGCACTTAACTGTAATTGTTCAATAATCGTATTTTGATCAATCTGCAATGGTAAAGTTCTGGAATCCTCTGCACTGAGCACTGCGAGCAATTCATTCAGCTCAGCTTTTTTCTGAATTTTAAATTTGCTGTCAATAATATTTTTTTCTTGAAGATATTGGTCAAATTCAGAAGCATGCACCGGTAAGGCGACACTGCTAAAACCAGTCAAGAGTGCCAAAGCCCAATATTTTTTTTGCATTGTATAAAATCACTTTTTATTCCATTTCAACAATGATTATAAGAGCTGAGACAAAAAAAGCACCAGAGATTGGTGCTTAATTTGTGAAGATTCATCTTAAAAAATTAGTCTTTTTTCAGATTTTCATTAATCAGGAATTCAACCAAAGCTTTTTGCGCGTGCAAGCGGTTTTCAGCTTCATCCCAAACTACGGCATTTTTATGGTCAAGCAGATTTTCTGAAATCTCTTCGCCACGATGCGCAGGCAAGCAGTGCATAAACAAGCAATCCGGATGTGCAAGATCCATCAGGCGTTCATTCACCTGATAATCTGCAAAGGCTTTTTCACGGATCTTCTGCTCTTCTTCCTGACCCATGCTTGCCCAAACATCAGTCACGATCAGGTCAGCATTCACCGCTGCATCTTCAGCAGAAGGAACCAGTTCCACACAATGCGCGAATTCAGACAGGAATTTTTCTTGTGGCTCATAGCCTTTTGGCGCTGCAATTTTCAGATTAAAGCCCCACATATGTGCAGCTTCAATATAAGAGTTACACATATTGTTGCCATCACCAATCCAGGCAACAGTTTTACCTTCAATTGAGCCACGTTGCTCTACATAAGTCTGCATGTCAGCAAGTAGCTGGCAAGGATGGTGGTCATCTGTCAACGCATTAATCACTGGAACTTTTGAATAAGATGCAAAACGCTCCACGATATCATGGCCGAAAGTACGGATCATCACGATATCCAGCATGCTTGAAATCACACGTGCAGAATCTTCAATCGGTTCACCACGACCTAACTGGGTATCGCGTGAAGACAGGAAAATCGCGCTACCACCAAATTGGCTCATGCCAGCTTCAAACGAAACACGCGTACGGGTACTCGATTTCTCAAAAATCATGCCCATCACTTTACCAACAAATGGTTGGAACACTTCATTGTTATGCTGTTTGCGCTTAAGCTCAATTGCGCGTTGCAAAATCTGGTTAAGTTCTAAAGTTGATAAATCGCGTAAGGTGAGAAAGTGACGGAGAGCCATTCGTTACTCCACAATAATTGCCGAAAAACTCGATCAACAATCAGTTGTTGGTTAGTTTAAGAAAAAAATACGGAATCGGCTAATATACTATAAGCAATGAAAAATGCAAAAAAACTAGACTTTTTGATGACCGTCTAAAAAGCGATCCACACAATAACTGATGTATTTGTCGATTTCCTGATCATCTTCCTGTACCGGAATTCCCATCAGAATACGCCATTCCAGATTGCGCAAAATACCAAAATACAACTGTGCCGAATATTGCGGATTCTCGCAATGCAATAAACCTTGCGCATCTGCCTGTTCTAAAGCCGTAGCAATGGCACTTTGTACATGCACCGGGCCTCGCTCATGAATATGCTGGGCAAGTTCTGGATTGCGCTGACTCTGTTCCAGCATCAGACGCATAAAGGCCGAGTTTTCAGGTTGCATGATCTGGTGATAAAAATTGAGTAGCGTGTGTACTAAATAACTACGAAAATCCAGTGCCATCAATTCGATCGGAATACTGATATCTTCAAAAAACTTGATACGACGATAATCGCAGATGGCTTTAAACAAGCCTTCTTTATTGCCAAAGTATTTATAGATCGAAGCTTTGGAGCCTCCGGCATGCTGGACGATATCATCCAGAGAGACAGCGTCATAACCCCGTTCCAGAAATAGCTCGGTTGCACTGATCAGCAGCGCAATACAACGCTCATGACCACGTTTGGTCTGTGGCAGATCTTTGGCGAGCGGTTCTAGGGCAAGGTCTTGCATAGGAGATCGTACATCAACATGACAATAAAGATTGAAACGCCATCATAGCAAATATATGCACATATTTCATAATTGCGCCAGATAAGTGCGCTATTTGCTAATTAGGTAAAGCAAAACTTAAAAATTTGACTAAAGTTTTAGAGTGTTTGTTCTATCGGGTTATGGAATGAGCAAGCCAAATGAGTATACTCGAATTTCAATAATTATAGCCAAGACTGTGGAAAAGGAAGATGACAGAACAAATGTCTGCAGGTTTAAGATTTAGACAAGCGCTTGAAGTCGAGAAACCATTGCAAATTATGGGCACGGTAAATGCCTATGCTGCCATGATGGCCAAACAGGTCGGTTATAAAGCCATTTATTTATCAGGTGCGGGTGTCGCGAATTATTCTTATGGTTTGCCTGACCTGGGCATGACCAGCCTGGATAATGTTCTTGAAGATGTACGCCGGATCACTGAACGTGTGGATACACCTTTACTGGTTGATATTGATACCGGTTGGGGCGGCGCATTAAATATTGCCCGAACGATCAAACAGATGATTGCAGCAGGAGCCGCTGCGGTTCATATTGAAGATCAGGTTGCACAGAAGCGTTGTGGTCATCGTCCAAATAAAGAAATCGTATCGCAACAGGAAATGGTCGATCGTATCAAAGCTGCTGTAGATGCGAAAACCGATTCAAACTTCGTGGTGATGGCGCGTACCGATGCGCTACAAAAAGAAGGCCTGCAAGCCGTGATTGACCGTGCTTCTGCCTGTGTTGAAGCGGGCGCAGATGCGATTTTTGCTGAAGCGATGACTGATATCACCATGTACCGTACAGTATGTGATGCGGTCGGTGTGCCAGTCCTGGCGAATATTACCGAATTTGGTGATACGCCGTATTATACGGTAGATGAATTGGCTGAGCAGGGCATTGGCATGGTGCTGTATCCATTGTCAGCGACACGTGCAATGCAAAAAGCCGCACTTGAAGTGATGCGTTCGGTGCGCGAACATGGTACTCAGGTAAATGTGCTGGATATCATGCAACAACGAAAAGAACTCTACGAATTTTTAGATTATCACAGCTTCGAAGACACATTAGATAAACTGTTTAAACAGGAGAATTAAAAAAATGGCTGAAGGAAAAGTACTCACTGGCGCAGGATTGCGCGGACAAGTGGCAGGTAAAACCTCACTTTCAACAGTAGGCAAAAGTGGCGCAGGCCTGACCTATCGCGGTTATGACGTACAGGATCTGGCTGAACATTGCCAGTTTGAAGAAGTCGCTTACCTGATTTTCTTCGGAGAATTGCCGACATCAGAGCAATTGGCAGCCTACAAAGCCAAACTGAAATCCTTACGCACTTTACCTCAGGCATTAAAAGAAGTCCTTGAGCGTATTCCTGCCGACTCACATCCAATGGATGTGATGCGTACTGGCGTTTCCATGCTGGGCAATCTTGAAACTGAGCAATCTTTTGAGCAGCAACAGGATATCGCAGACCGTATTTTGGCAACTTTGCCGGCAATGATCTGTTACTGGTATCGTTATAGCCATGACGGCGTGCGTATTGAAGAAAATACCGATGATGATTCAATCGGTGCGCAGTTCCTGAATCTACTGCATGGCGAAAAGCCAAATGAATTACATGAACAGGTGATGAATGTTTCCTTGATTCTGTATGCAGAGCATGAATTCAACGCTTCAACTTTTACCGCTCGTGTGTGTGCATCAACGCTGTCCGATATGCACTCTTGTATTACCGGTGCAATCGGTTCCTTGCGTGGCCCTCTACATGGCGGTGCCAACGAAGCTGCGATGGACATGATTGAAAACTGGAAGTCGCCTGAAGAAGCTGAACGTGAAATGCTGGGCATGCTGGAACGTAAAGAAAAAATCATGGGCTTCGGTCATGCGATCTATAAGGACAATGATCCGCGTAATGGCATTATTAAAGTCTGGTCTGAGCGTTTGGCCAAAGATGTCGGTGATACGGTACTTTATCCAGTCTCGGTACGCTGTGAAGAAGTCATGTGGCGTGAGAAGAAATTATTCTGTAATGCGGATTTCTTCCATGCATCTGCCTATCATTTTATGGGCATTCCAACCAAGCTGTTTACCCCGATCTTTGTTATGTCGCGTGTGACAGGCTGGGCCGCACATGTGATGGAACAACGTGCAGACAATCGTATTATCCGTCCAAGCGCGGATTACACTGGGCCAGAGTTGCGTAAAGTAGTGCCAATCGCTGAGCGTTCTACTGCGGCTTAATCTGTTTCTGTAGTAAAAATAAAAAAAATAAGGTCTCAATTGAGACCTTATTTTTTATCGGTTTCGTTATCGGCTTAACAGTGCCGGATCTTCAATGCTATAACCTGTTTCAAAAGGAATACCCAGATACTTTACTATTACCAGAGTTTTATTTTGTCTCGGAACTTTATAGGCCTGGCTAATTTTCAAGCCTTGCTGATAACTAACCGCTTGCTGAACCGCGCTTTTTTGTAAGCCAGATTTCACTTGATATTGATAGGTCCATTTTGGCACTTTTTCCTGAGGGTCATGCCAGGCAGGCGCGCTACCTTTTTTTGTCTTTAACACCTTAAGCTGTGGTTTTGATTTTTGAATTGGATTTAATGGAACTAAACGTTTTTTGATTTTGGCAATGTCCTGATCAAACTTGCGACTGTCTTGATCATAATCGATGCGCTTGGTTTTAGGATTGATATATAAGGAATTGACCTGAACCAGTTGATTTGGTTTTTGGGATTTAAAATTATAATAATATAGTTGAGGCAAGCGTCCACGACCATCAAGATAGTGACGCATGATATAAAGCTTCTGTTCTTTGACTTCATAGCCTAGAACTTCAATATTTTGTGGACCGCCTACGGTAGCGAAAGCCAGAGTGGGCAAGCTCAGAGGGAGCAGGAGCAGTGCAGTTTTAATATTCATGGTCATTCCACCCTCAAAAAAATAGATTGGCATCTGATCATGCCAATCTATCTTAAAATACGGTAGAAATAATGAAGCTTATTCAGGCTATACAGTAACTTTGAAAGCTTAGCTGTTATTCAACAGATTGATCATGTCATGTGCAACCACAGCGGACAGTTTGTTGAGGCGTTCAAGTGGCGAGCCTTTGAGATAATACTGGAACTGATGGATTTGCGTGCCATCATTAATGGCCACAAAAAAAGTCCCTTCCGGTTTCTCTGGTGTCGCGCTACCACCTGGTTTAAGCAATCCTGTACAGGCAATAATCCAGTCAGCATCACGGAACATTTTTTTACCTGCTTCCGCCAGAGCAACCGTTACCGGCATAGATTCCGCAGTATGACTATTGATCAGATTCTTGGAAATGCCCAATACTGAAGTCTTGACACTTACATCGTAGCAGATCAAACCACCAATCAGAATTTCGGCACCTTCTCCTTTACAAATGGAGAACTGGCTACTGAGATATCCAGAACTTGCGCTTTCGATAAAGGCAATTTTTATGTTTTTCTCTTCGAGTAAGCCGCAACAGGTTTTTGTCATAGTCTCTATATTTTCTTTGTGGGAGTGATTTTAGATCAATCTAGGCAGATTTTTTCCTGTCGATCAACTCCAAGTATATTTATATTTTTATGAAAGTTAAAATTTTTTTCATAGATCAGTGTAATTTCATGTTGACCTGATCGCAAATCTGAGTGGTTAAAGTTTGGGCTATTTTCAAAAATAGAGGTTTCTTCTCAGGCGGAACAGTGGTAAAAATAAAAATAAAGTGCTTAGTGAAAGTAGGGTGTTGGAATGAAAACCACAGTAAAATATGTAGTCTTAAAAAGTCTTGACTATCAATTGGGTACACCATTATTTCAGGAAGAAATTGACGCTGATGGTCAATATTTTGATCAGATACCAAGCACAATTTCTTATCAGAATTTGCAGTTCAAAGTGAAAAGCAAAGAGCTTAAACGTTTGTATCTGGCCGAAGAGCAGGAAGATACTCAAACGATTATCGTCAAAGTAGTCAATATCTAATAAAAACTGAATAGAATAAGCCTCTTTTAAAGGGGCTTATTTATTATAAATAGATTAATAAATATAATTACAAACAATGATTTGATCTAAGTTTATACCAAAATAATAAGTAAAAATATTTGAATTAAAGTCAAGGTAAATTCGAAACAGCTTAAGTTTTATTGGTGAGGTCATGTTAAGTATCGTATTTCTTCACAGTTAATAATATTCAAAAAGAATTGTATTTTTAATGTTTTATTTAATTTTTTAAAAATATAGAAGATTTAGATTTATTTGTATATATTTATAAATATCAATAGTATAGTTATTAAGTGGTTCTGTTTAATAACGCTTTTTAAATTTTATTAAAAATTTTCCTATATATGAAATAGGACTTAAGTTATTCCTTTTATTGGATAATAAATTTTTGACCTATAAAGGGCTTTGTTGCACAAACCTATCTGTAAAGGCTTTTTCAGCGATATAATTTTCAAATGAAGAAGCCTACACACAAAATCTACCGCACAACCAATTG